>CAVFQD010000020.1:0-26414 GCA_963624605.1 Eshraghiella crossota | reverse complement strand
GCTTTACCGACCGCACAGTCGACAGGCAAGCTTGAGCTCAATGACATTGATGACAAGACTGCGGCGGTCATTATGGCAATCGTTTCAAACGAAAGCGGTATTCCTCTTAACAGATTACAGTTCAATTCAATTAAAAAGATAGAAGAATAAGGGAGAAAAAGTTATGAAATATGTTGTTACATTAAACGGAACAGATTATGAAGTTGATGTTACCGAGCTCAGTGAAGCAATCGTTACAAGCATTGCTCCCACAGCAGCTCCCGCGGCTCCCGTTGCTGCACCCGCAGCTACCGCCGCTCCTGTCGCTCCCGTTGCGGCAGCACCCGTTTCGGGTACAGGCACGCCTGTAAGCTCACCCATGCCCGGCACAATCCTCAAGGTCAACACTGCGGCAGGTCAGAGCGTAACAGAGGGCGATGTTCTCTTTATCCTCGAAGCTATGAAAATGGAAAATGAAATTGTCGCTCCTGTCAGCGGTACCGTTTCTCAGGTAGTCGTATCGGCGGGAACCTCAGTCGACACCGACCAGATTCTTGCTTTCATCGGTTAAGGGGGAGCAAAATGTCAATTATAACCTCTATTGTTGAAATTTTTCAGACCTCGGGCTTTACCGCACTTGATTGGCGAAACTGGATTATGATAGCGGTAGCGTTCGTTCTTTTGTATCTCGCTATCGTCAAGAAGTTTGAGCCGTTGCTCCTTCTTCCCATCGCATTCGGTATGCTTCTTGTAAATGTTTATCCCGACATAATGTATGATCCGCTGGCTATTGCCACCCCCGGCGGAGTTGTAACCGACGCAAGCGCGCATTGGTACGATTCGGGCGTTTTAAGGCTTATTTACTGCGGCGTTAAGTCGAGTATCTTCCCCTGCCTTATCTTTATGGGCGTCGGCGCAATGACAGACTTCGGTCCGCTCCTTGCAAACCCCTCCAGTCTCCTTTTGGGTGCTGCCGCACAGCTCGGTATTTATGTTGCGTTCCTTATTGCAATCGCAACAAAGCTGATTCCCGGATTTGAGGGCTTCACCGCTCAGGAGGCTGCTTCCATAGCTATCATCGGCGGCGCTGACGGTCCTACCGCAATTTACCTTACCGGTAAGCTTGCGCCTCACCTTTTGGGACCGGTCGCAGTTGCGGCTTATTCGTATATGGCGCTTATTCCGCTTATTCAGCCCCCGATTATGAAGCTCCTTACCACGAAAAAAGAGCGTGAAATCAAGATGGAACAGCTGAGAACAGTCAGCAAGGCAGAAAAGATTATCTTCCCGATTGTTGTTACCGTTCTTTGCGTTCTCATTATTCCGTCAACGGCTCCGCTTATCGGTATGTTTATGCTCGGTAATCTTTTCAAGGAGTCGGGCGTTACAGACAGGCTTTCCGACACGGCGCAGAACTCGCTTTGCAACATCATCACGATTATGCTCGGCGTTACGGTCGGCGCTACGGCAGAAGGCGGAAACTTCCTTAACGGCAAGACAATTCTTGTTATTGCCATCGGACTTCTCGCTTTCGCTTTCTCAACGGCAGGCGGCGTTCTTTTCGGCAAGCTTATGAATGTTGTTACAAAGGGCAAGGTAAACCCCCTTATCGGCTCGGCAGGCGTTTCCGCAGTTCCTATGGCGGCGCGTGTTTCGCAGGTTGAGGGCAGAAAATACAACCCCACTAACTTCCTTCTTATGCACGCTATGGGACCGAATGTTGCAGGCGTTATCGGTTCTGCCGTTGCGGCAGGCTTCCTGCTTCTGACCTTCGGTAACGGTTGATAAAATTACAATATTAAGCCGAGAGATTTTGATATACACCTCAAAAGTTAGACACTTTTGGGGTGTATATTTTTATAAAAAAGCAAAAAACAAAGCATAGGTACGATTATTGCAGTGGGAGCTTCGCACGGATTTGAATTTATATCAAACTGCGTAGGGACAGGGGCAAGCTCTGTCCCTACACGGGCACACATAAAAAACAATACCGTTTACGGTGATTTGTAAACGGTATTGCTGTAACATATGTATTTGTCAGTTTATTTCGGAAAGCTTGACTGCTCTGTGCTCATTTGCAGATTTTTCAGCGGCAAGAGCAATTTTAACCGACTGCAAGCCTGCGTGAATACCTACGGGAGTGTCTGTGTTGTTTTCAACAGCCGAGCAGAACTGTCTTACCTCTTCGGAGAAGCTCTCCATATATCTTTCGAGGAAGAAATAGAGCGGCTTTTCGCCTGTAACGCCGTCGGCAGTGGAAATTACCGCAGATGAAAGCGTGTCGTTTGAGGTCGCAACCATTCCCTTTGAGCCGAAGAGCTCCGCTCTCTGGTCGTAGCCGTACATTGCCTGACGGGAGTTGTCGATAACCGCAAGAGCGCCGTTTGCCATTTTAAGCGAGATAATAGCCGTATCGAAGTCGCCGTATTCACGGATTGACGGATTGATAAGGGCGTCGGCATAAACATAAAGTTCCTCGACATCGCTGTTTGTAAGGAAGCAAGCCATATCAAAATCATGAATGGTCATATCAAGGAAAATGCTTGCCGCACAGTAGCCGACAGGCGGTGCCTGCGGGTCTCTCGATGTAATTTTAAGGATTTGAGCGTCGCCTATCTTGCCCTCGTCGTAAGCCTTGCGGATAGCCGCAAAGTTGTGGTCAAAACGGCGGTTAAAGCCTACCTGAAACTTAACCTCGGGATGAGCCTTGAGAGCGTCTGCGATTTCAAGGATTTTGTCAACGGTGTTTGCAAGGGGCTTTTCGCAGAAAACATGCTTGCCTGCGTTGATAGCCTCGATTGAAATGGGCGCATGGGTGTCGGTTGACGAGCAAACCATAACTGCGTCAATTTCGGGGTCGCTGATGATTTCCTTGTAGTCCTTATAAACCTTCTGGACGCCGAAGCTTCTGATAAGAGCCTCTGTCTCATCGTTCATAAAGGGGTCAGCCATTGCAACTACGGTTGCGTTCTTAACATGGTAGGAAATTGACTCAAGATGCACCTTGCCGATGCGTCCCGCGCCGATAATACCGATTTTTAACATAACATTCTCTCCTAAATATAATATTTATCATTTTCCCACTTGCGTGGATTTTCATTTATATACTGCCAAATATTCAAGTACGAATTTTCGCTTCGTATAACATGGTCATAAAATGATGTTTGGAATATTTTTCTTCCGCCGATATTGTCAAGCCTGTTGCACTCAATTGTCGCCAAAGACTTAAAAGTACAGATTATATCGGTAAGCGTAGGGCGGGGGCTTGCTCCCGCCCTATACTGTCCGGATAAATCATGCTAAAAATCCTTTTGAACCTGTACGAACAAACGGTTATAAAATAATATCCGTTACTGCTGTAATCATAATTCTTCAGCCTTGGGTGTTTTCGTTTAACAAGCTTGATTTTATTATTCATTTTTCGTCATTTACAAAGATTGTCGTAAATTTTCATAATATCGTCAACGGATATTTCCTTGATTGTGTTTGACGGCGAGCCCGAAGCGAATGCGTCCTCCGCCATTTTGGGCATTGCCTTACGGAACCCGTCAAGGTCTATTCCGTACCCCGATACGCTCGGAATGTTGCAGGTGTCGCAGATTTCCTTGCAGGCTGCAACAAATTTCTTTGCGCCCTGCTCGTCGGAATCAGACTCGTCCGCCTTGCCGATTGCCCTTGCCATATCCGCAAAACGCTTTTGAGCGCCGTCGCAGACATAGTCAAAGCACTCTGTCATAAGCATTGCGTTGCTTATGCCGTGCGGAACATGGAAAAGTGCGCCTATGGGGCGTGACATACCGTGGATTATCGTAACCGAAGCGTTATTGAACGCCGTGCCTGCTTCAAGCGCCGCAAGGCTCATCTGAGCTCTTGCCTCGACATTATGCGGCTCGCTGTAAGCTATTGGTAGATACTTGAAAATCCTCTTGACCGCACTCAATGCAAGGTCATCCGTCATAGGCTGTGCCTTGCGTGAGGTATAAGCCTCGCTTGCATGACAGAGAGCGTCAAGACCCGTAGCCGCTGTAACGGAAGCCGGAGCGGTCATTGTAAACGCCGGGTCGTCTATTGCAAGGTCGGGCATAAGCACCGCACCCTTCAAAAGCATTTTAATGTCCTTTTCCGTGTTCGTGATTATGGTAAACTGCGTAGCCTCCGAGCCCGTGCCGCTCGTGGTGGGGATTGCAACCATGGGCGGTGTGGGAACCGTAATAACCTTACCGAGGAAATCATTGATTGAACCGCCGCTCGTCGCAACCGCACCGATTGCTTTCATGGTGTCAATCGGAGAACCGCCTCCGACTGCGATAAGGAAGTCGCAGTTTTCATCGTTCCAGATTTTAAGACCCGCCTCGACGATTTTGTCCGTCGGCTCGCCCGTTACTCCGTCATAAATTGCGTACTGTGTGTTGCTCCTGTCAAGAATATCGGTAACCTTTTTTGCATTGCCGAGCTTAACCATCATCGGGTCCGTGACAACAAGAGCCTTTTTGCCGAAAGCCGAGATATGTTCGGCGGCGTCCGAAAGTGCGTTTTCGCCGTAGAACACCTGTTTCGGCATAATGAACTGATAACTCATTTCTTATCCTCCGATTAAATTAAAGTCCTGCTTTTTCGGCGATATATTTTCTTGCCTTGATAGCGTATTCAAGCGGATTTGCGATTGCGGGGTCCTGTTCCGCCTCGACAAGAACATATCCCTCATAGCCCGTCTTTTCAAGGACATCAAAAATCGGCTTGAAGTCAATTGCGCCGTCTCCGGGAACCGTAAAAGCTCCGAGTCTTACACCCTGCAGGAAGCTGAGATGCTCTCTCTTGACCTGCTCAACCTTTTCGGGACGGATATCCTTGAGGTGTACATGGCGGATACGGTCTGCGTATTTGTTGAGAACCGACATATAATCCTCGCCGCAGTATGCAAGGTGTCCGCAGTCAAAGAGAAGTCCGAAAAGCTCGGGGTCTGTGTTAGCCATAAGCCTGTCGATTTCAGCCTCGGTCTGAACAACCGTGCCCATATGATGGTGAAAGCAGAGCTTAATGCCCATATCCTTTGCAACCTTACCGAGCTTGTTGATGCCCGTGCAAAGTCTGTCCCACTCCTCGTCGTTCATAACATATTTAGCCTCGAAAATCGGCTTATCCGTACCCTGAATCGAGTGACCCTGCTCGGAAATGCCGACAACCTTTGCGCCCATTTCCTTTAAGAAGGTAATATGCTCGATGAAGTCCTTTTCGACCTCCTCATAAGGCTTTGTCGTAAGGAATGACGAGAACCAGGCGTTGCAAATCTGCATACCGCGAAGCTCAAGAGCCTTTTTGAGCACATTTGTGTCACGGGGATACTTGTTGCCGACCTCACAGCCCGTGAAGCCTGCAAGAGCCATTTCGGAAACACACTGCTCAAAGGTGTTTTCCGCACCCAAATCGGGCATATCGTCATTTGTCCACGCAATCGGCGCAATGCCGAGCTTTACTTTGTTTTTGTCAAGCATATCAATACTTTCTCGCTTTCTCCTGATTTTCTTTTTTATTCAAATAAGCCTTTTTAACGGCTTCATTTTGCGATGTACTTGCAACGCCGACATTCCACCACGCACCGTAGCCGTCGGTCATTGACTTGGGAAGAACCTTTATGTCGATAAGGGTCGAAACAGTCTGCTTCTTTGAGTCCTCCAACGCAAGCTCAAGCTCTTCAAGCGTTCTTGCGGTGTAGGTCTTTACACCGTAGCCCGAAGCGCATTTTGCAAAATCAATCGGCACAAGGTCGCCGAGAAGATTGTTGTTTTCGTCTCTGAAACGGAACTCCGTGGCAAGGTTGCCGATACCGTTCGACATTTCAAGGTTGTTTATGCAGCCGAAGCCGCTGTTGTCAAAGAGAAGAACATTGATTTTTTTCTTCTCCTGAATTGATGTAACAAGCTCCGAATGAAGCATAAGATAGCTTCCGTCGCCGCACATTGCGTATACCTCTTTATCGGGGCAAGCGAGCTTTGAGCCGAATGCACCCGCAATTTCATATCCCATACAGGAATAGCCGTACTCCATATTGTAGGAATAAAGGCTGTCAGAGGTCCACATCCTCTGAAGGTCGCCGGGGAGCGAACCCGCCGCACCTACGCAAACAGCGTCGTCATCGATAAGCTCACGCACCTTTGCAACCGCAGCAGTCTGGGTTATCGTGCCGAATTTCTTTGCAAATTCGGGAATAGTCCTCTCGTCTCTCGCCTTGATAAGCGGTTCGAAAGCTTCGCCGTATCTGTAATCGGCAAGGCGTTTCATCTCGTCCGCCCATCCCTTGCGAGCCGCCGCAATTTCGGTTGTGTATGCGGATTTGTAATTATTTTCTCTCAAAATCTCCGCAAGAGCAAGAAGTCCGAGCTTTGCGTCGCTGACAAGCTTTACCGCACCGAGCTTATATGCGTCAAAGCGTGAGGTGTTTATCGTAAGCACCTTTGCGTCGCTTCTGAAAAGTGATTTTGAACCCGTTGTGAAATCGGAAAATCTTGTTCCGACGCCGAGGATAACATCCGCTTCCTTTGCGATTACATTACCTGCGGAATTTCCCGTTACGCCGAGACCGCCGAGGTTAAATTCATTACTCGAACGGCATGCCGTCTTGCCCGACTGGGTCTCCGCAAACGGAATGTTGAATTCCTTGCAGAAGCTTTCAAGCTCCGCTCCCGCCTCGGAATATCTTACGCCGCCGCCGCAGATAACAAGCGGCTTTTTCGCCGTGAGAAGGATTTTTGCTATGTCGTCGACCTCTTCACAAGACGGCGCAATCCTTGTAATTCTGTGAACTCTCTTTTGGAGGAATTCGTCGGGGAAATCGTAGCTTTCGCCCTCAACATCCTGCGGAAGGGAAATACAGACAGCACCGGTCTCCGCCGTGTCGGTAAGAACTCTCATTGCGTTTATCATAGCGGTCATAAGCTGTTCGGGGCGTGCAATTCTGTCCCAATACCTTGTAACCGCCTTGTAAGCGTCATTTGTGGTTGTGGCAAGCGAATTCACCTGCTCGAACTGCTGAAGCACGGGGTCGGGCTGACGGGTTGAAAATGCGTCCGCAGGGATAAGCAAAAGCGGAATATGGTTTACGGTAGCAGTTGCCGCCGCAGTAATCATATTTGCCGCGCCCGGTCCTATCGAAGAAGAGCACGCAATAATCTTCCTGCGGTTATTCATCTTAGCAAAAGCCGTAGCCGCATGAGCCATACCCTGCTCGTTCTTTCCCTGATATACGGTAAGTCCGCCCCTGTCCGAGTCAAGAGCCTCGCCGAGTCCGCAAACTATACCGTGTCCGAAAATCGTAAAAATTCCGTCAACAAACTTTGTCTCTTTTCCGTCAAAGGAAACATACTGATTGTCAAGGAACTTTACAAGCGCCTGTGCGGTAGTCATATATGCCATAGTTTTCTCTCCTTATTTTTCCTCTAAAAGCCACTTGTGCTCGGGGGCGTCAATTCTTGTCTTTTCCCACGGGTCATCGTCAAGATGTCTTATCATCCAGACATAGCACATTTTGTATCCGGGAGCCGCCGCCTGCTGATGCGTATGCATGGGCGTAATCGCAAGACAGCCGCCGTCGCCTACCTTGTAGCAATCGTCTCCGACAAAACCTACGCCGAAGCCCTGCGGCTTGTCAAATTCATAGTAGTAAACCTCGGGCTGCGGATGATAGTGCGGAGGGTAACTCGTCCAACAGCCGGGCTTGTGAAAAACCTCGCCGAGAACAAGATTTGAATACGGCGCATTTTCACGGTCAAATACGGTAAGCACTTGTCTGTCCGCCATACCGTCCCACTGGTCTGCGCCGAAGTGCTGAACGGTCATATCCTCGCCTTTATAATAATGAACGCCGAAATCGTTTGCGTTGCCTGTTTGCTCGATAACAAACCTCGACTCCTCATTCGCCTTAACGGTTACCTTGTTATTCCTTGCAAAATGAATTGCCGAAGCCTTGTCAATGAACGGAGAACGCCTTTTTGCGTTTTCAGCTTTACCGTCGAAAATGAAATCGACATCGCCCGCCATCAAAAGCAGAGCAGTCTCGTTTTCCTTTTCGCAGAAAGTCATTTCCTCCCCCGATTTCAGAACCTTTACCCTGATATCCATAAGCATATCGGAGTTTTTACCGTTCATTTCACAGAGGATTTTTTCGTTGTTTTCGTTAAATTTAGGATTTTCGTACATCTTATTACCCTCATTCATATTAAATTATACTTTTATTTTATCATCCGTAAGCGAGGCGCTTGCGGTTTTTATCGGCATTTCTTCGCCGAGATATGTGGGCTTCGGCTTTGCAATGCAGTAAAAGAAATCCTTTACCCTTGCCGCCGCTTCCCTTAAATCGTTGGTGACGGGATATTCAAGCTCCTCTCTGTCAAAGCCGTAAGCGTCAAGTCCGAGCGTTCTTGCGATATACACCGCTCTGTAAAGATGATATTTCTGCGTTACTATAAGGACTTTCTGCGCCTTGAAAATATCCCTTGCACGGTACATGGACTCATATGTCGAAAAGCCTGCATGGTCCATAAACACCGCCTCGGCAGGAACGCCTTTTTCTGTAAGATAAGTTTTCATTGCGTTTACTTCGTCATAGCTTTTCGTGCCGTGGTCGCCGGAAACAAGGAATTTATCACTGCAGCCCTTTTCGTATGCTTCAAGCGAAAAATCAAGCCTTTCCTTTAACATAGGCGACGGCTCGCCGCCCCAAAGCCCTGCACCGAGAACCAAAATACAGTCATATTCGTCGGCGTTAAGCTCATCTGCGGTAACGAACCTCTTGCTTGAATAGGAAAGCATATAAGCGTTAATGCCTGCCGCACCGACGGCAAGCAAAAGGCAAACGCATATCAGCGTGCCGATTACAGCTTTGAACACCTTGTTTTTGAATAATCTTTTCATAATATAGCTTTCCGATCATTTTTGAAGAGCCGTATTTTAGTATTGCGTATAACAATTGTGTCGATTTTTGCGGATTTTCAAACAGCCGCAATTGCTGTCCGATACAGTGTAGGGCAGGGGCTTGCTCCTGCCGAAAAAAGTCAGCACAAATTAAATATTATAATCGAATTAAATACCATATTATACCGTAGGGGCGAACTTCGTTCGCCTACTTTTATTTGCTGAATTTTGACAGGCGACCGCAGGTCGCCCCTACGGGTTGTGCGTTGAAAAATAATGTCAAATCAGCCGTCGTAAGGGCATTTATAACCGAACAGGCGTGCTGGCAAATCAATATGCGGTATTGTGAGAATACGCAACGCAGTATTACGGACAGCCGATATTTATATTTTTGCGATGTTTTTTCGCAAGACAAGGCGTGCCGACGAAGCAATATGCGATATTGCGAGAAGGCGCAACGCAGTATTGCGGAAAAACAGCCGAAAATATCACACTCTGGCAATCATTTCGCCGTATTCAGCCTTTTCGTCCGCAATAAACTTTTTAACCGCTTCGACCGATGGCATATCCTGTGAGCAAGCGTGTGACGCAACCAGCATAGCCGCCGAAGCAGAACCGAATTCAAGGGCGTCGATTATTTCATAGCCCTCAAAAAGACCGTAAAGGAATGCGGAAGCGTATCCGTCTCCGCCGCCGAACGATTTAAGGAGCTTGACGGGGAACGGCTTGATGTTGTAGCTCTCGCCGTCGTTTGTGTAAGCGGTCGAGCCCTCTTTGCCGTGCTTGATTACAACGATTTTTGCGTTCTGCGAATGCCAATATGCGGCGGTTTCCTTGTCGGACATACCGGGCTTTATAAGCTTTTCGGTAAGGTCGTATTCCTCACGGGAGCCGAGGATAATATCTGCCTCTCTCGCAACCGCGGCATAGTAAATTGAAATTTCATCGTCGTTTTTCCAGTTGTATGCACGGTAGTCAATATCAAAAATAATCGGAACGGAATTCCTCTTTGCGAGCATAACAGCCTTTAAGGCAGCTTCTCTCGACGGACTCTCGCACAGTGCCGTGCCCGAAATCAAAAGAGCCTTACCCTGCTTTATGTATTCCTCGTCAATGTCACTCACTTCAAGCTTCAGGTCTGCCGCCTCGTTGCGGTACATAACTATGGAGCTTTCGGTCTCGGATTTGATTTCGGTAAAGGTAAGACCTATCTTCTCGCCGTTTTCGCATCTCTTGACATGTGAGGTGTCAATGCCCTCTTTTTCAAAGAAGTCGGTTACGAATGTGCCGAACTGGTCGTCGGAAACACGGGCAAAAAAGCCGCATTTCTTGCCGAGCCTTGCAAGACCGACCGCTATGTTTGCAGGCGAGCCGCCGAGGTATCTCTTAAAGGTCGTACTCTCGTTTAACGGGCAGTAATAGTCAACGGGGTTTAAGTCAACCGCAATTCTGCCCAAAAGAATAAGGTCATACTTTTTTGAAGAGTCAAATTCTATATATTTCATATTTTTCTCCTTGATTATTCCATATTGAAAACTTTGATATGTCTTTTAACATTTTGATAAACTCCCTCAACCTCGCAGGCAGAGAGCTCGAAATAATTAGCCTTTTCCTTGTTGTCACAATAAGCCTTTGCATATGCGGCAAGGTTGTCAAAGGAAGCGGTTGCAATGTTTATCTTACGAACGCCGAGCGAAATCGCCTTTTGGAACTGCTCGTCGCTTATGCCCGTGCCGCCGTGAAGAACAAGCGGCGTTTTAACCCTCTTATGAATTTCTTCGAGCACATCAAAGCGAAGCTCGGGAAGAACGGGATAATTTCCGTGCGCATTGCCGATAGCCACCGCAAGAGCGTCAACGCCCGTCTCGTCGCAGAAGCGAACAGCGTCGTCGGGATTTGTGCAGAGTATCTCGTGCTTTTTGCCCTCGCCCTCGTTGCCGCCTACAACGCCCAATTCGGCTTCTACCGTAGCGCCGTATTCCTCGGCTTCTTTTACAACGCCCTTAACCGTTTTTATGTTTTCTTCAAGCGGTAAAAGCGAACCGTCAAACATAACCGAGGTAAAGCCTATGTCAAGCGCCTGCTCCACGGTTTCAACCTTTAAGCCGTGGTCAAGATGAACGGCAATGTCAACCTCCGCATTTTCCGCTGCCGCAATCATTATCGGACCCATAAGCTCAAGCGGAGAGCTTTTGAGCCTGACCTCGGCTATCTGCAAAATAATCGGAGTTTCCAGCTCCTCCGCCGCCTTGACGGCGCCCATAACCATTTCCATATTTCCCACTGAAAAAGCACCAACCGCAATGCCCTTGTTTTCGGCTCTTTCAAGTAAATCTTTCATCGGGACGAGTGCCAATTACAACACACACCTTTCTGTTCGGGAGACACAATGCCTCACAATAAAATATATACAGATACTATACCACTAAAGCACCGTCATTTCAATGTTTTTGATACAAAAAAATATCGAAAAAATTATAAAATCTGGTCACCGCATTTTATATCAAATTCGATTAGTGTTTCCGCCCCATCCTAAAAGGGGCTGGTATTTTTTCGTAGAAAAAAATGACTGGGGGAGTTTTTACAAAGTTTGATGAAATCTTTTTTCACTCCCTCAGTCAAACGCAGAGCGTTTGACAGCTCCCTCTGAGATGGAGCGGAACTTCTCGAGAAATTGCATATTTATTGAAAGCGTAGGGCAGGGGCTTGCTCCTGCCGCCTAATTGTTGTTACTTTATCGCAATTTACGGCTGATATAGCATTATTTTTTACGCACAACCCATAGGGGCGACCTGCGGTCGCCTATCAAATTTCAGCAAATAAAAGTAGGCGAACGAAGTTCGCCCCTACGATATGATATGGTATTTAATTCGATTATAACATTTAATTTGTGCTGACTTTTACGGACAGAGCTTGCCCCTGCCCTACCGCATCGTCATTACCAACTTTTGCGAATTTACGGACAGGATTAAGCCTCCCTTGTGTAAAGGGAGGTGTTGAGCGGAGCGAAACGGAGGGATTGTAAGATTGTTTTTATATAATTTTATAACAATCCCTCAGTCGTCATAAATGACGACAGCTCCCTTTGCACAAGGGAGCCTATATCGGACAGCCGCGAGGGCTGTCCCTACGGTTGTATAATATTAAATCGGTCAATAAAGCTTAAAAATATAGCAAATAATTCCGTAAAGGAACGCTGCGGCGGTGCCGTAAACTATTACCGGTCCTGCTATTGAAAACAGCTTTGCACCCGTACCGAGGATTTTACCCTCGCTTCTGAATTCCATTGCAGGCGAAACAACGGAATTTGCAAAGCCCGTTATCGGAACAGTCGTACCTGCGCCCGCATGCTTTGCAATCTTGTCAAACACTCCGATGCCCGTTAAAATTGCGGTCAATACTATAAGCACAACCGAGGTAAGAGTCTTTGTTTCCTGCTCGTTAAAGCCCGCCTTTTGAAAAAGAAACATCAGCACCTGACCGATAAGACAAATAAAGCCTCCTGTCAGAAACGCTTTTATGCAATTCATAAGCTTCGGAGATTTCGGCGAAGCCTTTTTCGCCATATCCGAGTATTCTTTGCCTGTTGTGGACATAACAATCACTCCTTTTTCGTATTTTTACCGTTAATGCGTTAAAAATTCATAAATTATTTATTGATTTATATACGGTTTTACTATAAAATTTACTTGTTAGGCGGTGTTTCCAGAATGAGTTTAATCGAAGTTAAAGACATTTATAAAATTTACAATCCCGGAGAAAACGAGGTTAGAGCCTTGGACGGCATCAACCTAACTATCGATAGGGGCGAATTTGTTGCGATAGTCGGACAGTCGGGCTCGGGTAAATCCACGCTTATGAATATGCTCGGACTTCTTGATGTGCCGACAAGCGGAGAATATTTCCTCGACGGCGAAAATGTTTCGCATATGACGGACGATCAGCTTTCGGAAATACGCAACAAGCAGATAGGCTTCATTTTCCAAGGGTTCAACCTCATTTCAAGCCTTACCGCACAGGCAAATGTCGAGCTTCCGCTTGTTTACAGGGGTATGAGACCCGAGGAACGTCACAAGCTCTCAAAGGAAGCTCTTGAAAAGGTCGGTCTTTCACACCGCATAGACCATCTTCCCAAGCAGATGTCGGGCGGTCAGCAGCAGAGGGTTGCGATAGCGAGAGCGGTTGCCGCACGCCCCCCTATCATTCTTGCCGACGAGCCTACGGGTAACCTTGACAGCCGTTCGGGCGAGGATGTTATGAAAATACTCAAGGGTCTGCACGAAGAGGGCAGGACGGTAATTCTTATCACGCACGACAACGGCATAGCGGATCAGGCAAAGCGTGTTATAAGAATACAGGACGGTCAGATTATAGAGGACTATATAAACGAATAAAAATTCAAGTATTCTATTGTGTTTTTACTTTAATTGGTATATAATAGCAAATGTATATTGATTTTCTTAGGAGGTGGCAAAATGTTAGATCCGAACAAGACTATTAAATTTTCCATTAAAGATGAGTGTGACGAGCAAATGCGTCAAACGCTTCTCACCGTTTACAACGCTTTGCAGGAAAAGGGATACAACCCCATAAGCCAGATTGTCGGATATATACTTTCAGAGGACCCGACGTACATTACCACACATAATAACGCACGCAGCCTTATACGCCGCCTTGACAGAGACGAGCTTTTGCAGACTCTCGTTAAAGAATATCTCAAATCAAGTTCCGAAAAGTAATTGAGGTGTAAAAATGGCTGAAAAGAAAAATGATTTTTTAACTTATAAGGGCAAACCCCTTGTAAGGAGCGGAAATACCATTTATTACGGCGATATGAACGACGATTATGTTATTATGATGCGTATTCTCAGCTCCAAGGAGTTCGGTGATACCGACCTCGCTTCAAAGGTTTCCGTTCAGCTTGTCAATACCGACCCGAATGTCAGCATAAAGGAAAAAATCGTTAAAACAAGTGAGAAAAAAGGTCTTTATGCGGCAATGGACATTGCGGACATCTGGTTGACAAGGGCGTTAAATCCCAAGGACGAATAAGACGAATAATCAAAGCAAAAACCTCTCAGTTAAAGTTGAAGCTGAGAGGTTTTTCTTTATCTGCGTTTTCGTTTCTTAAACAACAGCCTGCAGCAAATACCGCTTATTGAATATACTGTTTAATCGTTTCAAGGTAATGAATATTGACTGTGGCGTCTATAAGCGTTCCGTTTTCGGTGTATTCCTCGGAATGGATTGCGCCGTCCTTTCTTATATCCGCAATTATCGAGCCCTTGTCAAACGGAATAAGCAGCTTTTTCCTCACCCTGTTTTTCGGCAAGGCTTCTTCGATAGCTGCAAGCAATTCGTCCGTGCCCTCGCCGTTTAATGCACTTATCATAACCGCTCTGCCGATCGTCGGCAAATCGTAGATGTCGGGCACAAGGTCGCACTTGTTCATTACGGAAATTACGGGCGTTTGCTCACATTCAAGCTCGCGCAAAAGGTTCGCCGTAACCTCGAGATGTTCCGCACACTCGTCGCTCGACGCGTCGCATACATTGAGTATCAAGTCGGCATTTTTCGCCTCTTCAAGCGTTGACTTGAAAGCCTCGACAAGCTTGTGAGGAAGTCGCCTTACAAGTCCTACGGTGTCGATGAGCATAACATCCTGCCCGTTCGGAAGAGTCAGCTTCCTTGCGGTCGGGTCAAGAGTTGCAAAGAGCTTGTCCTCGGCAAGTACGCCCGCATTAGTCAGCGTATTCATAAGCGTTGACTTGCCTGCGTTGGTGTATCCGACTATCGCAACGGAGATTATGCCGTCCTTTTTTCTGCGGCTGCGCATTGTGTTGCGGCGCTTTTCAATCTGCTTTAATTCGTCCTCAAGGGCGTAAATTTTACGGCGCATATGCCGCTTATCGCTCTCGAGCTTGCTCTCGCCGGGACCTCTTGTGCCGATACCGCCGCCGAGCCTGGAAAGGCTTTTACCTTTACCCGTCAAAAACGGCAATGAGTATTTAAGCTGTGCCAATTCGACCTGCAATTTACCCTCGCTGCTCCTCGCCCTCAACGCAAAGATGTCAAGGATGAGCATGGTGCGGTCAATTACCCTTGTGTCGGTAATGTCCTCAATATTTTTAAGCTGTGCGGGCGACAGCTCATCGTCGGCAACAATAAGGTCGATGGCGTTGTTTCTGCAAAATTCGCTTATCTCCTGTATTCTGCCGCTTCCCACATATGTCACCGGATTTACCGACGGCATTTTCTGCGTTGAAGTAACAACAGCCTCGCCGCCTGCGGTCTCAACAAGTAAGGCAAGCTCCTCTATGGACTCCTCGGCGTTGAAATCACCCGTGTCAACCGAAATAAGCATTACCCTCTCGGGAGCGTCGATATTTTCATAAAAAGCCATACCGTCTCCTTAATAGACCGCAAACTGACTGTTATAAAGTTCTGAATAGAAGCCGCCCTTTTCGAGCAATTCCTCGTGAGTGCCACGCTCTATAATTGCGCCGTCCTTCATAACCAGTATTCTGTCTGCATTTTTTATCGTTGAAAGCCTGTGAGCGACGATAAACGCCGTTCTGCCGTTCATAAGCTCAAGAAACGCCTTTTGTATTCTCAATTCCGTCCTTGTATCGATGCTTGAAGTCGCCTCGTCAAGTATGAGCATCGGCGGGTCGGAAAGCATTACTCTCGCAATGGAAATCAGCTGCCGCTGACCCTGTGAAAGGTTGTCGCCGTTACCTGTTATAATTGTTTCGTAGCCGTCGGGCAAACGCTTTATAAAGCTGTGTGCGTGAGCCTTTTTAGCCGCTTCGATAACCTCATCCTCGGTGGCGTCGGGCTTTCCGTATGCAATATTCTCATAAATAGTGCCAGAGAAAAGCCAGGTGTCCTGAAGCACCATACCGAACTGACTGTGGAGACTTTCCCTTGTAACCTCGGTTATATCGTTTCCGTCAACGGTAATTTTGCCCGAATTTATCTCGTAGAAGCGCATAAGCAGGTTTATAAGCGTTGTCTTACCGCAACCCGTGGGTCCGACAAGCGCAACGGTCTGTCCGCTCTTTACCGAAAGGTTGAGGTCGTCGATAAATTTCTTTGTATCGGTATATGAAAATTCAACATTTTTAAGCTCGACATCGCCGTTTACGGCTTCAAGCTCTCTGTTGCCCTCGTCGCTCTCCTCCTCGGGTGCGTCAAGCACGGAGAAAATACGCTCGGCAGAGCTTATGGCGTTCTGGAACTCCGCAATGACAGCCGAAATTTCATTAAACGGCTTTGTGTACTGCGAACAGTAAGCGAGGAACGAAGCCAACGCACCGACTGTTATTGCTCCGCCGACAACATAGATGCCGCCGAAAACGGCAACAGCCGCATAGACAAGCGCATTGACAAACCTTGTAAGCGGATTTGTAAGCGCCGAATAGAAATGCGCTATAACGCCTACCTTTTCCCACTTGTTATTCATATCCCTGAACTCTTCAGTCGTCTTTTCCTGCATATTGAACGCCTTGACAACCTGTGCGCCGTCTATCATCTCAGAAGCATAACCCGTAAGCTTACCTCTGAGTCTTGCCTGCTCCGTATACTTTGAATGCGCTCTCTTTGCGATAAATGACGCCATAAAGAATGAAACGGGAGTAAGCAGCATAACGACAAGCGTGATATACGGGTTAATCGTAAACATAAACACAAGCGTTGCAAGGATTGTTACAATTCCCGAAAGAACCTGCGTAAAGCCCTGTAAGAGGCCTGTCGAAACAATATCGACATCAGTGATTACCGAGTTTATGAGGTCGCCGTGCGGAACACTGTCAATGTATTTAAGCCCTACTCTGTTGAGCTTTGAAATCGTTTCCCGTCTCAAAAGCTTGACGGTTTTGTACGACAGCTTGTTTGAATTGTAGGTCATTATCCACTGAAGTATTGCCGAAGCGATAACTATTGCGAAAAGCTCAACACAAACCTTTATAAGCACCGAAAAATCGACATTGTCCTTGCCGACTATGCAGTCAATGCCCTTACCTATCATTATCGGAACAAGCAGTGAAAGCAATATACCGCCTATTGCGGAAATGACGGCAAAAGCAATGTTTGTCCTGAACGGTTTTACATATTTGAAAAGTCTTTTTACCGTTTTCACTGTGCGTTCACCTCTTTTTCCGAAAGCTGAGAAAGGCAAATTTCATTATATACCTCGTTGTTTTTGTAGAGCTCGGAATGTGTGCCCGTTCCGGAAATTCCGCCCTCGTTCATTACAATTATCTTGTCGCAGTTTCTGACTGTGTTTACCCTCTGTGAAACGATAATTACCGTTGTGCCCGAAAGCTCGTCGTGCACAGCCTTGCGAAGCCTTGAGTCGGTCGCAAAGTCAAGAGCCGACGACGAATCGTCAAAAATTATAATCCTCGGGTTGCCGAGCAAGGCTCTTGCGATGCAAAGCCTCTGCCTCTGTCCGCCCGAAAGGTTCTTACTGTTTTCGTTAATCTCCGTATCAAGCCTTTTGGGAAGCTTTTCGACAAATTCCGCAGCCTGCGAAATTCTCAAAGCCCTTCTAATATCCGCTTCGCTTGCATTTTGGTCGCCGTAAAGCAAATTTTCACGCACCGTGCCCGAAAAAAGTCGGTTTTCCTGCGGAACAATGTGGGCAATCCCCCTCAAAGCCGAGAATTTATAATCACGGACATCGTGTCCGAAAACATCTATTTCGCCGCTGTCAACATCATAAAAACGCATAATAAGGTTTACAAGCGTTGTTTTACCGCTTCCCGTGCCGCCGATTACGCCGACCGTCTCCCCTGCGTTTATGCAAAGGTCAACATCCGTAAGAACATTTTCGTCAGCCTCGCCGTAGGAATAGCAAACCTTTTTGAACTCAACCGCAGGTCTTTCTTCGTCAGCCTCGGTAAAGCGTGCGTTCTCATCGGTCATACTCGGTGTGAAATCAAGCACCTCTTTAAGGCGCTGATAGCTCGCACCCGCCTTTGTGAATATTACGATAACATTCGAAAATACGATAATCGAAAGCAAAATCTGCGTCATATAGTTTGTAAACGCAAGCACCTCGCCCTGTGTAAGATTACCTGTGTTTACATTTATACCGCCGAAATAAAGGATTAAAACAATAGCCGTGTTCATAACCGCAAAAGTGAGCGGATTGAGAAGTGCCGTGAGCCTGCCGACCCGAACGCTGCGGACGGTAAGCTCCTCGTTTGCCTTTTCAAATTTGTCTTTTTCGTACTCCGTTCTCGAAAAAGCACGGATAACACGCACACCAGAAAGACTGTCCTTTACGATTGAAGCCGCCTTGTCGAGCTTCTTCTGTATCTGTGAGTAGAGCGGCAGAGAGCGGCTCAAAATGTAATATAGAATAATGCTTACAAGCAACGCCGCAACGAAAAAGATTATCGACATTTTGGCGTCAAGTCCGACCGCCGCTATGAGCGAACCGGCTATCAGAAACGGAGAACGGAAAACAAGGCGTATGAGCATTGCCACCGCCGACTGAATTTGCGTGATGTCATTCGTTATCCTTGTTGTGAGCGATGCGCTTGTGAACTTGTCTATGTCCTCTCTCGACATAAGATTTATCTTGTCAAACACATCGTTCCTCAAATGAGTGCCGACGCCCTGCTGTGCGACCGCCGCCGAATACTGGCAGACAACCGCAAACATAACTCCGAACAGTGCCAGCAGGAAAAGTACAATTCCCATTTTGAAAATGTACGCCTTATCGCCCACGGCAATACCCTTGTCTATCATACTTGCGACTGCAATAGGCACAAACAGCTCAAGTATAGCCTCGGCAAGCTTGAAGGCGGGTCCGAGGATAAATTGCTTTTTATAAAGATTAAAATATTTTTTCATTTCAGCACTCCGTAATTTGTTAGTTACATATCTTTCTAATTATACACTTTTTTTATTATTTTTCAATATTCAACCGTTCTTCGCCGCCTATTTTATATAATGTTACAAAAATGTCTTTTTTATTTGCATTCCACTTATGCTTAGAGTATAATTGACTACGGAAAAATGCGAAAGGATATGTGTTTTATGGAAACTTATGCCGTGTTCAAAAGCTTGTGCATAATCATAATTGCCGCTAAAATTTTCGGAATAATCGCGCGCAAGCTCAAAGCGCCGCAGGTTGTCGGCGAAATAATCGCGGGTCTTATTATCGGTCCGAGCGTTCTTCATCTTGTTGACCAGACGGACTTTATATCTCAGCTTGCCGAAATCGGCGTTGTATTGCTTATGTTCTCAGCAGGTCTCGGAACTAACCTCAAGGATTTGGTAAGGACGGGCTTTAAGGCGTTTTTGATTGCCTGTGCAGGTGTTTTTGTACCGCTCGTGGGCGGAACACTGCTTTATTTTGCGTTTTACGGTGCTTCTCCGTGGGGCTCGCCCGATTTTTACAAGGCGGTATTTATCGGCGTTATTCTGACGGCTACTTCGGTTAGCATTACCGTACAGACCCTTAAAGAGCTCGGAAAGCTCTCGACCGAGGTCGGAACCACAATTATGAGTGCCGCAATTATAGACGATGTTATCGGAATTATCGTTCTTACCTTTGTAATCGGTATGAGCGGCGGCGACGCAAAGCCGGTTTCGGTTATTGTCAAAACGCTTTTGTTCTTTGTATTTGCGTTTGTTGTAGGCTATATTATATATAAGGTTTTCAGATTTTCGGACAAAATGTGGCCGCACACAAGGCGTATTCCGATTATGGGTCTTGCACTGTGCCTCGGTATGGCATATGTTGCGGAAAAATACTTCGGTATTGCCGACATTACGGGCGCATATGTTGCGGGAATTATACTTTGCAGTATTCACGACTCAAACTACATTGCCGAGAAAATGGATATCAGCTCGTATATGCTCTTCGGCCCCGTATTCTTTGCAAGTATCGGTCTTAAAACCTCAATCGACGGCTTTACGGGCGAAATGCTCCTGTTTGCAGTATGCTTTGTCCTTGTAGGTCTTGTATGCAAGATAATCGGCTGCTCGCTTATGGCAAAGGCTTGCCGTTTCAATCTTGCGGACTCAATTAAAATCGGCGTCGGAATGATGACGCGAGGCGAGGTTGCACTGATTGTGGCGCAAAAGGGTCTCTCTTGCGGAATAATCTCAAACGAATACTTTACGCCCGTTATCGTGCTTATTATGGTTTCGTCAATCGTAACCCCGATAATACTCAAGCTTCTCTACTCAAAGGACGATAAGAAAGCATTGAGCAAGGCACAATAAAGTAAAAAGCATTTCGAGAGGAAGGGTTGCTCCCTTCCTCTTTTTTATGCAACAAAAAATCGCCGCAAGCAATATGAAGCTTGCGACGACGTGGTGGATGTTAACGGACTTGAGGCTTCGCCTCAGTTCGTTTGCTTCGCAAACCTCCGCTTATTTTTATATCCCTTTTGACTTCGCTACGCTTCGCAAAAGCCGGATTATGCGGTTCAAGTCCGTCAACAAATTTACAAGGAAGCAAAAAGAGAAGGGCTATGCCCTTCTCTTTTTGCTTGGTGGATGTTAACGGACTTGAACCGCTGACCCTTCGCACGTCAAGCGAATGCTCTGCCAACTGAGCTAAACATCCTTGGTTTTGAATGTACCGATATTATACAGGAATATCCGAATTTATGCAACACCTCATTTGAAAATTATTTCCGCAATAAACAAAAAAATCACGCCCGGTATGCCGCCGACTGCCGAAAGCGCAAGCGTATGGGAGTTTATACTCGGTCCTATCCCGAAAAAACCGCCGACATATTTTGCCGCAAACAGTGCAACGAGTCCCTGCATTGCTGTCAGCATCAGCACCGAAAAAAACCGTTTTGTCCTTATCATTGAAACCATTATTGCAAGTCCGACAACCGCAAACAGGCAATATACAGCCGTGTTCATATTATCACTCCTTTTTTGAATTTTATGCTTATCGGGGCGCAAAATATGACGGTCGGCTTGTTAACAATATTTTAATTTTGCTGTTTTTGTTCATTTAAGGTTGACCTATTATGTAAAATAAAGTAAAATAAAGTAAGATTATAACTTCTTTATATATAGAACACGGTGCAAATAAAAATGAAAAAAATATTTTCTTTTGAAGTATTTGACATTATACCTTGTTCCGACGGAATTATTCTCTCACAAAAAGAACTGTTCAACGGAACAAGCTATAAGGTAAGTTTTCTTCAATACAGCGTTGCAACGGGTAAGCTTTTACCTGTTACAAAGGATTTCTATCAACTTAATAAATTCGGTGAAAACTATGCGGCAATATGCGACGAAATCGGCGACTATGTTACCTGCGAGGCGACTGTTTTCAAAAACAGAAATGTCGCTGTTGTGTATCCGAGCGGCGAAACGGGCATTTTTGACAAGCATGGTAAGCCTGTTTGGACGGGCGATCTTATTTACCGCGATTGCCCGATAAACGGTGCCGTTGCGGACGGAGTTTATTTTTGGACAACGGTTCCGCTCCAAAATTCGATCATCAATTATTCGATTCCGCACAAAAAGTTCAGTATGCGTATAGGAAGCGAAAATTCCCCGACCTTCAACGAGCCTGTTTCCCTGAGCATTTACAGGAAAGAGTTGTTCGTCTGCAATGCGGGGTCAAACAAGATACGCAAGGTGAACCTCGGCAATTATCTTGTAAGCGACTACAAGCAATTTGATGAACCCGTGTACAGATATGTCCGTTCATCGCTCAAGGAATTTGTTGTTTTGAGCTCGGGCGTCTATGTACTTTAATTTAACAATAAAAAATACGCTCTCAAAGGCTGAGTGTTAATAAGGCCGTTTTGCTTCAAAAAACATCTTTTTGCACAATAATGCGTTAAACCCCACAGATATGCATAAGCATTATCTGCGGGGTTTTCCTTTTTCTTGTATTAAAAATATATCATTTTGAAGTGCGTTGCAGTTTCGTAGCTATAAAAATTCTTTTATGCAGAAGTTGGGAAACGAAGCAAGGCTGTCGCCTTGCGAGGCTTTCCGACAAAGGCATAATAAATTTTTATGCGAGAAACCAATACTTCCTTATGAACACTCAGCCAAACCGTACGATTGTGAGAGCGTTAATTTTTTGCCTTTTTTGAAAAATTACTTTTCAGCTTTTTCAGCCGTATCGTCAGCCGCTTCATTGTCCTTTTTGCCGACAATAAGGTTTGTTACGATACCGAGGATAAGTGCGCATGCAACCTCCGTAAGCGTAACCTTACCGAACGAAACTGTAAGTCCGCCGATACCGCAGATAAGGATTACCGCTACAACAAAGAGATTTCTGTTTTCACCGAGGTCAACATTCTGAATCATTTTAAGACCGCTGACTGCGATGAAGCCGTAAAGAGTTATGCAAACGCCGCCCATTACGCAGTTAGGAATTGAAGAAAGGAATGTTACGAACGGTCCGAAGAAAGAGATTACCATTGCCATAATCGCAGTTGCAAGGATGGTAACAACCGAAGCGTTACCGGTAATAGCAACGCAACCTACCGACTCGCCGTATGTTGTGTTCGGGCAGCCGCCGAAGAATGCGCCTACCATTGAGCCAACGCCGTCGCCGAGAAGCGTTCTGTGAAGACCCGGGTCTTCAAGAAGCTCTTTATTGATAACCGATGAAAGGTTCTTGTGGTCGGCAATGTGCTCTGCGAATACAACGAATGCAACGGGAACATACGCAACTGCAAGTGTGATTATATACTTGGCGTCAACAGCGCTTATGCCCTTAGCCGCCGAAATGAACGAAAAGTCGGGAACCGAGAAAATCTTCATATCCGAAAATACCGAGAAGTCGATAACCTGAAGTGCCTCGTTGCCTGTCTTAATTCCGATAACGGTAAACACGGTAGCAACCACATAACCTGCAAGGATACCGATAATGAACGGAATAAGCTTTGCCATTTTCTTGCCGAATACCGAACAGATAACAACCGTAAAGAGAGTTACAAGACCGCAGATGAGTGCTACATAAGGACTTGCAACGCTTACGCCCTCTGCGTCAAGAACCTTACCTGTTGTAAGGTCGCCGATTGCATTGCCGGCAAGCGAGAGACCGATAATTGAAACGGTAGGTCCGATAACGACCGCCGGCATAAGCTTGTCTATCCAGCCTACGCCTGCGAATTTAACCGCAATAGCGATGATTACATATACAAGACCTGCAAAAAACGCACCGATTATAATTCCTACATAGCCTGCTTCAACGGAAACCGCACCTGCAAAAGCCGCAAGCATCGAGCCGATGAAAGCGAAGGACGAGCCGAGGAATACCGGGCTGTCAAACTTTGTGAAAAGAAGATAAACGATTGTGCCTACGCCTGCTCCGAAAAGTGCAGCCGACTGGCTCATACCGTTACCTATAATTGTGGGAACTGCGATTGTTGCCGCAAGGATTGCAAGCAACTGCTGAAAAGCGAACACTATAAGCTGTCCGAATTTCGGCTTGTCTTTGATGTCGTAAACAAGATTCATTTCTTTTCCTCCTAATATTTATGGCTTACGCCTTGTTACCGTTTTTAGACAGCACAACCTCGGTTATGCCGTCAATTTCATCAACTCTTACATTGATAAACTCATCCTTGGATGTCGGGATATTCTTACCGACATAGTTCGCGCAAATCGGAAGCTCCCTGTGCCCTCTGTCGACCATAACGGCAAGCTGAATTACCGCAGGTCTGCCGAGACCTATTATCGCTTCCATTGCCGCCCGTGCCGTTCTTCCCGTGTATAAAACATCATCGACAAGAACTATCGACTTGTTGTTTACATCAAAATCTATTACCGATGAATTTAGCTGCGGAGACTGATACTCCTGCGTTAAATCATCCCTGTAAAGCGTGATATCAAGCTCTCCGAGCTCAACTTTAAGGTCCGAAAACTTTTCAATATTCGCCTTAATCATTTTTGCAAGCGGAACGCCTCTCCTCTTGATGCCGACAAGATAAACCGTATCGACCTGTGTGTTCTGCTCTATTATTTCATGTGAAAGCCGAGCCAAAGCCCTAAGCATCGTCTGCTTGTCAATAATAATCTTGTTTTCCATTTTCACTCCGTTTTTGCAAAGAAAAAAGCCTTGTCGGAATTCGACAAGACACAAAAATTGATGTTGCGATTTGCGTTCTCCTTGTCGGTATCCCGTACCGAATTAAAGGTAAACATTTTTATTGGCAATATAATATCACAACGCACCGTTCTTGTAAACCGTTTTTTACAAAAAAGTTCATAATTTTTTCATATTTGACAATTATCTCTGCAGTATTTGACAAACGTAAAATACACGGCTATAATTATGAAAAAATATAATATTACGGAGTTTGAAATACAATGCTTCACTATTTAATCAGTGCGATTGTCGGTTATTTTCTCGGCTCATTGAGCTTTGCCGTTATCGTTTCAAAGACAAAATACAAAAAGGACATCAGGGATTACGGCTCAAACAATGCGGGAATGACAAACACCGCAAGGACATTCGGCAAAAAAGCTGCGGCGGCTGTCTTTATCGGCGACTTTGTAAAGCCTATGGTTGCCGCCATGCTCGCCGTTTTTTTGATTTCCGGAGAGGACAATTCCGTCGGCTGCGGCTACATTGCCGGCACAGCAACTGTTATCGGACATATTTTCCCCGTGTTTTTCGGCTTCAAGGGAGGCAAAGGCGTCGCTTCAATGTTCGGAGTTACAACGGTTATGACTCCGATATCCGTCCCCGTTCTTGCAATTCCGTTTTTCACAACGCTGAAAGCGTCGAAAATGGTTTCGCTCTCGTCGATTATATCGGCTGTATGCGTACCTGTCGTAACCTTTGTAATTTACAGGTTCCTTCCGTTCCTCAATCCGCCAGCACTGCGCGGAGACTGGAAAATTCCCACCGTTTGCACGGCATTGATTGCGGCTCTCGTAATCTTTATGCACCGTTCAAATATTGAGCGTATTAAGAACGGTGAAGAAAGAAAAATCGGTTCAAAAAAGAGCAAGGAATAAGCGGTGATAAAATGACAAGCTACATTGAAAACGGTTATCTTAAAATCGGCGTAAAGGACTTCGGCGCCGTTCTCACAAGCGTTAAATCGCAAAAGAGCGGGCACGAATTTCTCTGGCAGGGCAACCCCGATGTGTGGAACGGACAGTCGCCCATACTCTTTCCCGTCATCGGCAAAATGCTCGATGACAAATATCGCCTCGACGGCAGTGAATACGGTATGATACGCCACGGTCTTGCAAGGCATTATGACTTTATTCTTATCGAAAAGGACGAAAATTCAATGACCTTTGAGCAGACGCAGAACGAGGAAACGCTCAAAAGCTATCCGTATAATTATTCGCTGAAGGTAAAGTTTGTGCTTAAAGGCAATGCGCTTACCGTTACGCACACCGTAAAGAACACAAACGACCGTGTTATGTATTTTTCAATCGGCGCACACCCTGCGTTCAACTGTGAATTAGGCGACAGGGTCGTTTTTGAAAAGGACGAAACCCTTTACAGCGAAAGGATTGACCACGATTCCGTTATCACGGGAGAAAAGGATCTTATTCTTGATAATTCAAACGAAATAGTTCTGCGTGAGCACACCTTTGACAAGGACGCGTTGATTTTTGAAGCTCCGAAATCCGATAAGGTAACGCTTGAAAGTCAAAGCAGCGACAGGCGGATTGTTTTCACGCTCGGAGACGCACCGTTCTTTGCGGTTTGGTCAAAGCCGAATGCACCGTTTGTATGCCTTGAGCCGTGGCACGGAATAAACGACAGCTACGATAAAAAATCGGATATTTCGGAAAAACGGGGAATTGAAAAATTAAATCCGAACGGGGAATTTTCATTTTCGTGGACTGCCGAATTTTTTGAATAGGAAAATATTGTTTACAATTTATCTGTTGACTGAAATCGCATTGCATTGTAAAATATAGATAGAGTTTAGGAGGTGTATCCGATGAGTGACGAATACGGTAACGATATAGTTTCCGTCGTTGACGAAAACGGCGAGGAGCATGTTTTTGAAGAGCTTGACAGAATAGAGACCGACAAGGGTCGTTATGTGGCTCTTACCCCCGTTTTTGACGATGCGGAAGAGATTATAGAGGATGACGGCGAGCTTATTATTTTAAGAGTTGTCGAAGAGGACGGCGAGACTTATCTCGAGCCCATTGAGGACAGCGTTGAATTTGATGAGGTCGGCAATCTTTTTGAGGAAAGAATTGCGGAGCTTTACGATTTTGACGACGAAGAAGAATAAAAATATGCGCACGGCATAAAATATTATTCCTGCCCGATGCGATAAACGGTTCGGTTGATATTAACCCAACACTTTCCAAAAGGGAACCGTTATACCGACGCCGGGAGCAGACCTCCCGTTTTTACGGACGCTGGGAGCATACAAAGGCGAAGGCGAGGTACCCACCTGCTTTTATTTGCAGGTTATTATTCACCGACTGCGGTCGGGCGGGACGAAAGAACACTTCATTTGAAGTGTTCTTTTTTTGTTTGTCTAGCAATTGATGAAAACCCCCGGTTCTACCGGGGGAAAAGGAACGCTTTA
>CAVFQD010000019.1:0-26796 GCA_963624605.1 Eshraghiella crossota | reverse complement strand
ACCCCGTACCTTCAAAAGGTGCGGGGTTTTGTGTTGCAAAATAATATAAATACGATATAATTAAACTGTAATATATGTCAGGAGGCTTTGAAATGAAAATGTTGGAAATCGGCAGCAGAGCAAACGCTTCGACGGTAGCTCTCGGCTGTATGAGAATGGCAAGCCTTGATGAAAAACAGGTAGACAGTATTGTGGACTGTGCTTTGGAGAACGGGATAAACTTTTTCGATCATGCCGATATTTACGGCAAAGGCGAGTCGGAAAGGCTGTTCGGAGCATATCTGAAAAGGCATCCCGGCGTCAGAGATAAAATTTACATTCAGACAAAATGCGCAATTCATGACGGTCAGTATGATTTTTCAAAGGAGCATATCGTGTCCTCGGTTGAGGGCAGTCTTAACCGTCTCGGCGTTGATTATGTCGACTTCTTATTGCTTCACCGACCGGACACCTTGATGGAACCGGAGGAGGTGGCAGAGGCGTTTTATATTCTGAAAAGCTCCGGTAAAGTGCGTGATTTCGGTGTTTCAAATCATAATCTTATGCAAATTGAACTGCTTAAAACCGCGGTGAAAAGACCGCTGTGTATAAATCAGCTTCAATTATCAATAACAGAGGCGGGAATGATAACCTCCGGCTTGAATGTAAATATGAAAAATGAGGAGTCGCAAATGCACGACGGCGGAATTTTGGAATACAGCCGAATTAAAAAAATGACAATTCAAACCTGGTCGCCGTTCCAAAGAGGCTTTTTCAAGGGATCGTTTATTGACAGCGAGGATTATCCCGAATTAAACGCCAAGCTTGCAGAGACAGGCGAAAAATACGGCTTGACGAAAACGGGAGCTGCTGCGGCGTGGATATTAAGACATCCCGCAAATATGCAGTTGATTGCCGGCACAATGAACCCCGACAGACTTTCACAAATATGCAAGGCTGCCGATGTTACGCTGACTCGCTCGGAATGGTATGATATATATACAGCGGCAGGTCATTGCTTGCCGTAAACGGATTAGCGAATAAAGCACAGCCTCGGGTAATCCGAAACTGTGCTTCTTTTTTACATCGCTTAATATACAACTGCGTCGTCTGCTGTAAAGCCGCCGAGGGAGTTTTCTTTTACCTGTATGCATACAAAGGTAATTCCCTCGTTTTCCGATGCGGAAAACTGTCTCTTTGCAGCCGGGGAAACCCTGAGCCAATCGCCCTCGGCAAGTGCGATTTCCTCGCCGTCGATTACAGCCTTGCCCGTGCCCGAGAGTACGCCGTAAATTTCCTCGTTGGTCTTGTGCGAGTGAACAAAGGGCACGCCTGCGCCTGCGGGAAGTCTGTTAATGCTGATTTCCGCTCCCGTAACCCCGAGAGCTTCGTGAAGCTCTGTTCTGCCTTCGTTTCCGATGTTTGTCTTTGCGTAATTTTTCATTGGTTTTGCCTCCTTGAATTTTGCAAATTCTCTTTGCTTGCTTACAGATTACCACTGTACACACTCAAAAACAAGTACGCACTTTTTTATAACTGTACACTTCTTTGTAAATGTGCTATACTGTATACGGAGATGATAGCTTATGAAAACAAAAGAAGAATTGCCTGCTTGCCCGGTTGCGACGGCGGTGTCTTTAATCGGCGGGAAATGGAAACTGCTTATTCTTCGTAATCTCAAAACACGCCCGTGGAGGTTCAACGAGCTTCAGCGTGATTTGGACGGAATATCGCAAAAGGTATTGACCGACAGCCTGCGTCAGATGATAGACGACGGACTCGCTTACAGACACGATTTCGGCGAGATGCCGCCGAGGGTTGAGTACGGGCTTACCGACCTCGGGCGTCAAATGCTGCCGATTATAGACGCCCTTGCCGATTTCGGAAATTATTATAAATCGGTGCTTGATAAATAAATTTTCGGACAGGAGACTGAAAATGCAAAAAGAATGGGAAATTTTATATAATGCGGCACTCGAGGTCCTCAATCCGCGGGAAATATCCGAGTGGACAGAGGCGGGAGGCGTAGCCGCGGCAATAGAAAGCGATACCGGTAAAATTTATGTCGGGGTTTGCGTGGACGCCGCCTGTACGCTCGGAATTTGTGCCGAACGCAATGCGATTTTTAATATGATTACCCAAGGCGAGCACAGAATACGCCGTGTTATTGCGGTTAATCGGGATAAAAAGGCAATGCCGCCATGCGGTGCCTGTCGTGAACTGATGGCGCAGCTTATGCCCGACGATTACGGTAAGATTGAAATAATGCTTGACTGCGAAAAGAAAAAAGTTGTGACTCTCGGCGAGCTGACCCCCGAATGGTGGATTTGAAAACGCCTGCAAGCGAAATTTTGACATTACGCTTATAATTGAAAATGCGGTTGCAAGGCATAAAATATTATGATACAATCGAATTGCAGAACAATATGATATTTATTATATAGGGAGGTAAACATATGCCTACAAATATCCTTGAAATATCCGTTATGTTCATTGTTCCGTTTGCTGTCGGAGCGGCAATAAGGACCTTGCTGAAAAAAACACGCATAGGATTTGTTGAAACCGTAGTGTTTGCCGTTGCGGCTTTTATGCTCGGCGTTGTAATTGCGCCGAACGCACCGAGGAACGGCGATGTGTATCTTGCCTTGGCGAGCCGGCTTTTGTTTGCGGCGATAGGCTCGGCTGTTGCGGCAACCGTAATAAGGGCGGTTGGCGTATCAAAGGAAAAAGCTGATGAATAATTTACAGTTGATAAAATTCCTCTTTATTTTTTGTAAAGAGGAATTTTATATTGTACGCTGCAGTGTTGGAACGGATTTATAAGAAAATATGTAGGATATCCGCTCGGTTTAAGGCTCTCAAAGCACAATTTCGGCGGTTGTATCAAATACATTTAGCACAGGAGGAATTTCTTATAATACGGCGGTCGGATACAGGGCGTTTCACTTGACAGTATGATGATAATATGATATATTTAAACTGATGATTTGTGAGAGAGGGTTTGTGTTTTTTTAATGAGTAAAACCAATCCTTTAAATAAGAATAAACATATACTGTGCGATGTTTTTTGTCGGTATCGGTTTATTCTTACTTTTTTTCCTTTAATGCTTTGCTCAGAAACCGTATGCGCTTTAATTCGGACGAATACGACAATTTTTTGGGCGGTATGGTCGTTGCGAACGGCGGCAAATTTGCAGATTTAATTAGAAATCAAGAAGTGTGAATAAGAAAAGACAAGGGGAATATTATGAAACTTAAATTTAAGAACGCTTGGGAAAGGCTGAAGAACACAGAAAAGCCGCTCATTATAGATTGGTTGCTTGTGTGTGCAATTGTTTTACTCTGCTATGTATCTTTTAATCATCCCGATATTCTGTGTACGGCAACTCACGGCAAGGACCTCATTGAATGTCTGTTCAAAGACGGCTTTTTCAGTTTCTATGACTACACCCAATCAACAGCGGTTTATTCCATAACGGTATATATAGCTTTTGCGATTTGGTCGCTTCCTGTTTTCCTGATATTTAAAATATTCGGAATACCTATGTGGGGCGTGCTTGATTATTACGGAATGCCTTATCCCGTGCTTTTGTGGTTTAAGCTTTTGCCCACGCTTTTTTATATCGCAATCGCTTATCTTCTTTATAAAATCATCCTTGAAATCAAAATGGATAAAAACACGGCGAAATGGGTTGCGTTCCTCTTTGTCTCATCACCTGTTGCGATATTCTCACAGTTTATATTCGGGCAGTATGATTCAATAGGCTTATTTTTTATTGTTTTGGCGCTTTATATGCTTTTCAAAAAGCGTTATTACTCTTTCTCGATAGTGTGCAGTGTGGCAATTACATTTAAAATGTTTGCACTGTTTGCCTTTATACCGTTGCTTCTTCTTTTTGAAAAGCGTGTAATTCACATTGTTAAGCACGGACTTATCGCTATATCGGGCTATGTAATTACCTCCTTACTCTTTATCGGAAGTAAGGGCTATTCAGACGCAATGAAATTCAGCGGTGCAATAGCCTCGAGTCTTTTCAGCACCGGAATTCCCACAGCGATGGGAACTATATCGCTGTTTACGGTAGCGATGATAGCAATTTGCATTTTTGCTTATAAGACAGAAGCTAAAGACGATAAAGAGTTTTACGCTTATGCAATATATATATCGCTTGCGGTGTATGCAAGCATGTTTGCGTTTATCACATGGCATCCGCAATGGGTACTGTATATGATACCGTTCCTTTCGCTTGCCGTAATTCTTAACACAAAGACAAATTCTTCGCTGATTTTGCGTTCGGCACTCTCCGTGGGATATATCGGAAGCACAGTGCTTTGCTTTCCGAACAATGTGGATTCAAACCTTATAAATTTGTCGATATTCCACGATATGCTGGCTGAAAAGGATATACCGTCTCTTTGGGATTTGTTTAATTTCGGCGGAATGCTCGGAAACAATGCCTTTTACAGTTTGTTTGCCGGTTCGATAATAGTACTGCTTGTTATGTATTTTCCCGTTAAGAAAAATCTTGAATCTTTCTCAAATACAATGGAAAAGCAAAAATTCTTTATCGGCGACAGACTGTTTATCCTTGCAAGACCCCTTACGCTTATACTTTATATTTTGCCGACCTTCTATTATGCGTTCAGATAAAAGTCGGTTGAAAATTGTTTGTTTGGATTAACATTTACAAAATGATTGAGATTTCCATTTCAAGCTTGATTTACGGCAAGCTTGCTTGACGGAGCTCAATCATTTTTTTGCCCGATTTTCGGCTCTTTTTCGGTTTGTGCGAAAACCGCAAACCTTGACATGCCGTGTCAAATAATATATAATAAAATCGTGTATACATGCCGTTTTTCGGCGGCTTTGTATATAATATTTTAAATCGGAGATTGATTATGAAGGTAGTAATACTCGCAGGCGGTCTCGGAACAAGAATTTCCGAGGAATCGCAGTATAAGCCGAAGCCGCTTATCGAAATAGGCGGTATGCCGATATTGTGGCATATTATGAAATGCTATTCTCATTTCGGATACAATGAATTTATCATTTGCGCCGGCTATAAGCAGCATGTTATAAAGGAATGGTTTGCAAACTATTTTATTCATACAAGCGATGTTACCTTTGATTTTACAAAGGGTAACGAAATCGTCATTCACTCTCAGCATGCAGAGCCGTGGAAGGTTACCGTTGTGGATACGGGACTTAACACAATGACAGGCGGCAGAATAAAGCGCGTTCAGCCCTATGTAGGAGATGAGCCGTTTTTGATGACCTACGGCGACGGCGTTTGCGATGTAGATATATCTGAGCTTGTTAAATTTCATAAATCTCACGGAAAAACGGCAACCCTTACTGCGGTCGTTCAGAAGCAGGAAAAGGGTGTGCTTGACATAATGGAAAACGGAAGCGTCAGGAGCTTCCGCGAAAAGCAAGTCAACGACGGAGCGGCTATAAACGCAGGTTTTATGGTATTACAGCCCGAGATTTTCAATTATCTTGAGGGCGACGATACCGTGTTCGAGACAAAGCCTCTTGAAGCACTTGTAAGGGACGGTCAGCTTATGAGCTACCGTCATACAGGCTTCTGGCAGTGTATGGACTCTATGCGTGAAAAGCAGATACTTGAAAACCTGTGGGAGTCGGGAAAAGCTCCGTGGAAACTGTGGTAAGCTTTTATAAAACAGCGAAAAGGTGAATTTTTAATTATGACAAAAGACGAGTTGACTTTTTGGAAATCAAAGCGTGTCTTTGTTACCGGACACACCGGCTTCAAAGGCAGTTGGCTGTGTAAGATACTTGTTAACGCAGGAGCGCAGGTCACGGGATATTCCCTTGAGCCGCCTACAGACCCGAATTTGTTTTCAATATCGGGGCTTGAAGGTAAAATGACCTCGGTTATCGGAGACATTCGCAATCTTGACGCATTGAAGGCCGCCTTTGATACTGCGCAGCCTGAAATCGTGCTCCATCTTGCGGCACAGCCGATAGTCCGTGACAGTTATAAGCAACCGCATTACACATACGAAACAAACGTTATGGGAACGGTCAACATTCTTGAATGTGTACGCAATTCAACCTGCGTTAAGTCTTTTTTGAATGTTACGACGGACAAGGTGTACCATAACAACGAGTGGGAGTGGGGATACCGAGAGGATGAACCGTTGGACGGCTTCGACCCCTATTCAAACAGTAAATCCTGCTCCGAACTGGTAACTCACAGCTATAAAAACTCGTTCTTTGCCGACGGCAGAGTTGCAATTTCCACGGCAAGGGCGGGTAATGTTATCGGCGGAGGCGATTTCGCTAATGACAGAATAATTCCCGACTGCATAAGGGCTATGGCGGATAAAACCGAAATTTCGGTCAGAAACCCATATTCCACACGCCCTTACCAGCATGTTCTTGAGCCGCTTGCGGTGTATCTTACGATAGCGCAAAGGCAGTATGAGGATATTGCTTTTTCCGGATATTACAATGTAGGACCGGATGAGTGCGACTGCGTTACCACCGGCGAGCTTTGCGACCTGTTTTGCAAATATTGGGGCGAGGGCGCAAGCTGGTGCAACAAAGCGGAAAAAGACGCTCCGCATGAGGCGAATTTCCTCAAGCTTGATTGCAGTAAGATAAAAAAGGTATTCGGTTGGAGACCCCGTTGGCACATCGACGAGTGTATGGAGAAAACCTGCCGATTCGGCAAGATATGGTTGTCGGGCGGAGATATTCCTTCCGAAATGGATCGTGAGATAGAGGAATTTTTTTCTGAATAACAATTTGGAGGTTCAACAATGGCAGATTGGAAAAATGAGGAACAGGCAAGAGAACAGATAAAAGAAATGGTTGCGGAGTATTACCGCGACTTCAAGACAAAAAAGGACGAGTTCAGGGAGGGTGACCGCATCACCTATGCGGCAAGAGTCTTTGATGAAAAGGAAATGTGCGCTCTTACGGACGCAGCGCTTGACTTTTGGCTTACGACAGGCAGATTTTCAGACGAGTTTGAAAAGAATTTTGCAAAATGGATAGGCGTTAAATTTGCGCATTTGGTAAACAGCGGTTCGTCTGCAAACCTTTTGGCGTTCTCTGTTCTTACGGCACCTGAGCTCGGTGATCGTCAGATTAAAAGAGGGGACGAGGTAATTACCGTTGCCTGCGGCTTCCCCACTACGGTAACACCCATTCTTCAGTACGGTGCCGTTCCGGTATTTGTCGATGTTACGATACCGCAGTACAATATAGATGTATCAAAGCTTGAAGAAGCTTATTCGCCTAAGACCAAGGCGGTTATGATAGCGCATACTTTGGGCAATCCTTTTGACCTTGCAAGCGTTAAGGACTTCTGCGACAGACATAATCTTTGGCTTGTCGAGGATAACTGCGACGCTCTCGGTTCGGAATATACAATAAACGGTGAGACACGCTTTACGGGTACTTGGGGCGACATAGGAACAAGCAGCTTTTATCCTCCGCACCATATGACTATGGGCGAGGGCGGCTGCGTTTACACAAACAATGCCCAGCTTAACAGGCTTATTCTCTCGTACCGCGATTGGGGCAGAGACTGCATTTGTCCGTCGGGCAGAGATAATTTCTGCGGACACAGATACGACGGTCAGTACGGCGAGCTTCCCAAGGGTTATGACCATAAATATGTATACAGCCATTTCGGCTACAACCTTAAGGTTACCGACCTTCAGGCGGCTATCGGCTGCGAACAGCTTAAAAAATTCCCCGAATTTATTAAGCGCCGCAGACACAATTGGGAACGCCTTAAAAACGCTCTCAAGCCCGTTGAGGACAAGATAATTCTTCCCGTTCCTGCGGAAAACAGCAATCCGAGCTGGTTTGGCTTCCTTATAACCATTAAGCCGGACAGCGGACTTGAAAGGGAAAAGGTCGTACGTTATATCGAGGGCAAAAATGTACAGACAAGAATGCTCTTCTCGGGCAATCTTATCAAGCACCCCTGCTTTGACAGCATAAGAGGAACGGATGCTTACCGTGTAGTCGGCGGCCTTGAGGGAACGGATAATATAATGAAAAACACCTTCTGGGTTGGAGTTTATCCCGGAATGACCGACAGTATGATAGACTATATGGCAAAAACAATCATTGAGGCTGTCAACAATGGATAAGCTGAAGCAGTTGCTTAAAAACGAAAAAATAGCACCGCTTGTGCAGTTCGTCAAATTCGGTATTGTCGGAGTGTCAAATACTGCTATTTCATACGGTATAGATCTGCTTTGCTTCTATGTGCTTTTTGCAAAGGCAGAGTTTGTTTCTTTGATAAATCTGCTGTCCTCTATGGGGATAACAACGCAGGCGGAAACGCTAAAGACTATTTTTGCCTCCATACTTGCATTTATCATAAGCGTTACAAATTCATATTATTGGAACAACCGTTATGTCTTCTCCTCGGGTGAAAAGACCTTATCTGAACACCTGAAGTCATATTTCAAAACCGTAATATGCTACGGCGTAACGGGACTTGTTTTGTCGCCCGCTATCAAGGTCGTGCTTAAAAATATGGGAATACCGTATTATATAGCAAGTCTTGGCTCGTTGGTGGTTACAATACCGCTTAATTTCTTGCTTAACAAATTCTGGGCTTTCAAAACGAAACCTAAAGAGAGGGAAATAAAAGATGAAAATAAGACTGGCTGATTATGTTGCCGACTTTTTGGCTTCTCACGGCGTTACGGATTGCTTTACAGTCGTCGGAGGCGGCGCGATGCACCTTAACGACGCTTTCGGACATCATGAAAAAATACGATGCACATACAACCATCATGAGCAGGCAAGCGCAATAGCGGCAGAAAGCTACGCAAGGTTAAACAACAAAATAGCGGCACTTTGCGTAACAACAGGTCCCGGCGGTACTAATGCCATAACGGGTGTTGTCGGAGGCTGGCTTGATTCGATACCGATGTTTGTCATAAGCGGACAGGTTAGATATGATACGACGGCACGCTATGCAATGCAGTTTACAGACGGCTTGCCGCTGAGAGCTGTGGGCGATCAGGAGTTTGACATTACGAATTCGGTGTCCTGTATGTGTAAATATGCCGCAATGCTTGAAAAGCCCGAGGATATTCGTTATATGCTCGAAAAGGCGTGGCATCTTGCAACTACAGGCAGACCCGGTCCTGTATGGATTGATATTCCCGTCAACTATCAGGGCGGATATATTGAAACAGAGTCTCTTAGGGGCTATGACCCGACAGAGGACGATAAAGCTTTACCCGAGCCTGTCAGCGACGAAATTGTTGATACGGTTCTTTCAAAAATAGCCAAAGCCGAACGCCCTGTAATATATGCAGGCGGCGGAATACGGCTTTCGGGAGGCTTTGAAGCATTCAAAAAGGCGGCAGAGCGTTTGGGCGTTCCGGTCGTAACCTATTGGAACAGCGTTGACCTTATAGAGGATGACAATCCTCTTTACTGCGGCAGAGGCGGAAATATGGGCGACAGAGCGGGAAACTTTGCCGTTCAAAACTCCGATTTGCTTCTTGCCATAGGCACAAGAATCAGCATACGCCAGACGGGCTACAGCTTTAACACCTGGGCAAGGGCGGCAGAGGTCATAATGGTTGATATTGATAAGGCTGAATTTAAGAAGCCGACCATTCATGTCGATATGCCTGTTTTTGCCGACGCAAAGGATTTCCTTGAGGCGATAATCCGCCGCACCGAAAACGCTGAGCTCCCCGTTTGCAAAAATCAAGCTTGGAGAGAAAAATGCGTTGAGTGGAAGAAAAAATATCCTGCAACGCTTCCGAGACATTATAAAGAAAACGGCGAGACTGCAAATGTTTTTGCCTTTATTAAGCATCTTTCCGATTCGCTTCCCGAAAATTCGCTTACTGCCGTAAGTAACGGCGCGTGCTGCGTTGTGGGACATCAGAATTGGACGATAAAAAAAGGTACGCGCTTTATAATAAACAGCGCAATTGCAAGTATGGGCTACGGGCTTCCTGCCGCAATCGGTCTTTGCATAGCAGGCGGCAGACAAGATACGATTTGCCTTGAGGGCGACGGAAGCATTATGATGAATTTGCAGGAATTGCAGACCGTTGTAACCAACAGACTCCCCATAAAGGTTTTTCTTATAAACAATCAAGGCTATCACAGCATAAGGCTGACTCAGAACAATTTGTTTAAGGAGCATTGCAAGGTCGGTATCGGACCAGAAAGCGGAGACCTTTCGTTCCCCGAGTATAAAAGAATAGCAGAGGCATTCGGTATGCCGTATTTCTGTGCTCACAGCAATGAAGAGATGAAAAAGGCTGTCGCTGACACGCTTGCCGTTGACGGATATGCTTTTTGTGAGATATTTACCGATACCGTACAGGTTTGGGAGCCGAAGAGCAGTACAAAGCGTCTTGAGGACGGACGGCTTGTCAGTCCGCCGCTTGAGGACCTTGCTCCGTTCCTTGACCGTGAGGAGCTTAAATCCAATATGTTTATCCCGATGATTGAGGAATGACCTCATCTTCGGAAATGGGAGAAGATATGATGAAAACAGCCGTAATTACAGGCTCGACAGGTATGATAGCCTCGGCGCTTATAAGACTTTTGGTGGATAAGGGCGTTAAGGTATATGCTCTTTGTAAGCCGGGAGAGCCGAGGAATGATGATTTCTTTAAAAGTCCCCTTGTAACCGCCATTGACGCCGATGTTTCGGAGCTTCCCGCGGTTGCCGATAAAATAAACGAGAAATGCGATGTGCTTTATCACTTTGCATGGCTCGGAACATTCGGCGGGGTTAGGGATGACGCTTATCTTCAAAGCGACAACATCCGTTACACGCTCGACGCCGTAACTCTTGCGTCAAAGCTCTCGTGCGAGTGCTTTATAGGCGCAGGCTCACAGGCAGAATACGGTCCCGTGGGCGAAAAGCTCACTGCGAAAACCCCTGCCTCACCGGTCAACGGATACGGTATAGCAAAGCTTGCGGCAGGAAATCTCAGCCGTCTTTATGCTCAGAATCTCGGTATCCGACACATTTGGGCAAGGATACTCAGCGTCTACGGTCAAAAGGGAAATCCAAACGCGATAATTCCGTCCTCAATCATTAAAATGATGCACGGCGAACACTGTCCGTTCACGGCAGGCGAGCAGGATTGGGACTTTATGCATTGCGACGATATTGCCATTGCTTTTTATATGATGGGCGAAAAGGGCAAGGACGGAGCTGTTTATCCCTTGGGCACGGGCAGTACCCGAAAGCTCAGGGATTATATGCTTGAAATGAGAGATATAATAAATCCGAATGCAGAAATAGGCATAGGAGAGCTGCCGTACAACAAGGATCAGGTTATGTATCTTTGCGCTGATATTTCTGAGCTTACGGCAGATACCGGCTTTACTTCACAGATAAGCTTTGAAGAGGGTATAAAAAGAACCTATGAGTGGCTCAAAAGCGAGGGATATTGATGGAAAACAAAAAAAAGGTAAGCGTTTTGATACCGTGCTATAATGAGGAAGAAAATGTAGTACCTATGTCTGAGGCAATACGCAATGTTTTTGAAAACGAATTACCTCAGTATGATTGGGAGCTTGTATTTATTGATAACGACTCCTCTGACAACACACGCCCGTTGCTCACGGAAATATGCAGACGGGACAAGCGTATTAAAGCTATTTTCAACGCAAAAAATTTCGGTCAGTTCAATTCTCCGTATTACGGCATTTGCCAGACTACGGGTGACTGTACGATAAGTATGTGCTGTGATTTTCAGGACCCTGTCGAATTGATACCGAAATATCTTGCCGAGTGGGAAAACGGATACAAAATCGTAATCGGAATAAAGACGACCAGCCACGAAAATAAGCTTATCCGTTTCTTCCGCAGCTGCTACTATAAGGTCATTAAAAAATTCTCGGATGTTGAACAGATTGAACATTTTACCGGCTCGGGGCTCTATGATAAGAGCTTTGTCGAAGTTCTCAGGACGCTTGATGATCCGTCGCCGTTCCTGCGTGGTATAGTTGCGGAGCTTGGCTTCAGGCGCAAGGAAATACCCTACGATCAGCCTAAACGCCGTGCAGGTAAAACACATAATAATTTTTACACACTCTATGATGCGGCTATGCTCTCGTTTACCTCGTATACGAAAATCGGCTTGCGTATAGCTACAATCGGCGGATTTTTAATGTCCGTTATAAGTTTGCTTGTGGCGTTTGTGTATCTTATACTCAAGCTGTGTAATTGGGATACATTCCCTGCAGGCAACGCGCCGATACTCATAGGCGTATTTGTCCTCGGCTCTATACAGTTGTTCTTCATCGGATTGCTCGGCGAGTATGTGCTGAATATAAACACCAAGGTTATGAAGCGACCGCTTGTCGTTGAGGAAAAGCGTATAAATTTTGAAGAAAAAAGCGAATAAGACATAAAATCATAACCATCGGTCAACCGGTGGTTATGATTTTATATCGGAGTGCGGCGAGCAAATTCTCCCCATGGTGCGTGAGATACTTAACGGCTGCATGGAACTTGACGGCTATGGCGGAACAATAGGTATTTTGCCGTCGATGATACCCAAAAGAATACCGTACAAGGTGGAGATAAGACCGCTTGCAGTGCCGTATTACCGTGAACTCTGCCTTGCGACCAAAAGAAACAGCCGCCCCGCCCCCCGCCACGCAGAAGTTTATTGAATATCTTAAATACCGTGAAGAGGATTGATGAAAAAGCGTTTGAATTTTTATGCATTTGATAGCTTTTGTACCCTAAATCAGGTGTCCTGTGTTATACTGTAATGACAAGAGCAAAGAAAAATGTGCCGAAATTCGGCGAACACCATGGAGAAGAAAATGATAGAGAGAATAATTCAGTTCGGAAGCGGAAACTTTTTGAGGGCGTTTGCGGACGCATTTGTTGATACTTTGAATAAAAAACGGCTTTTTGACGGCTCGGTTGTCATTGTGCAGTCAACCTCGTCAAAGACGGGCGATACAATCAACGCTCAAAACGGCAAATACCACTTGCTCATAAGGGGTGTAGAAAACGGCGAAAATATTGACAGTGTGCGTGAAATCGACTGCATAAGCCGCTGTATAAACGCCAATGCGGATTTTGACGGCTTTTTAAGCCTTGCACATAACCCCGATATGAGATTTATTGTTTCCAATACGACTGAGGCGGGAATTGTATATGACAGCTCCTGCGAATTTTCCGACAAGCCGCAGAGCTCGTTCACGGGAAAGCTTACAAGGCTTCTCTTTGAACGCTTTAAGTCCGGGCTCGGAGGCTTTATAATCCTTGCTTGCGAGCTTATCGACAACAACGCAGACGAACTCAAAGCCTGCGTGCTCAAATATGCCGAGCAGTGGGCGCTCGGGGAGGATTTTACACGGTGGGTTGTCGGCGAAAACAGCTTTTGCAACACGCTTGTCGACCGCATTGTTTCGGGCTTTCCGAAAAGCGAGAGCGAAAAGCTGTTTGAACGCATAGGCGAGAGTGATATGCTCTTGGATGTTGCTGAACCGTATCATCTGTGGGTTATCGAGGGCAATTTTGAAAATGAGCTTCCTCTTGAAAAGGGAGGAGTGAATGTTATATGGACAGACAGTGTGTCGCAGTACAAAAAGCGTAAGGTCAGGGTGCTCAACGGCTCGCATACCTCGCTTGTTTTTCCTGCACTGCTGTGTAATGTTGAAACGGTCAGCGAAGCGGTTGCCGATAAGCAATTATCTGAATTTCTGAATGCCTGTCTGTACGGCTGTATCTTACCCGTGCTCGGTGAAAACGAAAGCAATCTGAATTTTGCAAAGGCTGTGCTCGAACGCTTCCGCAACCCGTATCTTGCACACCGTTGGGAGTCGATTTCACTCAATTCCGTAAGCAAATTTTCCGCAAGGGTTCTGCCGACGGTTGACGATACGGTAAACAAGGGCGGAGAGCCTCCCGTACCGCTGTGCTTTTCGCTTGCGAGCCTTGTTTATTACTATAAGACCTTTGAGCCGAAGGATGTCAAGGCGGCTGTCGATTATATCAAAGAAAACAGTCTCGGCGATATTCTTGAAAATGCCGAACTGTGGGGCAAGGATATATCGTATCTTTTGCCTGCCGTACAGCTTTGCTACGGTAAAATAGAAACACTCGGAATAAAGGAGGCGCTCGGATGGGTTTTGTCGTTATAAACGAAAGAGATAATGTTAAGGTCAACCTCGACAACGGGCACAAATATGCTCTTCGCAACATTGAATCCGGAGAAGAGATTATCAAATACGGCTATCCGATAGGTAAGGCGACCGACTTTATCAAAAAGGGCGACAGGGTGCATACTGAAAATATGAAAACCGCTCTGTCGGGTATTACCGAATATAAATACAAAAAGGCACTTACAGAATTTGAAAAAACATCTCCCGCCACAATTTCGGCATATGTCCGCAAAAACGGAGAAATAGGTATAAGAAACGATATTTTTATAATAAACACCGTAGGCTGCGTGAACAAGACTGCGGAGATATTGGCTCGGAGAACGGGTGCGTTTTCGTTTTCGCATCCGTACGGATGCAGTCAACTCGGCGGAGATTTTGAGAACACTCAAAAGGTTTTGGCGTCGCTCATAACCCACCCCAACGCAGGCGGAGTGCTTGTGCTCGGGCTCGGCTGTGAAAATAACAATATTGAAAGCCTCAAAGCGGTGCTCGGAGAGTATGACAAGGAGCGCGTCAGATTTCTGAATGTTCAGGACTGCGAGGACGAAATCTCCGAGGGCGTAAGGCTTATAGAGGAATTAAAAGCGAGAGCCGCAAAGGACGCAAGGCAGGAGGTTCCCGCTTCTATGCTTAAAATCGGACTCAAATGCGGCGGAAGCGACGGCCTTTCGGGAATAACAGCCAATCCGATGATAGGCAGAACGGCGGACAGGCTCGTTTCAATGGGTGCTTGCGCAGTGCTCACGGAAGTGCCCGAAATGTTCGGTGCGGAGCAGATACTTATGAACCGCTGTGTTAACGAAGCTGTTTTCGAAAAAACGGTTTCTATGATAAACGGCTTTAAGGAATATTTCATTTCACACGGTCAGCCGATAAGCGAAAATCCGTCTCCCGGTAACAAGGCGGGCGGAATTACCACGCTTGAGGAAAAATCCCTCGGCTGTGTTCAAAAGGGCGGACATTCGCCTGTAGTCGATGTCCTCGGCTATGCCGAAAAAGTAAAAAAACAGGGACTTTCCCTGCTTTGGGGTCCGGGAAACGATATGGTTGCCGTAACCGACCTTGCGGCTTCGGGTTGCCATATGATACTGTTTTCAACGGGCAGGGGCACGCCGCTCGGAGCTCCCGTGCCGACTGTAAAAATATCCACAAACACTGCGCTTTACCGTAAAAAGCCGCATTGGATTGATTTTGACGCACAGTCGGGAACGGACGAAGAGCTGTTTTCGCTTATAATCGACACGGCAAACGGAAAACTGACCGAAAGCGAGAAAAACGGTTACCGTGAAATCGCAATTTTTAAGGACGGAGTTACTTTATAAATAACGGTATATAAAAAGGACCTGCTCAGCCGACTGAACAGGTCCTGATAATATTTGCAAATCAGTGCTCCGCAATATATTTCTTTATCGCCGAGAAGGTCTCGTCCGAAATATCGTGCTCAATTTTGCAAGCGTCCTCAGCCGCCGTTTCGGGATTTACGCCGAGATCGACAAGGCACTTCGAAAGGATTGTATGGCGTTCATATATCTTTTCCGCAATTTCACGGCCGGACGCAGTAAGCGTTATGTAACCGTCCTTGGAGATGAGTATATAGCCTCCGTCTTTAAGCAGATTCACCGCTCTGCTGACGCTCGGCTTTGAAAAAGACATATATTCGCTTATATCTATAGAGCGCACGCTGCTGCTCTTTTTGGAAAGTATAAGTATTGTTTCGAGATACATTTCTCCCGATTCCTGAAGTCGCATTTGAGACACCTCGCTTATAAATAAATAATAGCACAAATCGCAATGAGTTTCAACACAATTATGACGGAATCGCAAAACTCACAGTGGAAACGCAGACGATAATATGGTAAAATCAATTCGGTGATTATATGAAAAGCTTGTGTCTGCTGATTAAGCCGTCGTCCGGCAACTGTAATATGCGCTGTAAATATTGCTTCTATGAGGATATAGCGCAAAAGCACTGCGAAAAGCTCGGTTTTATGAATTCGGAAACCGCCGAAAATTTAATCAAAAAGGCGCTTTTGTTTGCCGAAAGGGAAATTACCTTTATGTTTCAGGGCGGAGAGCCGACGCTTATCGGACTTGATTTTTACAGGTTCTTTGTCGACTGCGTAAAAAAGCACAACAAAAATTCGCTTAAAATAAACTATGCGATACAGACAAACGGTTATGTTGTAAACGACGAATGGGCGGACTTCTTCAAAAATCACGGCTTCCTTGTGGGTCTGTCGCTTGACGCAACAAAGGAGCTTCACGACCTCTACCGTGTGGACGCTTCGGGCAATGGCACATTTACAAGGGTAACCGAAGCGGCAAAAAAGCTTGAAAAGCACAAGGTTGATTTTAACATACTGACCGTGGTTACAAATGCGGTTGCACGCTCGGGACAGGCGGTTTACAACGAATACAAGAAGCGCGGGTACAGGTATTTGCAGTTTATACCCTGCCTTAATCCTATCGACGCACCGAATGAAAAATTTGACTTCACTCTCACTCCTGAGCGATACGGCAGGTTCTTAAATGTTATCTTTGATTTATGGGTTCGGGATATACGCACAAACGACCCGGTGAGCATAAGACAGTTTGAAAACTATGTTATGATGCTTCGGGGCATGCCTCCCGAAAGCTGCGGGTTTTCGGGCGTGTGCTCGTTCCAGTATGTTGTCGAGGCGGACGGCAGCGTTTATCCTTGCGACTTCTATGTGCTTGACGAATTAAAGCTCGGAAATGTCAACGAAAATACATTTGAGGACCTCGACAGGCGGCGTGAGGAGACGGGCTTTGTAGAACGCTCAAGGGAAAAGCCCGAGGAATGCAGATGCTGTGAGTATTTTCCGATTTGCCGCAACGGCTGTAAGCGTTACTGCGAACCGCTCGATGAAAACGGAGTATCGGGCAAGAACCGCTTTTGTGAGAGCTACAGGATGTTTTTTGAACATTCTCTCGGCACTCTTTTCAGACTTTCACAGTATTAAAAACGGGACAGCAAGGCTGTCCCGTTTGTCATATGCTTTATATCACTTTAATTCCCTTAAATAAACACCGTTTGTTTTGAGCTTTTCTATCCTGTCGCCCGTGACGAAGTACACATCTCTTGCAATGTCCATAAAAGGCTTGTCGTTTATGGAATCGGTATAGAATTCGTCGATTTCAATGTCGCCGTAAACTTCCTTGAACATTTTTATCTTGTTCTCACGGTAGCATATTTTTTGAATTTCGCCGGTTTCAATGTCAACCTCTGTGCCGATATAGTTTTTAATACCTATTCTTCGGCATATCTCCCTGAGTATCACGACAGGGCACGCCGAAAGTATAACATCATCGTCCTTGCGGATTTTGTCATAAAAGCTTTTTATCTTGTTTTCGTGCTCGTCCCAAAAGCTGTTTATTTCTTCCTCGATATTGTCGAATTTGGCGCAGCACTCTTTAAGTATATATCCGTAGTCGCTTATGACATCGGAAATCGAAAGCTTGCCCGTTTTGTACTTAAAAAAAGCTTCTGCGAACTTAGGTGTATATTTTGCGATTTCCTTTGGATACTTTTTTAGGTAGTACAAAAAGAAGTCGAAGCCGCTTTCTCCGTCGTATATTGTGTTGTCAAAATCATATACTGTCATGTTAATCACCATGGCCTTTCGGGCAATAAAAAGTTTACTGAAAATCACCTGATTAACCTACATTGCCCGGACAGGCGTAAGTGGTGATTTTAGCCATCTCAAAATTATGCCGAAGGCAAATTTTGAGTGCACTGTAATTACGATAGTGTGATTTTTCACACTATCGCCTCCGTACATAGTATAATACCTTTTTAGGCGTGTAGTGTCAATAAACATCAAACAAAAAACCGTCGATTGCTCGACGGCTTCGGTTTTAAGCTCCGTTGTTGCAGCTGCAATTACACTCGCTGCTGCAAGCGTTCTTCGGCGGGAAGAATTCGTCAACGGGGAATTTGATTTTTCTGAAGGTTTCGCACGGGTCGTCGGTGTTGCAGTTGCATTCCTTATTGGGTATGCAGAAATCGTATGCGGGAATGAGCATCTGAACATCTCTTTCAAGCTGAACTATTGTGAAAAGTCCGAGAGTTACGGCAACCGCTTTTTCCTGCTGGCGGCTGAAAAGGTCCTCGGAGAATTCATCTGAAAACGCTCGCCTGATGCAACCGGGAAGCGAAACGCTTGAGTTGCTGAGCGTACAGCAGCAGTCGCACGGACGGCAGAGCTTTGCGTCGAGGGCGATAGGCTCCGCCACCTGTACCTTCGCACGGGGATTTGTGTTGGTGGAAATAAGCTGGTCATCGTTTGCGTCTGCGGTGTATTCCGAAGAATATACCTTTACCGTGCCGTCGCTTCCGAAGAGAACGCATTTCTTCGAAAAGGTTGTAAGACCGTATACCGTAACGGGAGCAAGACTGCCTGATGTGTATGCTTCAACGGCAACCTTGAAGAAAAATGTGATATCAACGGTATAACAGCCCTTGTTGAACGGCACTTTTTCCACATCAATAATGCAGTTGATTATATCCGCACTTCTGAGTTTTACATTTACACAGTTGTTGATGACATTCTGCGCCGCGTCCGGAAAATAAACCCGCAGGTCGGCAAGGCAGTCCTTGTCGGCGCAGGAGTCGTAAACACGGTTTGTATCAATGCAGACGGCTTCTCTGATTTTGCCGGGAATATTGTTGTTGCAACAAGCCTTATTCTCTGACATAAGTAATTCCTCCTGTGATAAGTATTGAGTTTGAAAAACTTCATTACCATTTTATGGAAGTGTTGACGGTGTGTTACAAAAAAATGTTGAAAACATCGGTAAGAGCAAGTATAATATACTAAATAAAAGATACGGCGGTATTTGTGAAAAATGAAGTATGTAAACAGGGAATTAAGAGCTGTAATGAAACGGTTCTTTAACATCCTCAAAATCTCTTCGGTGGGGATGGATGTTAAGCTTGACTCCGTTTACAGAGAGGTTGAGAGCCAAAGGATAAAAATGAGCTTTGTCAACATCATACCGTTTTCGCTTATCGTAATGCTGTTTGAGATTTCAAGCTCTGTTTATAATATTATCACGGTGTCGGATCCGTACTGTAAGCTTGCAATCGGCATTTCGTGTCTTGTGTTTTTGCTGTTTAACGCCTTTACCTTTGTATTTTTTGAAAAAACTCTTCCGGACGGCAATGCAAGCGATAAAACGAAGGAATACTTTACATACCTTTATTGGGGTGCATATACCGTTTGCGCAAGCCTTATAAGCGGCTTTGAAACGGTGGGGTCGGGCAGTATAAGTCACTTTTTTTTGACCGTGTTCTCACTGACTCTTTTTGCGATGCTTGAGCCTAAGCCTATGCTTATATATTATCTGTTGATTACGGCGGCTCAGACGGCTGTCCTGACAGTATCGAAAAGCACATACAATGTGTTTGTCTTTTGCTTTGTAACGGCCTTGATAGGGCTTGTTCTCTCATATGTCAAATATTGCATTTATATGAACAGAGCGATTGAGTCAAAGCGCTTCGAACGAATTTCGGAGATAGACCCGCTTACGGGGCTTCTTAACCGCAGGGGTATGCAGCGCTCGGTTGACGGAATATGGAACTACTGCAAGACGCACTCTATACCGATTGCTTTTGCAATGCTTGATATAGACTATTTTAAGAGATACAACGATATGTACGGTCATGCACAGGGCGATGAGTGTCTGAGGGAAATTGCGGGATGCATAAAGCGGTGCTTCCCACGCAGGACCGATATTACCTGTCGCTTCGGCGGAGAGGAATTTATAATAATAATTGCGGGAGAGCCCGAGGAAAAGGTGCTGGAATATTTCAAAAACCTTCGCTGCTCGGTTGAGGGACTTGAAATTTCTTCCGGATGTCCTGATTTTAACGAAAATGTTACGGTAAGTATAGGCGTGTATTATGCGGATACGGGTGCGTCGATTATGTTCAGAGATGCCGTAACGGAGGTCGACGCTCAGATGTATAACGCCAAGGAGCACGGCAGGAACTGCATTTCTTTTGAAAATGAGATAATAAAATAAAGAATAAGATTGTTTAATTTGACAAGCGGGAAGAAATTTTCGCTTGTTTTTCTTTTTTTGCTTGATTTTTATGAAATTATATGGTACAATTTGTAACAATGTTACTTAACGACACAAAGGTTGAGGATGTATCATTATGATTTATGGGGTGTTTTGTGAGAATGAAAAAGAGTCGGAGGAATGTACGAAAAGCTATGGGATAATAACTCGGGAAAATGCGGTTGTATATGATATAACGGACAATTACGGCGAAATTTGCGAGCTGGTTCGCCGCATGAACCATTATGAGGTCGAGCCGGTGCATATGTATGATGTGATAAACGACTTTTTGTTTGAAAAATACACGGTTTTGATTAAGCCTGACAAACAGCGCTGATTTTGTTGTGCAGTTTGTATAATCTCAACTTGTGAATTTTGTTAAACGATACAAACATTAGCCGAAAATGTTACATTTCGCACTCCGATGTGATATACTATTAAATATTTTTCTTGTGCCGTATGCCGTTTTACGCATTGCGGCGCATTGAAACGGAGTGACTAAAGTGGAATTTACCGCTAATGAATTTACATTTCCGTCGGCGTCTGGACTTTGCGACATTTACGCACAGAGTGCGGCACCTGCCGACTTTTCCGCAGTAAAGGGAATTGTGCAGATTTCTCACGGTATGGCTGAGCATTCAAACAGATATGCCCGCTTTGCCATGGAGCTCTGCAAGCACGGCTATGCGGTGTATATCAGCGACCATCTCGGGCACGGCAAATCCGTTGCCAACGATGACGAGCTCGGCTTTTTCGGCGACAACGGCGTTGAAAGCGTTGTTGAGGACTTAAAGCAGCTCACGGACATTGCACGGCATGAATATCCGGACCTGCCGTTTATCATTTTCGGGCACAGTATGGGCTCGTTTATGGCAAGGGCGTATATTGCAAAGTACGGTCATTCGATTGACGGTGCGGTCATATGCGGAACAAGCGGCACAAATCCTGCGGCGGGTATGGGAATTGCACTTGCAAAGCAGCTTGAAAAAACAAAGGGCAAGCTCCACCGTTCGGGTATGCTCAATTCCATTGCTTTCGGCACATATAATAAGAAAACGGAAAAGAGAACAGAGTTTGACTGGCTTTCGAGAGACCAAAAGGAGGTTGACAGGTATATAGCCGATGACCGCTGCGGCTTTTGCTTTACAACCAACGGCTTTGAAACGCTGTTTACCGCACTCAAACAGGTATCGGCTAAGGTTTGGTACAAGACAGTTCCCACCGAATTGCCGATTTTGCTTATTTCGGGCGAAAACGACCCTGTCGGCGAGTACGGCAAGGGCGTAAAGCAGGTGTTTGCCGATCTTAAAAAGACAGGACACCAGAATGTTATTATGAAGCTTTATCCCGAGGCAAGGCACGAGCTCCTCAACGAGCTGAACCGCGATGAGGTTATGTCCGATGTCATCGGCTGGATGGATAAGGCTATTTCAAAGGAATAACAGGGCGTTATCGGCAGGCTGTTCCTGAACTGCCGTATTTATTTTAATAAACGGAGGGAATAAAATGGGAGATTTTAAGACAAGTCCGCTTATGTATGCGCTGGCAGGCTTTGTTGTCCTTTTTGTAATTGTGCAGTCCGTGTTCTTTATTGTAAAGTCATGGAAAAGGGCAAAGGAGATAGGCGTTGATACGGAAAAGCTCAAGCAGACAATGATTTCAAGTATGCTTTTCACGATTGCGCCCGCAATATCAATTCTTGCGACGGTGCTGGCTCTCGCTTCCGCACTCGGAATAGTTTTGCCGTGGATAAGGCTTTCGGTTATCGGAAATCTCGCCTATGAAACGGTTGCGGCAGAGGCGGCGCTGAATGTTCTAGGCTCATCCGTGTCGAATGAGGTAACAGATGTTACGCAGTTTTCGACTATTGCGTGGACAATGACGATAGGCTCTTGCTTTCCGCTTATTCTTTTGCCGATACTCTGCAAAAGAATACATAAGGCAATGGGCAAGGTTACGCAGAAAAGTGCGAGCGCAGGCAGGCTCGGCGATATACTCGGCGCGGCGGCGTTTATCGGTATAATCGCGGCGTTTATTTCAAGGGCTATCGCGGGCGTTCCGTCGGACGGACCGTCGGCAGGCATTATGTCAGTCGCTACGCTTCTTTCGGCAATGATATTCACAATAGCACTCGATTATCTTTGCAGAAAAAAGGAGCTCAAAAAGCTTGAGCCCTTTGTTCTGCCGATAGCAATGTTCGGCGCAATGGGAATTGCGGTGTTACTCACTCAGGTTTTACCGCCCGAAATTGCGGCGTTTACATGGAGATAAGGAGGGGACGAGGATGAAAAAAGAAAAAACATATATTGACAAGGTTCACATCTGGGGAAGTATATGGTCTGTCAGTGCTTTGGCGGCATTGCTTTTTGTCCCCCTTATGATATCGATTTATTACGACGCTTTTCCGCAGTTCTCAACGCTATTGAAGGCGCTTGCGGCAGTCGTCCCGATTTATTGGTCAACGGCAATAGTCGAGGTAATTACATATACGCCCATGCTCGGTGCGGGCGGAACATATCTTTCGTTTGTAACGGGTAACATCACGAACCTCAAGCTCCCGTGCGCTATGAACGCACTCGAAAGGGCAGAGGTCAAGGCGTCGAGCGAAGAGGGCGAGCTTATCTCAACCGTTGCCATTGCGGCTTCGGCAATCACAACAACGGTTGTCATAGCGGTCGGCGTGCTGCTATTTGCACCGGTTCTGCCGCATATAACGGCGGACGACTCCGTGGTAAAGCCTGCGTTTGAATATGTAATTCCGGCGCTTTTCGGTGCTCTCGGCGCATCGTATTTCGCAAAATATTGGCGCCTTGCGATTTTGCCTATTGCGGCAGGCGTTATAGTTTATATCTTCTCCCCGGCATTGCCCGTCGGCACAATGATATTCGTAACTATCGTTGTCAGCATCCTCGGCGCATTCGGTATGTATAAGCTTAAATGGGTAAAGTAAGATAAATACAACAAAGCACGGGCGGCATCAAAAGATGCCGCCCGTGCGCTTTTATATGTGTCAGTCAATAAAAGATTTGCCCTGCTTAATGTATATCGGGCGGTATTCGCTTTTCATTGAGCGGTAGACCCTAAGCAGCTCTTCTTCACTTGCGTCAACAGTGGTTTCGGAAAGCCTGCCGAGCAAATAATCGGTGGAAACATTGAAATATTCTGCGATTTTAAGAAGAGTGTCAAAATCCGGCTCGCTGCTGCCCTGAACATATCCGCCCATGGTAGACGCGGCGACATTTAAGTCAAGCGCCACCTGCTTTTGCGTAAGATTGCGTTCCTCAATTAACATTCGCAATTTATCGCTGAATTTCATATGCCTCACCTCCTGTATATTTTAATCTAAAAGATGTAGAAACGGTTGTAAAAAACGAGAATACAGTTGACAAAACGAATATGTCGTTGTATGATTAAAATATATATTGTCTTTGGAGGAAGGAAATATGCATAATACGAAACATAGCAAGGATTTATTGAAAAAAGCGGCTGTAGCGGTACTGCTGGTTGTTGTAATGGCGGGTGTATCGTTTTTGGTTGCGAATTTGGTACACAAAAATAATACCGTGCAGACCTCAAGCATAAAGAACGGCTTGTCGGCATACGAGCTTGCGGTTCAGCAGGGATTTTCGGGAAGTCTGGACGATTGGCTTCTTTCACTTCAGGGCAAATCGGCATATCAAATTGCCGTTGACAACGGATATTCGGGCAGTGAAAAGGATTGGACAAATACGCTTACCGCAATGTCTGAAAAAGAGAAATCCGATATAAGCTCCGCCTCATTTTCGGAAAGCGGCGAGCTTGTTATTACTCTTTCCGACGGAACAAAGATAAATGTCGGTAAGGCGGCAGGTGCAGACGGCAAAGACGGCAAGGACGGCAAAGACGGCAAAGACGGCACAGGTATTTCATCGGCAAATGTAAACGAAAAAGGCGAGCTTGTAATTACCTATTCGGACGGAAAAAGCGTAAATCTTGACAAGGTTGTCGGCGAAACCGTAAACAACGGAATAGGCATTTCAAATTCGGTAATAAATGACAGCGGTGAGCTTGTTTTAACCTATTCAAACGGCGAGGTTGCCAACCTCGGCAGGGTAGTGGGTGCGAACGGCACAGACGGTAATGACGGAACAAACGGTACGGACGGCTCAAACGGCGCAGACGGTATCAGCGTTGATTCTGCGGTTATAAACGAAAACGGCGAATTGGTTCTTACATATTCAAACGGAACGAGTGAAAACCTCGGTAAAATTGTAGGCTCGGACGGCATAAACGGAACGGACGGTTCTGACGGTGCGGACGGTGTGAGCGTAACCTCGGCACAAATCAATTCCGAGGGCGAGCTTGTGCTTTCTTTCTCAAACGGTCAGCGTGCAAATGTCGGCGCTGTTGTCGGAGCAAAGGGCGAGAAAGGCGACAAGGGCGACCAAGGCGTACAGGGCGAGAAAGGCGACAACGGACTTGACGGTACGGACGGCGTAGGCGTTAAGAAGTCAGAAATCAACAGCAACGGCGAGTTGATAATTACATACACGAATAATCTTACCGAAAACCTCGGCGTTGTTGTCGGTGCAAAGGGCGATAAGGGCGACGCCGGTCTTAACGGTACAAACGGAACGGACGGCGTAGGCATAAACGATATTGAAATTTCAACCGACGGAAAGCTTGTAATCACTCTTACAAACGGAGCTTCGCTTGACCTCGGAAACATAAAGGGAGCAAAAGGCGATAAGGGCGATGCAGGCCTTAACGGTGCAGACGGCGTTGACGGCACAAACGGAACAGACGGCGTTGACGGCATAGGCGTTGCAAGCAGTGAGATAAATTCCCTCGGCGAGCTTGTTTTGTCCTACAGCGACGGCAGCACGGTAAATCTTGGCAAGGTCGTAGGCAATGACGGCGCACAGGGAATACAGGGTGTAAAAGGTGAGAAAGGCGATACAGGTCTTAACGGTAAGGACGGAACCGACGGCGTTGACGGCGTAGGTATTACGGATGTTACGCTTAATACCGACAACGAGCTTGTGCTTTCTTTCTCAAACGGAAATGTCATAAATCTCGGAAATATCAAAGGCTCAAAGGGCGACAAGGGAGATAAAGGCGACAGCGGACTCAACGGTACGGACGGCGTAGGCATACAGAATGTCGAGGTGTCGGATGACGGCGCACTGACCGTAACGCTTACAAACGGCACCGTGCTCAACCTCGGCAATATCAAGGGTGCCGACGGCTTGGGCATAACAAAGTCGGAAATAAACGCCTCGGGCGAGCTTGTTTTGACCTATTCAAACGGAGATGTCAAAAATCTCGGCAAGGTAACGGGAGAGAACGGAGCAAACGGCTCTGACGGTGCCGACGGACTCGGCATTAAGTCGCTCACGCTGTCCCCGAGCGGCGAGCTTGTGGTTACAATGACCGATAATTCAATCACCAACCTCGGCAATATCAAGGGCGAAAAAGGCGACAAGGGCGACCAAGGCTTGCAGGGCGAAAAGGGCGCTGACGGACGGGGAATCGCAAAAACCGAGCTTATTAACGGCGAATTGGTGATAACATATACGGACGGAACAAGTGATAATTTGGGAAGCGTAAGCGGAACGGGAGAAAAAGAGTATTTGATTTATAGTTCTGTTGTGAAAGATGGCGAGATATATGCATATAAAGCTACTTTGAATCCATTGTATGCTGATGAAGTTCGCACAATAGAGATTCCCGCTCAACATAATGGTTTACCGGTAATTGAATTGGGCTTTGAAATAAGTGGGAAATATGTTTCGGAAAATGGATCATATAGCAATAACATTGTATACACTAAAACAATGTATGGATTTAGTTCAACATCTCTGGAAGAAATCATTATACCTGAAAGCGTTACAAAAATTTGCACTTGGTATTTTTGGAACTGCAGTAACTTGAAAAGGGTTGTTTTTAAAGATCCAACAGGCTGGGAAAAAGGAAAAAGGATGGCGACAAGCCAAAAAGATGTAAAGGATATTCCTGAAGAAGATTTGAAAAATCCAGAAAAATGCGTGAGTATTATAAAGGAATATGATGAAAATATGTATATGCTTTATAAAGATTTATAAAAGGAGAAAAAACTATGAGTAAAAACGAAAAAACACTCAACGATGCATATTTGATTGTTAAAGGCGAGGGGGAAGAAATGAAAAAAATTTCATACCGCACCAATCTTATAGATGCATTTAAGGATGATGATGCTGCATATTCCGAAATACAGCACATTAAGACGGATGTAAAAGGACTAAGGCGAATAGCAGAAATTGTAGAAAAATACGGCTATAGCATTTATCATCTTACACAGTTGTAATTCATAAGCATTAAACATACAAACACCCCCGTTTTGCCAAGTTCGGCAGAACGGGGGTGTTTGATATATCGGGTAGGGCGGGGGCAGTGCCCTTGCGGGCAAAGTAATAGGTAATAGTGAAGAGTGAAGAGGTGTGGGTGCTTCGCACGGATTAAAATATCACCGTAGGGACAGCCCTTGGGCTTTGTCAATAAAAGTGTGTAAGTTTTTTAAAAAGATATAAATTCAAGTTTAT
>CAVFQD010000018.1:0-27751 GCA_963624605.1 Eshraghiella crossota | reverse complement strand
AAATAGATATACCCAACAGCAGATCAAAGGTTAATGATTTAATCGATATGATATCAGCCACTAATAGTAATATTATTAAACACAATACAATGGTTGATAATTATAATACTGAGAAAACAACTTTGATTGATGATGTTTGGGAATATTTAATGGATGAACAAGAAGCGTTGATAAATGGATATATTAACGATTTATCAAGTTTTGAAAAAGCAAAATCTGGAATACAAAAAGGCATTGCCCTGTGTAACGAACAGTTAGATGATATAGAAAATAAAATATTGGAAGCTGGAAAAAATATTACAAGTGTTCAACCTACGGTAGACGAAATTAACCGTTCTTTGAAAGCCTATGGGTTTACCAATTTTCAAATCGTTCCATCACCAACAAAAGAAAACTCATATCAAATTCAACGAATGGATGGAACGCTCGCTAAAAACACATTGAGCGAAGGCGAAGAAACTTTTATTTCGTTTCTATATTTTTTACAGTTTGCTAAAGGCTCAATAGATGCTTCTAAAGTATCATCTAAAAAGGTGTTGGTTTTGGATGACCCAATTTGTAGTCTTGATAGTACTGTATTATACATAGTAAGTTCAATGGTAAAATCACTAATTAAAGATATTCGTAACGGAACATCAGATGTTGAGCAAATTTTTATCCTTACTCACAATGTTTTCTTTCATAAAGAAGCTTCGTTTGTGGATGGAAGAACAAAAGCATTAAATGATGTGTATTATTGGATTATTAGCAAGGATAATAATATTTCAACAATAAGGCCATTTGAAGAAATTAATCCGATAAAAACATCGTACGAACTTCTGTGGCAAGAATTGAAGACAAATACAAATGCTTCGTTAGTTACAACTCAAAATATTATAAGAAGAATCATTGAAAACTATTTCAATATATTAGGTAAAAATGTTGATGAAACAATAGTAAATTCTTTTGATACCACAGAAGACCAGATGATATGCCGATCGTTGATTAGCTGGATTAACGATGGTTCTCATTCCATTCCAGACGATTTGTATATTGATAGTTATACGGATTCTGTAGAACGCTATAAACAGGTATTTAAGGAAATTTTTATTAAAATGGACCATAAAGCACACTATGATATGATGATGGCATAATACTTGATAGCATCCAAGTGATAGCTATTTGATAGCAAAAGCAGAAATACCTCATAAAATTGAGATAATCTGTACCAAATTAAAGCACATCAAGCCAAAATTCCTAAGCAAAAACAGTTAAAGTCTGTTTTGTACTTAGGAGTGGGAATAACTCCGCCGCCTCGATAAACTCCCTATTTATAAGGCTTTCGGGAGTTTTGCAAGACAAAATGGCAACATTTTGGCAACAATATAATATTCGCAAAAGATTAAGAGCTATCAGATTTTTTGAAAGTCTGATAGCTCTTTTGTTCAAATTATGCCAAATAGAACACGAGCCGAAAATTGCAAGCTTAAAATTGAAAGCGTTCTCTTGTCTCTTATTTGTTATTTCGCATATTCCGTTATTGGGTTCTTTCCTGCTCTGCCCCTTGATTTTTTGCCACTGCCGTTTTTCTTGTAATTATCGCATATGCTATAACGCAGATTATAACCGACAGCACCGAGCCGCAGGTCGCCGCAAGTCCCATCGGGAAAAGAGTTTGCGTAAACATTTTTGACATAAGATAAGCCAGCGGTATGCGCACGAACACAATGGAAAGACTGTTGTGCAAAAACGAAATGCCCGAGCGCTCCATTGCGCAGAAATATCCGCTGAAGCAGAAGTGGATACCCGCAAAAACGCAGTCGAAAACATAGCTTCTGAGATATTGTGCTCCGTGAGCTATGACCTCGGGGTCTTTCTCGAATATTCCGACAATGTTAAGTGCAAAGAACTGCGTTATAACGGCAATCACAAGACCGATACCCGTCGCAAGCATAATTGCGTATTTCAGCGTTTTCTTTGCCCTGCCGTACTCCTTGGCGCCGATATTCTGCGCCGCAAGTGCGGAAACGGACGAGAGCATCGACGACGGAATTATAAACATCATACCGATGATTTTTTCAACTATTCCGACTGCCGCCGCATCCGTAAGTCCTCTTCCGTTTGCGATTATCGTAATTATCAAAAACGAAATCTGAATAAATCCGTCCTGTGCTGCAACGGGAACGCCGATTTTGAAAAGCGAACCGACGGTTTTTTTATCGGGCTTAAAATCGGTCTTTTTAAGCTTTATACCGATATTCAGCTTTTTCATTGCGACAAGCGACACAATAACGCTGACCGTCTGTGAAAGTGTTGTTCCGAGAGCCGCTCCCGCAGCGCCCATTTTGAAATAACCGATAAACAGATAGTCGAGCGTAATATTGAAAACGCAGGCAACGGCGATAAAATACATCGGATTTTTGCTGTCGCCGAGGCCTCTGAAAATCGAGCTTATTATATTGTACGCCGTGATAAACGGAATACCGATAAAGCAAATTGTAAGATAAGCATGGGTTTCCTCAACCGCTTCGGCAGGCGTTGACATAACGGAAACTATCGGCTTTACAAGGAGTAATAAAACAACGGTAAGCACTATTGAGCCCGCCATAAATACTGTAACGGTACTTCCGACGGCTTTTCCCGCCTTTTCGTTCTGCTTTTCTCCGATTGCACGGCCTACCGTAACCGTGGTGCCCATTGCAAGGCCGACAATCATAACCGTGAGCATATGCATAACCTGCGAGCCTATCGAAACCGCCGTTATGCTCTGCGTACCGTTAAACCGTCCTACAATAAAAAGGTCCGCCATTCCGTAAAGCGTCTGCAAAAAATACGACAGCATATACGGCAGCGAAAAATATATGATATTCTTAAACACGCTTCCCGTGGTAAGGTCTTTCTTCATTCGTGCTTTCCCTTCAAAAAAGTATTGATACTATTATACTCGCAATAATTTTACAGTCAACAAAATCGGACAAAAAAAGGACCTGCAAACGCCGTTTTAAGCGTTGGCAGGTTTGTTGTATGATATTTTTATTCCTCTTCGTCGATAACCGCAGCCGAGTCAATTCCGAGCACCGTATCGGACTCTCCACTCTCAAGGCTTTCAACCTTTCTGAGCTTTTTATTTATCTGAACATTTCTGAACTGTGCGTTTTCAATGCTCTTACCCGCGGCGTCGATTTTTTTCTTTGCCGTCTCGAGAAGTCCGTCGAATTTTTCATACTGACCTCTTACCGCCGAGAGAAGCTGACGCACCTCGTTCGCCTTTTCGTTTATCGCAACGGTCTTAAAGCCCATTGAAAGCGAATTGAGCAGAGCGGTAATTGTGCTCGGGCCCGCAATCATTATGTTGTATTCGTTCTGTATGCGCTCGGGGAGCCCTGTCCTCGACGAAGCTATCTCGGCATACAAGCCCTCGGTTGCAAGGTAAAGGATTGCGAACGGCGTCGTGTCGGGAATATGAATGTACTTTGAGACATCCTTTGCCTCTTTAAGCACTCTCGATTCAAGCGCCTTTCTCGCCTCCTTGAGCATTTCGGAGTCCGCTGTGTCGGCGGCGTCGCAAAGTCTTATGTAGTCCTCCATCGGGAACTTCGAGTCAACGGGCAAAAGCACATCCTTTTCGTTCTTGTCGGAGGCGGGGATGCGTATGGCGAACTCTACCCTCTCCTGCGAACCCGGAACGGTTGCTACATTCTTTTCGTACATATTGGGTATCGTCTGGTCAAGTATTCCCTCAAGCTGAACCTCCGCCCAGGTACCCCTTGCCTTGACATTCGTCAGCACACGGTTGAGAGCCGTGACATTCTGCGTAACACCCGTTGAGAGCTTTTGCATTTCGCCGAGTGATTTATAAAGGTTTTCAAGCTGTTCCGATACCGTTTTGAACGAGCTGTCAAGCCTTTTTGTAAGCGTTGAGGTAAGCTTTTCGTCAACGGTCGCCCTCATCTCTTCAAGCTTCTTTTCATTTGAAAGCTGGAGCTTGTTTATGGACTCTTCAAGCGTTTTGTTGAGCTTTTCGCTCTGTGCCGCATTTTTCTCGTTTATCGAACCGAGTATCTCAAGGGTTTTCTCACGGTGCTCGTAGTTGCCCTTGTTCATACTCTCGATTTTCTGCGACATATTGTCAAGGTTTTTCTGCACCTCTGAACGGATTTCCTTGTTGGCGTTCTGATTTTCAATCCTTATGTTGCTGAATTCCTTGCTGAAGGTGTCTGAAAGATAGTCAAGCTTCTGCTCGGTACGCTGTGAGCCGTCATTTTCCCCGAGGGAGCTTACCTTTTTTGAAAGAGCCGAGAGCATTACGGCAAGCACGATAATTCCCACCGTGCAAACCGCCGCTGTGATGTATAAAAGAATATTCTGCATAAATTTCTCCGTTATCTGTCTTTTTTGTCCTCAATCATATGTACATTTATATGATTGTAAGTCATTTCAATTCCGTATTCGTCAAATTCAGTCTTTATATTTTCGTTAAGTCTGAAATATGCGTCCCAATATTTTTCGGTATCCGTCCACGCCCTGAGAACATACCGTATACTGCTGTCGTCATATGAAAGCACTGCGGCAAACGGCTCCTCGGGAGTCTTGTCAAACATCTCCGTGATTTCAACAGCCTTCAGTAACGCCTCCCGAACGGTTGCTATCGGAGCGTCATAAGAAGCGCATATTTCCATATCTATACGGCGCTTGTTTTCGGCGGTATAATTTATTATTTTCGTTGCGATGATTTTTCCGTTGGGCACATAAACTATTTTATTATCTATTGTCAGTATTTTTGTGTGAATAAGGCTTATTATGCCTACAGTGCCGGATATATCATCTATTTCGACAAAATCGCCTATCTTAAACGGCTTTGTGATAAGCAGCATAATTCCGCTTGCAAGGTTTGAAAGCGAGTCCTGAACGGCAAGAGACGCCGCAAGACCGACAACCGAAAACGCCGCAACAAATGAGGTCGTGGAAACGCCGAGTGCATCAACCGTAATTATTGCGGTTATAAACCAAAGTATCACCTTTATGCCTGCTCTCATATATCTTTTCAGAGCAAAATCAAGGGATGTTTTTTCTATAAATTTAGATATGAATGAAAAGACTATTTTGACAATCGCATAGCAAATCACAAAGGTAATTACCGCGGCAAGTATTTTTCCGACCGTAAAATCACCAATTGCATAGTCGAGAATTTCACGAAATTTCATTGCAAAGCCTCTTTATTTAATAAACAGTATCGTTGCCGCCATACAAAACTGTGCGGCATAGTAAAGCGTATGGTTCAATATAATATTGCCCTTTGTGTTCTTGTTTTCGGCAAAATACATTCCGGAAAGAACCAAATCTGAAAGCAGGAAGAAAATTGCGCCTATCGACATTACAATCCACGCGACAGATCTGAAATGTGTAACATACGCCGTCATAATCGACGATGTCATCGTAAGCGCAAGCGTACAGGAATAAAGAAAAACTATCAGCTTGAAGCTGCCGTATTTCATCTTCATCGGCTTTTCCATAAGCAAGGCAATCAGACCGATTACGACCGCAAGTACAAGCGACATAACAATTGAAAACGAATTCCACGGAGCACTTCTGAAAATCGCGGTTATAAAGCATAAATGTCCGAGTAAAAACGAAATAAAGCCCGCATAGAGGTATGAGTCCTTATCCTGAAGATATATCCACTTCAGGTCAAGCCATATATCGCCCAACATTCCGAGAATAAGTCCCGCAAGAATCAGCGAGCCGAATTCCAGAAAAACTCTGTTTCTGTTTGTTGCGGCAATGGCGGTTGCAATAAAGCAACAGCTTGCCACAGCCTTGGAGTACAAAGCTGCAATTCCGCCCTTTTTAACACGCAAAACAAGGAACACCGCAGTTGCTGCCACACCTATTGCCAACAGTGCAAAATAGAATAATGATGAATACATAACCTGTGCCTCCCCCTTGATGATATTTTTATTATACTATATAAGGAAAAAAATTACAATTAGAATTTAGACGGCTGTTTAATTGACAAAACGCCCCTATTGTGTTTTAATTTATTGAGTATTATATATCAGAGGTTATTCAATATGAAAAAAACTTTTTTAACGGCAGTATGCCTGCTGCTTGCGATAACGCTTTTGTTTTCCGCATGCTCGGGAAGCACATCGACAAACGAAAGCACAACCGACAGTCCGCACGACTCGGATTCATCCTTCAAGGCGGCGATAGTTCAGTTTGACAACGACAGCTTTACAAGCGAGCTGCGCCAGACCTTTATAAAAAGGATGAGACTTCTCGGATATGATGAAGCAAAGATGAAATTCGACATCAAAAATGCACAGGGAAGCGAGGACAAGCTCTCGCAGGCAACGGTGTCGCTTGCAAACGCCGATTACGACATTATAGTTGCCATAGGCGACAAATGCGCCTCGGCTGTTGCGGCAAGCGGCTGTACCGTACCGACCGTTTTCGTGGCAGTTAGCGACCCTGTCGGACTGGGTCTTACTTCAAGCCTTGACGCTCCCGACAAGAATATGACGGGCACCGTAAGCAACACATCAAACGACACCTTACTTTCATACATCAGAATTCTGACGCCCGATGTTTCAAAGGTTGCGGTTATATGTATGAACAATGAAAAATCGATTGCCGAAAAGGACAGCGTTGTAAAATATCTTACGGACGATTTGTTTACAGTAGAACAGGTTACACTCGACGGTATTGACTCAATTGATTCAATAGTTTCGGATGTTCTCACGCGCAACGATGCAATTTATCTCACGGGTGATGAAGAGCTCAAAAATGCGGCAGCAGGCATTGTTTCCGCAGCTTCCGCAAGCTCAAAATTCGTATTCTCGTCAAATATCGGCTGTATTGAAAGCGGAGTCCTCGCCTCTACCGCCTCTCCGGTCAAGGATTTAAGCTATAATGCGGCATCTGACGCAGACGAAATACTTCGCGGAACAAAACCGGCGGACATACCCGTTGACACGGATATTGCTTTTGCGATATATGTTTCAAAAACCACGGCGACAAATTTCAACATTGATGTACCGCAAATCGACAATGTTATACTTTTCTGAAAAAATAAAAAGTTTTTCGGAAAAAGTGTTGACAGTTTCCCCGCACTTTGCTATAATATCATTCGTCGCGAGGAACGACGAACTGAATATGCGAGAGTGGCGGAATCGGCAGACGCGCACGTTTGAGGGGCGTGTGGTAATCCCGTACGGGTTCAAGTCCCGTCTCTCGCACCAAAAAGCAGATGAACATTTAGTTTGTCTGCTTTTTATTTTTTATCGACAAAGCTATATCGGGACTTGAACCCGACAGTCCATCTTTTGCGAAGCAAAAGGGACATACAATCGTTGCCGTGAACGGCAAGCGAAGCGAGCCGTTCAGGTTTCGTCTCTCGCACCAAAAAGCAGATGAACATTTAGTTTGTCTGCTTTTTATTTTTTATCGACAAAGCTATATCGGGACTTGAACCCGACAGTCCATCTTTTGCGAAGCAAAAGGGACATACAATCGTTGCCGTGAACGGCAAGCGAAGCGAGCCGTTCAGGTTTCGTCTCTCGCACCAAAAAGCAGATGAACATTTAGTTTGTCTGCTTTTTATTTTTTATCGACAAAGCTATATCGGGACTTGAACCCGACAGTCCATCTTTTGCGAAGCAAAAGGGACATACAATCGTTGCCGTGAACGGCAAGCGAAGCGAGCCGTTCAGGTTTCGTCTCTCGCACCAAAAAGCAGATGAACATTTAGTTTGTCTGCTTTTTATTTTTACCGACAAAACCATATCGAGTTCGAGTCTCTCCCCTTTCATTTCAATATACACAAAGAAAAGGTATCAAGGGAAAATCCTTGATACCTTTTCTGGCGCGGAAGGAGAGACTCGACAGGGCAAGCCCTGTCTGTTTGCTTCGCAAACCTTCCCATTTTTTGTCCCTTTTTTCTCCGCTTCGCTTCGCAAAAAGATGGACTATGAGTTCGAGTCTCTCCCCTTTCATTTCAATATACACAAAGAAAAGGTATCAAGGGAAAATCCTTGATACCTTTTCTGGCGCGGAAGGAGAGACTCGAACTCTCGCGCCGGTTTCCCGACCTACGCCCTTAGCAGGGGCGCCTCGTCACCAACTTGAGTACTTCCGCAGGTAACTTATTTTATAAGTTATTTAATTTTGAACAAACGCTATACGGAAGTCCGTATAGCATCTGCCCTTGTGGCGGAGAGAGTGGGATTCGAACCCACGGTACGTTGCCGTACGACGGTTTTCAAGACCGTTCCGTTATAACCACTTCGGTATCTCTCCGTAGAGCGTAGATAATATTACCATATTCTGCGCCTTTTGTCAATTAAAATCTCATTTATTTTTATTTTTGCTCTTAATTGCATTCCAATATTCCTTTGCCGCCTGCTCGTTTTTGTTCTCGCCGGGCACATAATACTGTGCATCCTTTATCACATCGGGCAAATATTGCTGCTCGACATAATGGTTCGGATAATTGTGGGGATACAGATAAAACTGACCCTTGTTTTTATTGTCCTCGCCGTCATAGTGCATATTCTGAAGCTGACGGGGTATTCTGCCGAAATTACCGTTTTGCACATCCGCCATAGCCGCGTCAATTGCCGCTTCGCCCGAATTTGATTTCGGAGAATTGCATACAAGTATAACTGCATCGGCAAGAGGTATTCTCGCCTCGGGCAATCCTACCTGCAAGGCTATATCGACCGCCGCCTTAACAATCGGAATTATCTGCGGATATGCAAGTCCGACATCCTCGCACGCACAGACCATAAGCCGTCTTGTCGCAGACGCCAAATCCCCTGCCGTGAGAAGCCTTGCAAGATAATGCAGCGCCGCATTCGCATCCGAGCCTCGCATCGACTTTTGATAAGCAGAAATTACATCATAGTGCTCGTCTCCGTCCTTATCGTATCTGAACGAATTCTTCTGCGTGAGCGCTTCGACGGTTTCAAGCGTAATATCCTTTGCCCCGTCCTTTACATTTGCCGACAGATACGAAAGCTCGACAAAGTTAAGCGATTTTCTGACATCTCCGCCGCAAGCCGAAGCAATGTGCTCGCAAACGCCGTCTCCGAGCCTTGCTTTAATCCCGCTCTCCGAGGACAGGTAATCAAAGCCTCTCTTTACCGCAGGAACTATTTCCTCTGCCGTCACGGACTTAAACTCAAAAACCGTTGAACGGCTGAGCACTGCCGAATAAACATAAAAATACGGATTTTCCGTTGTCGAAGCAATCAGCGTTATCGCTCCGCTCTCGATATATTCAAGCAACGACTGCTGTTGCTTTTTGTTGAAGTACTGTATCTCGTCAAGATAGAGCAAAATCCCGTTCGGTGCGGCAAGAGTGTCAAGTTCCGCAACAATTTCCTTTATATCCGCAATGGAAGCATTTGTTCCGTTGAGCTTGTGAAGCTTCCTGTTGGTCTTTTTTGCGATTATTCTTGCAAGAGTCGTCTTGCCCGTACCCGACGGACCGTAAAATATCATATTCGGCAACGAACCCGACTCGATAATATTTCTCAAAGGCATACCCTCTGCAAGGAGATGCCTTTGTCCTACCATTTCTTCTATTGTCTCGGGTCTTATTCTGTCTGCTAAAGGTGATGACATATTTTATTCTCCGAAAATTATTCTGCGTACATCCGAAACATTTTCCGCTATGTATTCCGCCCCGTGCTCTGAAAATTCCTCTCTTGAGCCGAAGCCGTAAAGCACCGCAACGGTCTTTATTCCCGCGCCCTTTGCGCCGTCAATGTCAAATTTTCTGTCTCCGACCATCAAAGCCTTTGATTTATCGGTGCAGCCGAGCTGTTGCAGGGCGTTGTTGATTATCCCCGTCTTTCCCGGCTCCTTGTTGTCAAAGAGCGTGCCGCCGATATAATCTATATACTCCGAAAGTCCGTTTACTTCAAGCATTTTAGTGATAAACGCCGTAGGCTTCGAGGAAGCCGTGGCAACCTTTATTCCCTTTTCATGAAGTTCCTTGAGCAGCTCGGGTATGCCGTCATAAAATTTCGCTTCAAGATAGCCCTCTGTGCTGTACCGCTCACGGTACTTTTTAATCATAAAATCTATTTTATCGTCCTCATAGCCGAAAAGAGTCTTAAAGCTCTCGTATATCGGCGGACCGATAAATTTTCTGAGCATTTTCCTGTCGGGCGCCTCCTTGCCGTCTGCTCGGAAGGCGTAAATCAAGCTGTTAAATATACCCTCAGACGAATCGACAAGCGTTCCGTCAAAGTCAAAAAGCACCGTATCAAAACCGTTTTTCATCTTTCACCTCAGGCAATCTTCGCAAGATTTATAATTTTTTCATCATAGCCGTTTGCGCTCTGCGTGTAGAAGCAAACCGTCTCGTTTGTCGGGCAGAACAGGCTGTAATGAACCGAGAAATCCGAGTCCGCAAAGGTCTTTGCCTTTTTCGTCTGTGTGTTATAAATATAAATCTGATAATCCGTTGCGTTCGTAACCGTACCGGCAAGCACGATATACTTGCCGTCGGAGGTGATTACGAACTGTGACGGGTTCATCTTAAAATCGGGAAGCTCGATAACCGTTTCGTCATAGGTGGTGTAAATTCTTCCGTCCTCCTTACAGAGAACATAGTCTCCGCTTCTGATATATTCCTCACCGTACTGTGAGAAAAATTCCGAAACCGTTGTCTGAGTGCCGTTGAGATACTTCACGAATTCAAATCCGCCGTTTGTTTCCTTAACAAATATAAATCCGCCGTCGTCCGTGGGCTTTGCATATGTGTCAAGCACACCCTTGACCGCTTCACTCTCTCCCTTGGGAGTCTTAACATAAATATCAGTTGCCGCTCCGAGCGTATCGTATGACCGTGCCGAGAAAAACGGAATGTTTCCCGTTGTGCTTGAAAGCTCCTTGTCCGTTACCGTGCTGAAATCGGAACGCATTGCGCCGTTCATATCAAGCGTACGGTTGTTTTCGATAAAGAACCTTGAAACCGACGAGCCGTCTCTTGAAACGACATAAGCCTCCTCCCAGAGGGGATTTAACGAATATACATTTTCTATATCTGTATTGGCAAGCATAAGCAGCTTACCGTCCTGCTCGTAACCAGCCGGAAGATTTGTAATTTTAACAAGCATAAAATCATAAATATATACATCAGTCGAATTTGACGATGTAAACACGCCGAAGCCCGCAAATTTACCTTCTCGTTCAATATAATGCACCTTGACGGGAATCTGCTGACCGCTCAGCGGAACATTAACATCTATCGTTCCCGTTTCGGCAGTCTGGACATATTCAGTGCCGTTAAATTCATAAAATACGATATTGCCTGCCGAATCGGCAGTGTAGACAATTTTGTCTATGCCCGTTGTAACATACGGCATTGCAAGCGACTTGTCCGAAAGAGTTATACTTTTCAGGTCCTTAACATCCTCTTTAATGACCGACGGCTCATTGCCGTCCGACGCCGTTTTGAAGTAAAACACGATAACGCAAACCACCGCAGCCAATGCTATAGCCGCAAGCAGTCCCGTACGGATTGATTTTTTTATCTGTTCTTTTTCTTCATTTGTGCGTTTTGTTTTTTCAGCCAATTTATATCATCCTTTCGGCAATATCTCAGATAATTTATTATACTATTTGATGTATTAAAAAGCAAGTAAACGAAAAGTTAATATTTTGTCTGTACAAATAAAAAATTAACGCTTATAATAGGGGTTGTTAAAAACACAATAAAGTATCGGAGGATACAGATGATAAAATTCATTGAGATAATAAAGGTAATAATTCTCGGTATCGTTGAGGGAATTACCGAATGGCTGCCCATCAGCAGTACGGGTCATATGATACTCATTGACGAATTCATAAAGCTCGATGTCACACCCGAGTTCAAGGATATGTTTTTCGTAGTCATCCAGTTCGGCGCAATTATAGCGGTAATCGCTCAATTCTGGAATAAGCTTTGGCCGTTCGGCTACAAGGAGCATAAAATAATCATTAAAAAATCCATATTCAATATGTGGTTTCATGTTATTGTTTCCTGCTTACCCGCCGCAATAATCGGAATCCCGTTTGACGATTTCTTTACCGAGCACCTGTACAATTATGTTGTTGTCGCAATCGCGCTTATCGTTTTCGGTATCGCGTTCATCATTATTGAAAACAGAAATAAGTCCGTTAAGCCGAAGATAAATTCCATTTCGGCAATTGATTATAAAACAGCGTTCATAATCGGTCTTTTCCAGCTTATCGCCGCAATTTTCCCCGGTACCTCCCGTTCGGGTGCTACGATAGTCGGCGCACTGCTCATAGGCGTTTCAAGAACCGTTGCCGCAGAATACACCTTTTTCCTCGCGGTCCCCGTAATGATGGGTGCAAGCGCATTGAAACTTGTCAAATACGGTCTTAACTACACCGTGGCAGAGGTCGTATATCTCGGTCTCGGTATGATAGTTGCGTTTGCGGTTTCGTGGTTTGTGATAAAATATCTTATGGCATACATCAAGAAGCACGATTTCAAGGTGTTCGGCTGGTACAGAATAGTCCTCGGCGTGCTTGTTCTCGGCTATTTTGCGGTAAAAACACTGCTGATAAAATAAAAGAGCATAATATACGAAAGCATCGGTATCAAAGTTGATACCGATGCTTTTTAGTTTTATTTATCAAATGCCTTTATAATTCCCGAAACCGCTCCGAAAAGTACGCCTGCAACGGGCCATACCATCCAGGTTATATCCCATCTGCCCGACAGGAAACTCCAACCGAGATAGCCTGCAATTACAACGCTCCAGTAAACGCCCGATATTTTCTCAATAAAAGCATTGCTCTTTTTTGATTCGAGTGTATAGTCGTTTTCCTGCAAAAGCTTGTCAAACGAGCCCTCGATAATACAGGTGCTGACTATAAAATTAACGCCGTATGAGACAAGCAAGAGTAAAAAGCCTACGCATGCGACCGCAAGCAATTCGACATTTCTCTCCTCCGACATACACGCAACAAGAACAAGCGGAACGGCACTTAAAATGCACATAACCACGCCGAGAGCGATTTTCCTTGTGTGGGTGGGAGCGTATTCCGAGCGTTTTTCCCTTACCATTCCGACAACGCCGTATTCCGTCTCAAAAGCTTCCTTTTCAAGGAATGCGAATTCCTTTTTCTTCGCAGAGCTCATAATGAACATATACACCGCCGTTGCAACGTTCAGCAAGAGCATAGCCACGCCTATGCCTGCGGCAAGGCCCTCGGAAACAACCGTATAAAAGTCGCTTATACCTGTAAGTGCGATAAGAGTTATCGGCGAGCATATGCAAAGCGTAACGCCCAGCGCCGTCATCGGAGCCGTTTTTCTCACGGTTTCAAGGTAAGCGTTCGCCTCTTTCATTGTAACCTTGCGAAGCTCCGTGCTGTCCTTAAAGGTATTTTCGGAATACCCTGCGGCGTCATTGGGCTCTAATTCGTCTTTGAGAAGATAGTCGGTAGATACGCCGAACACCTCTGCCATTTTTATAATTTTCTGTAAATCGGGAACAGCCTGTGCGCCCTCCCATTTTGAAATCGATTGTCTCGAAACCGACAGCCTCTGCGCCAGTTCCTCCTGCGACCAACCGTTCTTTTTTCTTTCGTTGATAATCTTGTCGGCTAAAATCATAACCCAACCTCCGTGTTACTTGTTTTGTGCCTTAATTATACCTCCCGCTTCGGTTGCACGCCACCAACCGGGCTTTACAATTTGTCGCTTCCCCGTTGCAATTTGTGATATTAAAGCGTTTTTGCCCATATTTACGCACCGCAAGGGTGCAAGGAAACGAACCCTTCCGGATAATTTCGTATTTGCCGATAGCGTAGGGCGGGGGCTTGCTCCCGCCGTAAATCCGCAAAAGTCGGTAGCGACAGTGAGCCGTCGGGAGGGCGTTTACAACCGAGCAGGCGAGCTGAGCGTGATTTTTGCGGAAAAGGAGGAGTTGCGTAGCGAGTGAGAGGCAGCCAAAGGCTGTTGCGAACGATACGGAGCAAACGACGACGTGCGAAGCACCCGCAATTTTTCATTCTTCATTATTCATTTTTCATTCGCACGTATGGGCGCTTTTGTCACTTCCTGACAAGCTTTGCCACACTTTCCACATGCACGGTTCTCGGGAAGAGGTCAACCGCCGCAAGCTTTTCTACCTTGTAGCCCAATTCTCCGAACAACTTACAGTCTCTTGCGAGTGTAGCGGGGTCGCAGGAAACATAAACCACTCTGTCGGGCTGCATTTTGCTGACCGTCTCCACAAGCGAGGCGTCACAGCCCTTTCTCGGTGGGTCAAGCACGATAACCTCGGGTCTTATTCCCTTCTCTTTAAGCATTCGCGCCGCCTCTGCCGCATCCGCACAGTAAAACTCCGCATTTTCAATACCGTTTATTTCCGCATTTACCCTTGCGTCGCCGACTGCCTGTTCTATTATCTCGACGCCGATTACCCTTTTACAGCTGTCAGCCATCGAAAGCCCGATAGTTCCCGCACCGCAGTACATATCAAGAAGCGTTTCGCTGCCCGTGAGGTCTGCGTATTCCTTTGCACGCCCGTAAAGCCTTTGTGCCTGTGCGTGATTTACCTGATAAAACGAAAGCGGCGAAAGCCTTATTTTTACTCCGCAGAGCACATCATAGATATAATCGTCGCCCCAAACGGTTTTGCACTCCCTGCCGAGTATAACATTTGTTTTTTCCTTGTTTATGTTTATAACAACGCTCTTTATATCGTCTATGACGAGCAGGCGTTCAAGCAATTTTTCCTTTTTCGGCAAATCGTCGGCATTTATTACAAGGCACACCATAATTTCCTTTGTTACCGTGCCCTGTCTTATATAAATATGCCTGATTATCCCCTTGCCCGTTTCGGGGTCGTAAACGGAAATGCCGTATTCGACTGTCCATTTTCTTACCGTCTTTACTATATCCGAAAAGACCTCGGGCTGTAAAACACACTGCGGACAATCGACGATTCTGTGCGTGTGAGCGGCATAAAATCCGATTTTAAGCCTGCCGTCAAAGCCTACGGGATATTCCGCCTTGTTACGGTAGCCGACAAGCTCGTCCGCACCTATCATTTTATCGACCTTTTTATCGATTCCGCCGAGCCTTAAAAAAGCATTTTCGACCTTTTGGCGCTTCATTTCAAGCTCCGCCTCATATTTTATATGGCGAAAGGCGCAGCCGCCGCACGAAGCAAAAGCCTCACAGTCTGGTGCAATCCTGTCCTTTGACGGCTTGAGTATTTTAACCGCCTTGCCGACGGCATAGGTCTTTTTCACCTTTATTATATGCACAAGAGCCCTGTCTCCTGCCGCCGCTCCGTTTACAAACACCGCCATTTTGTCATAGTGTCCTACGCCGCTGCCCTCCGAGGAGAACGACTCTATCTGCAATTCTATTTCCTGATTTTTAACAAGGGACATATTTTTCTCCGTCTTTCAAAAAACGGACAGAAAGCTTTTTCTGTCCGTTAAAATTTTATCTTCCGAGGTAACCTGCGGGATTCACCCTCGTTCCGTTTACATAAACCTCAAAGTGTAGGTGCGGTCCTGTAACATTGCCCGTGGAGCCTATATTTCCAAGCTGCTGACCTGCCGAAACCGACTGACCTGCCGAAACCTTGAGCGAGCCGGCAATCATATGCGCATATCTCGTCTGCAAGCCGTTGCCGTGATTGATAAGAACATTATAGCCCCAGCTCGGATGGTAACCTGCCGAAACTACAGTACCCGAAGCCGCCGCAACAACGGGGCATCCCGTACTGTTTCCGCCGGGCTTTACAATGTCCATACCGCCGTGAAGCCGTCCGTTCCTGTATCCGAAGCCCGAGGATACGCTGTAAGCGCCGATTGCGGGCCATACGAATTTTCCGCCGTAGGACTGAACCGTACCGTAGCTCTTAATGCTTCCGTATCCCGAAGAATATGTCTTTGTACCGACCTGAATTTTCTCGTCAACAGCCTCTTTCGTGGTAACCCTCGAAACCTCTTTCGATGAAACCCTTACGCCGTCGATGTATGTTACAAGCTCGGTTACCTGTTGTTCTCCGTTTTCGCCCTTTGTAACGGTTTTGCTTGTACCCTTGTACATACTCGGGTTTTCAACCTTGACAGTATTGTACGGGATGGAAACCGTTCTCACTTCGGTCTTTGTAACCTGAACACGAACGAAGTTTACCTCGCTTGAAATAAGAATTCTGTCTCCGATATGGATTTTCTCCTGCAAGCCCGGGTTGAGTTCATACAGCTTTGAGGTCGAAATTCCGTATTTTTGTGCAATACCCGAAACCGTATCGCCGGAAGCGACAGTGTAATAAACCGCTTCGCTCTTTTTGGAAGAGAGCTTTTCACTCAGACGGTCAGCCGTCCATATGGTGCTGTCATCGTCGGGATAAAGTCCCTGAACATATTCAATGTCCTCAACAAAGCTGACGATTGCATTTTCGTCGCCTGCGTCATAGCTTGTAAGAATATTGTCAAAAACGGTAGTGGCGTCCGTTTCGTTTTTAACGGCGCAAAGGAATTCTCCGTCTATATATATGCCGCAGGCGTTTGTAATATCCTTGCTTGAATACTCGATTATCTTGTCACAGATTGCCTCGGAGTCCTTCATGTCATTGAGCTTAACGGAAACTATTTTGTACTCGGCATCCTTGATAAGCGCGTCTCCGTCATTTGCGGCAATTGCCGTTCCAAGCCTTTCGGTAGCCTTATCCTCGGCTTCAAGGTAGACGGACTCGGAGCTTACATAACCTATATCCACATTGTTATATGTTATTTTAAGTGCCAAATTCATATTGCTCCAATAACGCACCGTGGCAATCAAGATCACAAGCGCCGCAATCGGAGTTACAATATTCGTAAAGAACGAGAACACTATACCGTGGCTCTGAAAAGCCTTTTTAACATAAGCTTTGAGAGTGCTTGCTCCCTCGGTCTTGTCCTGCTTAAACGCCGATACAAGCTTTCCGAAAACACGCTTTATATCTCCGAAAAGCTCCTTAATCTCGGAATTCACATACCTTGCGGAGCTTAAAACGAATCTGTCCGCAAGCACAAAAGCCGCAAAGAGCACGGCAGACAAAGCCTTCAACGGCTTCATAATCAATCTGCCGAGAGCCTTGAAAAATCTTGATACATACCTTGCGGTGTAAAGGCCGAGAATATACAGTTTTTTATAAATCAAATCAAACATAATATCTCCGTGAGATCATACAAAATTATGATAAAAGTTATTGTACCATATTTTCGTCATAATTTCAAGCAAGGGGTTACGAGCCGTAATTATCCCTAAACAGGGTGTCGACCTGCTTACGCAATCTGCGGTTTTCTTCCTTTGACAAATCCCTGTCGTCCGCAATCACGCTTTGAGCACAGCTCTGCGCCCTCATCAGCAAATGCGTGTCCGTCATAACATCGGCAAGCCTTAACTTCGGCAGACCGTGCTGGCGTTTACCGAAGAAATCTCCGGGGCCTCGCATTTCAAGGTCAACATTTGCAATCTTAAAGCCGTCCGAGGTTGAGCACATGGTCTCAAACCGTTGCTTAGCCTCATCGCCCTTTGCGTCGGAGACAAGAATACAGGTTGACTTTTCGCTGCCCCTGCCTATGCGTCCGCGGAGCTGATGAAGCTGTGAAAGTCCGAAGCGTTCCGCATTTTCTATAACCATAATTGCGGCGTTCGGGACATCGACTCCGACCTCAATTACCACCGTCGAAACCAGAAGCTGAATTTCTCCCGATGAAAATTTACGCATTATTTCATCCTTTTCACGGGGCTTCATTTTGCCGTGCAGTAATCCGACCCTGTAATCCCTGAAAGTCGTTGCCGACAAATCCTTGCAATATTTTTCGGCGCTTATCAGATCGTTATCGTTTTCGCCCTCTTCGACGAGCGGACAGACGATATATCCCTGAAGCCCTGCGTCAAGGTGCTTTTTTATGTATTTATATATTCTTTCGTGATATGTCGTATCGACGCAGAAGGTCTCAACCTCTTTTCGACCCGGAGGCAGCTCGTCTAGCACCGACACATTCAAATCGCCGTACATAATCATTGCAAGCGTTCTCGGTATGGGCGTTGCGGACATAACATAGATATGCGGATTGTCGCCCTTTGCGGCAAATGAGGAACGCTGAGCCACACCGAAGCGGTGCTGCTCGTCGGTTATGACAAGACCGAGCCGATTAAACCCGACATCTCCCTGAATAAGGGCATGAGTGCCGATAATAAGGTTGGTTTCTCCGCTTATAAGCCTTGCTTTTGCGACATTTTTTTCCGATTTTTTCATACTTCCCGTAACAATGTCAACGCTTATATCAGTGCCGCCGAAAAACTTTTCAAAGGTTCGCATATGCTGTTCGGCAAGCACCTCCGTCGGTGCCATTATAGCGCACTGCCAGCCGTTTTTCACACAGGTATAAATGAGCGCCGCCGCAACCGCGGTTTTACCCGAGCCTACATCTCCTTGCAAAAGCCTGTTCATAGGCTCGCCCGATTTCATATCGGCAAGCGCCTCGCCGACAGCTCTTTTCTGTGCCGAAGTGGGCTCAAACGGCAAAAGCGAAAAGAATTCCTCTGTGAAATCCTTGCTTGCAACGCAGTCGGTTTTAAGCGTCTGCGTTTTGCTTTTCATTGACAGAAGTCCGAGCTGTAAAACAAACAGTTCTTCAAAAATCAGTCTGTTTCTCGCCTTTTCAAGAGCCTCATAGCTCTCGGGAAAATGAATGTTGCGTATTGCAAAATCAAGCGAGCACAGCGAGTTATCCGCTATTATATCGACAGGAAGGCTCTCGGGTATTTTTTCTATTGAGTCAAGAGCATTCCTGACGCATTTCGCAATAAGCTTCGAGTTAAGTCCTGCCGTCTGCGGATAAACGGGCTTTATCCCCGCCGTCTCCTTGGCGGTCGAAAAAACGGGAGAAGCCATCTCTCTCGAACCGAATTTTGACTGCGTTATTTTGCCGAAGAAATAATATTCCTCGCCCTCTTTGAGCATATTCTGAATATATTTGTTGTTGAAAAAAATCAGATTGACGAGACCGTTTCCGTCGGTAATGCTTGTTTTGAAAAGCAGTGTGCCGCCGGGAATACAGATTTTTGTCGGAGAGTCGCACACAATTCCCTTTATGCAGACATTTGTGTCAAACGGAGCTTCTCTTATGGGGTATACCTCGCTCCAGTCCTCATATGCTCTCGGATAACAGCGCAAAAGAGCACCGACAGTGCCGACGGAAAGCTTTTGAAAAGCCTCCGCCCTGACGCTGCCGACGCCCTTTAAGTATTTAATATCGGTTGAAAGGTTCATAATATCACTCTTATTCTACGGATATAATGAAATAGTACACGGGTTGTCCGCCCGGAATTACATTTATTTCCGCATTCGGAAATCTCTCCGCAAGTCTTTCGCTCAAAAGATTTGCCATAACCTCGTCGGTCTCCTCGCCGTAATATACGGTTACAATCGAGCCGTTGTATTTTTTAACCAAACGCCTTGCGGTGCGGAATGCGGCGTTCACGATATCGTCCTCGACAAGGGTTATTTTTCCGTCCTCCATACCGAGGATCTGTCCCTTTTTAATTCTCTGACCGAAAGCCTCGCTGTCTCTTGCCGCAAAGGTAACCTGTGCCGTGTGAACAGCCTCCGCAGCCTTCATCATATTGAGAAGATTTGTTTCGACATCTTCGGTTTCAGAGAAATTGAGCATTGCGCTCACGCCCTGAGTAAGAGTCTTTGTCTGAAGCACCGAAACCTTTCTGTCTGCAAGATTTACGGTCTGTTCGGCTGCCATAATTATGTTCTTGTTGTTCGGAAGTACAAAGACATGGCGCGCGGGCGTTGCCTCAATAGCGGAAAGTATGTCGTCCGTACTCGGGTTCATAGTCTGACCGCCCGAAACTATATTGTCCGCTCCCAATTCCCTGAACAACTCGACAAAGCCGTCTCCCGCCGCAACGGAAACAAAACCGTAATCCTTTGTAGGCTCAATCGGCTTTGCGTTCGGGGTGCTCTGCTCAACGCTGTCCTTTGCGTTTTCCGTGCCGACCTCGGCGTTCCTGTGCTGGAAACGCATATTGTCAATTTTTATATTGGTAAGCGGACCGCATTTGAGCGCCGCCTGTATTACATTACCCGGTTCGTTTGAGTGAACATGAACCTTTATAATGTCCTCGTCCTCAACGACAACCACGCAGTCGCCTATTGATTCAAGATAAGCCTTGAGCGCCGCCGCATTTGACTGTGCGTTCTTTTCGCGGTTTATTAGAAACTCGCTGCAATAGCCGAACTTAATATCTCCCGAAGCCGCCGCAACAATGCTCTTATCGGTCTTGGGTGCGTCCTTCTTTTCAAGCGTTTCAACGGGCTCTACGGTCTTGCCGTCTGCAATAACGCTCAACATTCCCTCAAGTATGAATATAAAGCCCTGACCGCCTGCGTCAACGACTCCTGCCTCCTTTAATACGGGAAGCATATCGGGCGTTTTCATCAGTGCGACCTTTGCCGCTTCGTACGCTGCTTCAAGTACTGCCTTACAATCGGTTTCCTCCGTGCCCTTGACCGCCTCGGCAGCCATTCTGATAACCGTAAGAATAGTGCCTTCGGTAGGCTTCATAACCGCCTTGTAAGCCGACTCCTTGCCGAGCTCAAGTGCCCTTGCAAGCGCTTTACCGTCTGCCTCGTCCATACCCTTGAAGCCATTGGAAATGCCTCTGAAAATAAGCGAGAGGATAACGCCCGAATTTCCCCTTGCGCCTCTCAAAAGCGCAGCTGCCGCCTTTGCGGATACGCCTGCAATGTCCGTCTGATTACTCACCTGAAGCTCCCTCGAAGCCGCAGAAATCGTCATTGACATATTTGTGCCGGTATCGCCGTCTGGAACGGGAAAGACATTGAGTGCGTCGACCTCCTGCCTGTGATTTACTATATTGTTTGCGCCGGAAATCAGCGCTTGCTTGAAAATGAGACCGTTAAGCAATTTACACACTCCTATTATTCCTTCATTCCGTCAACATAGACGTTTATTCTTTTAACCGTATGTCCTGTCGATTTTTCAACAGTGTATCGCACCTTGTTCTTGATTGAATCGACAATCGCCTGAATATTCACTCCGTAGGTAACTATGATATGCAGGTCTATAACAAGCTCGTCAGACTCGGCATGAACCGATACGCCCTGATCGATATAGTTGTTGTGCCTGAAAATAAACTGGCGGAGATTCTGCGTCGCTCCGCTGTTCGCCATTCCCGCAACGCCGAAGCACGAGGTTACGGTGTGTCCGATAAGGTCGGAAAAATAGTGCTCGTGCAATTCGGTTGTGCCGAGATGATTTTCAAATTTAATCATATTCTCTGAACCTTTCCGGCTGTAAAATAAATCACGCTTCGCCCCGTTACAGCCATGCGGCGCGATGTGAATTCATATATTTTTGTTATTGAGCTGTTTTTTCCCAATTTTCCATATTGCCGTAAATGTCAAACGGTGCATATGTAAAATCCGGAGTAACGCCCTTCGAGTAAGCCGCCATTCCCATTCTGTAACACAACGGGACAAACGGCATATCATTAAAGAATGCGTCATTTACCGCCTTTATATCAGTCTGACCGCTCTTAAAGGAATTGTATGCGGCGGCAAAGCTTCCGTTTGCGTCAACGGACATACCGGACTGACCGTTAAAGAACGCCGACAGGTCAAAATTTTCGCAAAGCTTGACCTCTCCGATATAGGCTTCGTATTTTCCGCTTAAAACCCTCTGCCTGTATGTTTCGGAATCAACCGCGTCAACCGTAACCGAAAAGCCCCTTTCTCCGAGCTGAGAAGCAATTTTCTGCGCTGCGGAAACCCTGAAACTGTTTTCCGAATTTACAAGTATTGAAAACGCAAGAACATTGGTCTGATCGGTCTTCACTCCGTTTTTCGTGTTATAATTATAACCCATTTTTGAAAGGATGGAGTCGCATTTTGTCACATCGCCCTCTGCCGACGGAAGCTCCTGCGAGGAGAGCATATTAAAATCAGGGTTAAACACCGTAACCGCCGACTTTGCGTAGCCTTGGTACGCGCTCTGGCTTATATCCTCTTTGTCGATTGCGTAGTATATCGCCGTGCGTATCGCCGATGAAGAGAGCGCCCCTGAGGACGGATTTATTCCAAGGAAAACAAAGTTGTTAAGCGTTATTGACTTTGTTTGTGCCGCAACACGCTTGTACCGACCGTCGGAAAAATCCTCAAACAGATAGTTTATGTTTCCTATCTCAACGGCGTTCGTTATATATTCGAGCTTCTTTACATCATAAAGTGTGATTTTGTTTATCCTGCTTGCCACTTCGCTCTTATTGTTTAAGGTAAAAATTGAACTTCCGTCAAATACAAATCTTCCCGAGCCGACAGGAACGGTCGCCGAATCATCGGCAGTCGATTGCTTCACTATCGGAAATGTCAAAATATTCTGACAAAGGTTGTCGGGAGAGCCGAGCGTAAACACCACAGCCGAGCCCGAAGCGGCGGCAGAAGCCACATTTGAAAGCCTTTGTGAAAACGCAACGGACGACTTTGCTTTATTAAATGAATAAACGACATCCTTTGCCGTTACGGAGCTTCCGTCGCTGAATACCGCATTTTGCAGTGTAACCGTTACCCTTGTGCCGTCCGAGGCAAAGCTTCCCGCCAGCACCGGCTCTGCAGAATAATCCGACTTTACCTCGTAGAGAGGCTGACAGTAAAGGTAAGCCAGTGCAAGGTTTTCGTTGCCTGTCGCAAAGTACGGATTTAACGAGTCGCTCGACGAATACGGAAGAAAAATCTCCGTTGACTGAACGCTTTCCGTCCCGGAAGCCGCCGTTGTTTCCTCCTCGGTGGCTGTAGGAATTTTCTTGCATGAACAAAGCAATACAGCAACTGCCGCCAAAATACAAAGCACAGAAATTATTCTTTTTTTCACGGCAGTCGCCTCCTTTTATAAGCTTATACGCTCAACCGAAACAGTTTTTCCGCTTGAGCGGTCTATCTCAAATATTATGCCCTGTAAAAGGCAGTTATCCGTTGGGTTTTCAAACCTCACGGGCATATTTGTACGCATTTTTTCAATCGCAAGCTCGGGCTTTACGCCGATTACCGAAAGCGCCGGACCGGTCATTCCGACATCGGTTATATATCCCGTGCCGTTTGGCAAAATCTGCTCGTCGGCAGTCTGGACATGAGTGTGAGTGCCGAACACAGCCGAAACCCGACCGTCAAGATAAAATCCGAGTGATTTTTTCTCCGCCGTAGCCTCTGCGTGCAAATCAACGATTATTATATTTACCTCGTCTTTGAGTCCTGAAATAGCTTCATCCATACAGTCAAACGGGCTTTTAAGATTTTCCATATATACCGTTCCGAGCACATTTACAACGCCTATCCTCACAAAGCCCTTGTCGACAACCGTATAGCCTCTGCCGGGACATTCGGAGGAATAATTTATCGGGCGTATTATCGAATATGAGCTTTCAAGCGTGTCATAGAACTCACGCCTTCTGAAGGTATGATTTCCGCCCGTAATGACATCTGCGCCGCTTGCAAAAATATGCTCGCACGAAAAAGCGGTCATTCCGTTACCGACCGCGGCATTTTCGCCGTTTACAATGCAGACATCTATATTTTTTTCTTTCTTTAATGAGGGCAGGGTCTCCCTCAGCTTTTCACAGCCTGCTGACGAAACCACATCGCCCACTGCAAGCACCCTTACGGTTTTTTCCATAATTCACCGATTTCCGTATATGTTCTCTGTCGCAAAAAGCCCTGACTTACGCAGTCAGGGCCGCCGATTTTTTATTTTGCGTAATCGACAATGCGATTTTCACGAACGATATTGACCTTGATCTGTCCGGGGTATTCAAGTTCTTCTTCGATTTTCTTTACAACATCTCGTGCAATAAGTACCATTTTATCGTCGCTTACAACATCAGGCTTAACCATTATGCGAACCTCACGACCTGCCTGAATAGCATACGATTTCTCAACGCCGTCAAATGAAGAAGCGATTTCTTCAAGCTTTTCAAGGCGTTTAATGTAATTCTGAACATTCTCTCTTCTCGCTCCGGGACGGGATGCCGAAACAGCGTCCGCAGCCTGAACAAGACAAGCGACAACCGTTTTTGCCTCTATATCTCCGTGGTGTGCGGCGATAGCATGGACAACTTGGTCGTTTTCCTTGTACTTCTTTGCGTATTCAACGCCGAGCTCGATATGTGTTCCGTCCATCTCATGGTCAAGAGCCTTACCTATGTCATGGAGAAGACCCGCGCGCTTAGCCGTTTTGACATCCGCGCCGATTTCCGCCGCCATAAGTCCCGCGATATACGAGACCTCAAGAGAATGGTTGAGCACGTTTTGACCGTAACTTGTGCGATATTTAAGCTTACCGAGAAGCTTGACAAGCTCGGGATGGATACCGTTTACGCCTGCGTCGATAACTGCTCTTTCGCCGGTCTGACGGATTGTCTGCTCAACCTCCCGTTTAGCCTTTTCGTACATTTCCTCAATGCGTGCGGGATGGATTCTGCCGTCCGCAATGAGCTTTTCAAGAGTGAGCCTTGCAATTTCCCTGCGTACGGGCTCAAAGCTTGAAACCGTGATAGCCTCGGGCGTATCGTCGATTATAAGGTCAACGCCGGTTATTGTTTCAAGAGTTCTGACATTTCTTCCCTCTCGTCCGATAATTCTGCCCTTCATTTCATCGTTGGGCAACGCAACAACGGAAACCGTTGTCTCCGCAGTGCAATCCGCCGCACAACGCTGAATGGCAGTGGAAATAATCTCTCTTGCGAGGTTATCCGCCTCGTCCTTGGTTCTCTGCTCGTAGTCCATAATTTTGACCGCTTTTTCGTGTGTGAGCTCCTCGTCAAGGTTCTGCAAAAGCACTGCCTTTGCCTGCTCCTTGGTGTAACCCGACACCTTTTCAAGCATATCAAACTGGCTCTTCTTTATCGACTCAACTTCCTGCAATCTTGCGTCAACGTCTTTGAGCTTTGAGTTGAGCGTCTCTTCTTTTTTCTCGATATTTTCCGTTTTCTTATCGAGAGTTTCCTCTTTTTGAATTATTCTTCTTTCCTGTCTCTGAACCTCGGCACGCCTGTCCTTAATGTCCTTGTCAGCTTCCGTTCTGAGAGCGTGAATTTCATCTTTAGCCTCAAGTATGGATTCTCTTTTCTTGTTTTCGGCTGTCTGAACCGCCTGATTGACTATCCTTGTAGCCTCTTCGGTAGCGGAACCGATTGCCGCCTCGGCAACTTTCTTTCTGTGAAGCTCACCGAGAATGAATCCTACAACGCCGAATATAACCGCTGCGGCGATAATGAGTATAACTGAAACCGTAGTATTCAAAAAGCATTGCACCTCCTTTTGTGATTTTTCAATAAACCAAAACAGTCATTAAAAATTATTAATTTTCGGATAATGATATATCTTCGCATTATAAAACATTATCTTAGATATTTTATAACTTTTTGTACAATATGTCAAGAAATCAGAGGCAGATAACATTGATTTTTTTATAAATTTTCGGGTGTTGTCAAAGCTCTCAAAAAACAAATATGCCCGTGAACCGCACACCTAAGCGTACAGCCGACGGGCAAATCTGTTTATTTTCAGTGCCGTATTATCTTACCTATGTGTAATCAATTCGTTTGACTCAAGGAAAAACGATATGGCGTAAATGCCCACTTCATCCCACGACAATAACTCGTCCTTTATTTCTTCATACAGCATATTTTCAAAACAGTTCATTTTTATATCCCCAAGAAAATATTCGGTTCAACAATCCGACAATCCGTATATATCGGTTTACAAGCACAATATAACATAAAGGCAAACACACTGTCAACAAAAGCTGAAGGCATATTTAATTCGCGGATTTTTTATGGTATACTTATAAAATAATAATTAAGGATGGCTGAATATGATTTGTAAAGTTACCGAAAGCATACAACTGAACACCTGCCTGGATATAATTCATAAAAGCTTTCAAACAGTCGCCGATGAAATGGGATTGACAAAAGAAAATTGTCCCGGGCATACTGCCTTTATGCCGATGAAAAAATTGCGGGAACAATTAAAGTGCGGCAATCCTATGTTTTTATATAAATATGAAAATAAGTTTGTCGGGTATTTTTCATTGAGTGTTAACGGCGACAGCGCAGAAATAAACAACCTGTCCATTTTACCCGAGTTCAGACATTTGGGAATAGGCAAGGAGTTAGTAAACTTCGCAGTCAATTACTCGAAAAACACTCTCGGCACAGATAAGATTAAAATTGGAATTGTAGAAGAAAACACCGTATTGAAAGAGTGGTACGGTAAATTAGGCTTTGTCCACACCGGCACAAAGAAATTTGAGCATTTGCCGTTTACGGTAGGGTTTATGGAATTGGATATATGAAAGGATAAACAATGAATAAGCAAGAAATGATGGCGATAGTTTATGCACAACTTGCCCTTGATTACAACTGCGAACCGGAAGATTTTAATAAAGACGGCATAATTTTTACAACAGCACAAAAACGAAACGGGCGACGGGAAATGCCTTTTGTTACGCCTCGTCTTGAAGTCATCACAATGGGCAAAAGTACTATTGTTAATGCATCAAATGGCATTATGCCTTATGTCAAAAGAAAATTCAAAGGCAAATCAAGTTACGAAATAATGGCAAGCAAATTAGTATATGGTGTAAATCCATATTTTTTGCCGAGTATGTCAAATTCCCAATATGCTCAAAATGATAATTATAAATTCACTTTAATTGACGAGAACATCCAAGACCTATATAAATATAAGGGATTTCACAACGCATTGCAATATGATCCCAATAGTAAAAGACCTGAAACGCTTGCAACGATAGCCAATGACGGAAATAGAATAGTCGGTATTGCGTGTGCAAGTGCCGATAGCAAAACCATGTGGCAAATCGGCGTAGATGTACTCCCTGAATATCAAGGCAACGGAATTGCTGTTACACTTGTAAATATGTTGACAAAAGAAACTTTGAGCCGTGGGATTGTACCGTATTACACAACGGATTGTACTAATATCAATTCGCAAAAAGTAGCAATTAAGTGCGGTTATTTCCCTGCTTGGTCACATTGTTTCAAAGCAAGACTGCCCAAACTTTATAGTAAATTGTAAAATTATCTTTTAGCTGTCATCGATTGAATTCGATTTGAAAGTAAAAAAATAAAGGCGTTCAAAAGAACGCCTCTATTTTTGGCTCCCCCAGTTGGACTCGAACCAACGACAACTCGGTTAACAGCCGAGTGCTCTACCGGCTGAGCTATGGAGGAATATTAAATGTCGGCGTCGACCTATTTTCCCGGGCCGCTTCCAGCCAAGTATCTTCGGCACGAATGAGCTTAACTACCGTGTTCGGGATGGGAACGGGTGGACCCTCATCGTAATAAACACCGACTAATCAACATTAGATTTCTCTAACGCTAACTTATTAAATTGTCCCACATCAGTGGGTATATATAAACAGGAAATCCCGTTTAATCCGAATGGTGACCCGTAGCGGATTCGAACCGCTGTTGCCGGCGTGAGAGGCCGGAGTCTTAGGCCACTTGACCAACGGGCCGTTTTATTCAAGTGGTACACCTTCAGGGACTCGAACCCTGGACACCCTGATTAAGAGTCAGGTGCTCTACCAGCTGAGCTAAAGGTGCATATTACACCCTAAAAGCTGAACAAAGGAGAAAGGGATAAGCGAAGAAGAAAAAACTGAAGAAATAAAGATT
>CAVFQD010000017.1:0-28289 GCA_963624605.1 Eshraghiella crossota | reverse complement strand
TTTGCTTTCTCAATTATCCGTATCTGCTGCTTCTTCTCCCCTTTTATATTGTTGACGCCCTGCTTTTTGCGTTACATATCATAAAGCTTGACAAATTCAAAAAGCACATTTTCTGTTTTATAAGATTTATTGACCTTGATAAGGCAGTCAATAAATTCTGGGATAAATACGAAAAGAAAATTTTCCCTTGGTTCTTAAAGGAAAACAGGGAAAGGGCTTCGATAGTGATAAGCGCAAGCCCAGATTTTCTGCTTGAAGAGATACAGAAAAGGCTCGGGTTTGAATATCTTTTGTGTACAAGGCACGACAGAAAAACGGGCACTTTGCTTTGCAAAAACTGCCGCAACGAGGAAAAGGTTCGCAGATTTTACGAAAAATTCGGCGAGGACAAGGTTGGAGTAATGTGCGTGTATTCGGACAGTCTCAAAAATGACAAGCCGATTTTTTCCCTCGGGAAGCGCTGCTTTCATATTATGCCCAACGGAGAGCGAAAAGAATTTGATTTTAACGAGATTTACCGATAAATTTATTATTTGAAAGGCGTGGGATTTTATTATGAACATCTATGAAGAAGTACTCAAGGTTAATTCCGTCCACCCCGACAAAAGGGCGCTTGCAAAGAAATTTTCCGACGGCAGACTTGAAACCTACACCTACGGAGAAATGCTCAAAAAGGCGGACGCATATGCGGATATTCTCCGCTCCTCCGGATTAAAGGAGGGCGACAGGGTTGCCATAGCGTCAGAGAGTATGCCCGAGTGGGTTATAGCGTTTTTGGCTGTTTCAAAGCTTCACTGCACCTCGGTGCTCATAGACGCCTCGCTCACGGGCGCCGAAATAAAGGAATTTATCGACAGAGCCGACCCGAGAGCGGTTGCGGCTTCCGCAGGCTGCTATGAAAAGCTCGGAAAATTACCGGATTATCCCCTCCCCGTTTTTGATATTTACAACGGTGTGATTTTTGACGGCTCCGTAAAGAAAATTTCCGACTCCGTTCCCGAAACTCCCGACGGCGACAGCTCGGTTGCGACGATAATTTATTCCTCGGGCACTACAAGAAAGCCTGCGGCTATTATGCACTATCACGACTCGCTTATCAACACCACGAGAATGACCGTTAATGTTCAGGGTCTTGACGAAGACGACAGGTATCTTTCAATCGTTCCGAACAGTCATATCTACGGCGTTATCTGCCTTATGCTCGGACCTGCGCTCACGGGTGCAGACGCATACTATATAGATGGTATGAGCGCAGACGCAATCCTGGGTGCGTTCAATGACTATCATCCTACGGTTTTCCTCGGCGTTCCTAAAGCCTACGAGCTGTTTATGACGCAGATAATTAAGAAAATCAATTCAAAGGCTTTGACAAGGATTATGTTCAATACCTTTTTTCCGATTTGTCTTAAAAAGCGCAGAAAAAACGGCAATATGCTCGGTAAAAAGCTTTTCAAGAGCATACACGACGGTTTCGGCGGCTCACTTGAATTTCTGTGCACGGCAGGCGCTCCGACAAAGCAGGAGGTTGCGGAATTCTTTTACGGCACAGGCTTTAACCTTATAATTACCTACGGTGCCTCCGAAACCAATATCCCGACCATAGGAAACCGTCCCGAGAATCTTACCACCCACTCCTGCGGCGTTCCGTATCCGGATATAAAGACAAAAATTACCGACGACGGCGAGTTGCTTATTAAGTCCCCCTACTTTATGAAAGGCTATTTCAGAGACGAACAGCTCACAAAAGAGGCATTTACGGACGACGGCTGGTTCAAGACGGGCGACCTTGTATCGGTTGACGAAAACGGCTTTTACTCCGTAACGGGCAGGAGCAAGGAAAACATAGTCCTTGCAAGCGGCAAAAAGGCCACGCCCGAGGATATTGAGGAAAAATACATAGGCATTGAGCATGTCAAGGAATTCGTAATCTGCGGCGTTCCAGCCGAAAATGCGGATTATGACGAGGTTCATGCCTTTGTAATACCCGATAAATTCAACGAAGAGACGGAAAATGCAATCAAGGAGCATTTCCGTGAAATTGCGGTAAATCTTCCCGTATATATGAAGATAGCTCACTTCCACTTTGTCGATGAAATACCGAGGACGTCTATCCAGAAGCCAAAGAGATTTTTATTGAAGCAGGCGGCAATTGACGAGAGAAACGGCATTAAAAAGCAAGCCGTAAAGCCCGAGCACTCGGACGGCGGTACATTATCGCAGATTATCAAAACGGTCTGCGAGGTCGCAAACGCAAACGAAAACGAAATCTCCGAAAGCACGGTTATTTTCAGGGATCTTGCAATAGACTCGCTCTCCGCCATCAATCTCGCAGTGCAGATTGAGGATAAATTCGGTAAAAACATCGAGCCGTATTACAGCGATACGATGACCGTCGGCGACATTGCAAAAATAATCGAGGGAAAAGAAAATGCGGCTGTCGTAAAGGAAATCGACGCAAGCCTTTATCCGCAGGACAAGGACAACTCCGATTACAGGCGTTTCGCCTTTTTCAAGAATCTTGCGAAATCGGTCTACCGCATACATTTTTACGGCGACGAGGTTATGAAATCCGACAAGGGCTTTGTGGTCTGTGCAAACCATGTTTCTGCAATCGACTTTTTGTATGTCGCTTCGGCTATGAGTAAGGAGAGATACAAAAAGACCTGCGTTATGGCTAAAAAAGAGCTGTTCAAGGATAATTGGTTCCTGAAAAAGCTTATAAAATCAACGGGTATGGTGCCCGTTGACAGAAGCGGTATGAATATGAACACCATGAACAGCATCTGCGAAAAGCTGAAAAATGATTGGTGCGTTGTCGTTCATCCCGAGGGAACAAGAAGCGAGGACGGTATTTTCAGAACAATGAAAAGCGGCGCCTGCGTGCTTGCGGCGGACACGGGTGTGCCCGTTATACCTGTATATATTGACGGCGCGTTCGAGACCTTCCCAAAGGGCAGAAAAATAATGCGCTTCTTTGACTGGAAGCATATGAAGCCGTTCAAAATAAACGTTCTTTTCGGCGACCCGATAAGCTCTGAGGGGCTCTCGGCACAGGAGCTTTCCGACAAGGTTCAATCGGCTATCCTTTCCTTGCAGGACAAGGCAAAGGCAATGAAATAAGGCTTTTATACCCGTGATTTGTTTTATATCTCACGGGTATATTTTTTATAAATTTATGCTTTTTTATGTTGACAACCTTGCTAAAATATTGTATCATTAAATAGAAAATACGGCGGAGTATGTCCGTCGAAAAAATTTAAGCATTTCAGAGGTAATTATTTATGAAAAAGTTTGCTACTGTTTTACTCTCGATTTGTTTGATCCTTTCAATGTGCGTTGCATCTTTTGCGGCGGTTCCGGATCTTACATTCACAAGCTCGACAACAGCTTCCATCAGAGAGGTTGTTAAAGACCTCGGCGCTAACCCTTCGGATACGGCGCGTGAGACTGTTGCAAAGGAAATTATTTCAATTCTTGAAGAAAACGGCGCAGATACTACGGACGATCTTCGCAGCTCGGCTAAAATTCTCCGCACCAACGGCATCATTGACGATGATCTTTACAACACAATGATTTCCATCATTGACAAGAAAGAATCCGAGAAGCAGGACGAAACACAGGAAATCCTCGACCAGATGAAGTCAATTATTGAGGACAGCTCTCTTTCGGCAACCGAAAAGGCTCAGAAGATTTATGCTCTCATCAAGGATCTTCCCGCAGAGGAAGCACAGAAAATTCTTGACGCTGCAAAGGATGCCGGAATCATCGACGAGGAAACCTATAACAAGATTTCCGACCTCTTCAACGGTAACGGCGACATCACTCTCCCCGATATTGACAACGCAGGAAGCGGAATCAAGGATCTTGTTTCCAAAATCCTTGACAAAATCGGTATCGGCGGCGGCGACAGCGATGACAGCGGAAATTCAAATTCAAATTCAGGTTCAAGCTCAGGCAGTTCAAGCAGCTCAAGCAATAAAACAGACTTTGAAGGCGCTACCGCTAAGACCGGCGACTATGCGGTTGCTTCTGTTGCAGGCGTAGCTGCTGTTGCAGGTGCAGTCCTTGTTCTTACAAGAAAAAAGAACGAAGATAAATAAAAAATAATTATCTGAAAATAAAAAGCGGTCTTGATTTCAAGGCCGCTTTTGTATTATACTTACTGCGGTGATTAAATGATTATTACAATTGACATAGGAAACACTAATATTACATTCGGCGTGTTTGACAAAGACAAGCTCGTCTTTGTTTCAAGGCTTGCAACTCAGCGTAGCCTCACGCCCGACCAATATGCAATAAATTTTTCAAACATATTCACATTGCATAAGGTCGACACCTCACATATTGACGGTGCCGTAATAAGCTCCGTTGTACCGGAGCTTACAAACACGGTAAAGCAAGCTATCTCGCCTATCTGCAACAGCTGCACCATCCTCGCCCCCGGCGTTAAAACGGGTCTTGACATACTGATAGACAATCCCGCGCAGTTGGGCGCAGACCTTGCGGCAGGCGCGGTGGGCGTTGCGGAGAATTATCCGCTTCCCGCCTTTGTAGTTGACCTCGGTACGGCTTCAAAGCTTTATGTTGTCAATGAGAAGAAAGCATTTTGCGGCGGTCTTATCGCCCCGGGTATCGCCATTTCATTAAACGCCCTTACAGAGACAAGCTCACAGCTTCCGACAATAGCACTCAACCCACCGAGCAGAGCATGTGCAAAGAATACGGTCGAATGTATGCAGTCGGGAGTTATTCTCGGCACGGCTTCTATGGTGGACGGTATGATTGACCGCTTCATAGAAGAGGTCGGCAAGCCTGTTACGATTGTGGCGACAGGCGGTCTTTCGTCCTTCATTATCAAGGAGTGCAAGCACGATATAATCTATGATAACGACCTTATCTTAAAAGGATTAAAGGCTATTTACGACAAAAACAGCAAGTAATTTTCATTTCATAAAAAACGGTTTGCAAGGCGTGAGTTACAGCGCAATGCGTAATATCACAGTGCCGAACGGCTGTTTTACGGTTTCGCTCCCCTTAAAGCGCAACCGATATAAATTAAAAAGCGTTGCACCCGAGGAAATTTCCGTGCCATAAAGGGGCAACAGCGAAAGGAGTTTTATTATGGCAAACAAAAAATTCGACAAAAGGCAGACGCTTAACCTTGCAATCGGCGGTATTCTCACGGCAATCGTTATTGTATTGCAGGCGGTCGGCGCATCAATCAAATTCGGAGCATTTTCGATTTCATTGATACTTATTCCCGTTGTTCTCGGTGCGGCTCTCTGCGGACCCGTTGTCAGCGCATGGTTGGGTCTTGTATTCGGTGCGGTTGTACTGATTTCGGGTGACGCGGCAACATTTCTTGCAATCAGCGTGCCCGGCACGGTTATTACGGTGCTTCTTAAGGGTGTGCTTTGCGGACTTTTCGCAGGTCTTGTATTTGACGCCCTTAAAAAGAAAAACATCACGCTTGCGACAATGGCTGCGGCAATCGTGGCTCCCGTTACAAATACGGGCGTTTTCCTTTTAGGCTGCCGCATTTTCTTTTTTGACGCAGTAAAGGAATGGGGCGTCGGCGCAGGCTTTGTAAGCGTTACAAAATATATGCTTGTCGGTTTTGTAGGTCTTAACTTCCTGTTTGAGCTGCTTACAAACATCGTGCTTTGCCCGATAGTCGTAAGAATTATTCAAGCCGCAGGCAAAACAAACAGATAAACATACGCAAAAAGATACACGGTAGCTTAGCTTCAAGTTACCGTGTTTTTTTATTTGTTCATTTCGTCAACATATCGGCACGCAGAAAACGCCGCCGTTGTTCCGTCCGCCATTGCGGTGGTTATCTGCCGTATTTTTTTAGCCGTGCAATCCCCTGCCGCAAAAATACCGTCCGAGTCGGTTTTCATATCCCTGTCGCAGAGGATATATCCGTTTTCGTCAAGCTTGACGAGGCTCTTAAAAGCCTCATTGTCGGGTTTGAGACCGATTGCGACAAACACACCGTCAAATGACATTTCCGAAGCTTCCTTTGTCTCGGTGTTTTCGGTCATAACGCCCGAAAGCGTTTCGCCGTCGCCCGTAAATTCGGTTACAACGGTGTTGAAAACAAGGCTGACATTTTCTTTTTCTTTCAGCCGCTCGCAAAGCCTCGGTTCTGCGGTAAACTCGGGCAGATTTTGTAAAACAGTGACGCTTTTGCAAATGTCGCTGAGATACAGCGCCTCCTGCACCGCAGAGTTGCCTCCGCCAACGACCGCAACGCTTTTATCCTTAAAAAAAGCGCCGTCGCAAGCCGCACAGTAGGATATGCCGTTGCCCGAATACTCTTTTTCGTTCTTCGCCCCGAGAGTTCTGTGCCGTGTTCCCGTCGCTAATATAACCGCCTTGGCGCTGTATGCGCCCTCCTCGGTTCTGACTTCCTTTATACCGCCGATGTCGGTAATTTTACAAACCGACTCCTCGCAGTACTGCACTCCTGCCGCAGTGACCTGTTCGTAAATACTCTCCGAGAGGTCATAGCCGCCTATTTCCTTATAGCTCGGGAAATTCTCAATCTTCGGCGAAAAAGCCATCTGCCCGCCGTAATTTGCCTTTTCAAGCAGTAATACGCTCTTGCCTGCACGCACGGCGTACAATGCGGCGGTAAGCCCCGCAGGTCCTGCGCCGACAACAATTATATCATACATCATTTTACCTCAAGATATTTTTTGATATTTGAGATACCTGCCACGGTTTCAGTGTCGTTTTTATTCCTCACAACAAGCGAGGGTGCCTGCCTTAAATCAAGCTCCAAGGCAAGCTCGGGGTTGTCCTCAACGGCAATTTCCGTAAAGCTCACGCCCGATTTTTGAAGCAGTCCTTTAGCCTTTTTGCAGTTCGGGCAGGTTTTTGTAACAAAGAGCAAAACCTCACGGGTTGAGCTTTCGGCGGTATCATCACTTATTGTTGACGAAACCCCGCCGGTTATTCCGCTTTTCAATAAACTTTTAAGTCTTAACATCACTGCGCCTTTTCAAGAACATAGCAAAGCCAATCGCCGTTGCGGTTTTCCTCTACAATGCGGAAGTTGTTCTTTTTAAGCGCCGCCTTGACCTCGTCGGCTCTCGGCGCAATTATTCCCGAAACGATAAAATGCGCTCCGTCGTTCATAAAGTCGCCGACAAAATCGGAAAACATTATAATCACATCAGCCACAATGTTTGCAACGACCAAATCGAACTTGCCGGTTACCTTATCGGTAAGATTACCCTGTAATATCTTATATTCGGGCTCTGTAAAGCCGTTGACCTTGCCATTCTCAATTGCGGTTTTGACCGCCAATTCGTCAATATCAACGCCGACAACATTTTTGGCACCTAACAGCAGACAGGCAATCGATAAAATACCGCTTCCGCAGCCCGTATCAAGCACGCTGTCGCTGTTTTTCAGATACTTTTCGCACATTTCAAGGCAGAGGCGGGTCGTGTCGTGTCCGCCCGTTCCGAAAGCAAGCCCCGGTTCGATGGAAAGAACCTTTCTTCCGTCGGAATTTTCATAATCGTCAATCCACAGCGGTCTTATAAGCAGTTTCTTGCCGACATTCATAGGCTTGAAAAATTCTTTCCAGTTGTTCTCCCAATCCTCGTTTTTGCATTTGTTGAGGTCGATTTTGTTGGCAATTCCGCTCTCGCTCAGGCGTTCCGAGAGGAACGCAACCGCTTCGGCGGGATTTTCCTCGGGAGAAATATAGATGTGTATGTAGCCCTTTGTGCGGTCCTTTTTGAGCAATTCCTCGTCAATTAGGTCGATATTGGCTATCTCCCATGTCTCCTCCTCGAGGTTTCTGTAATCTTCAATATACACGCCGTAAGGCACAACCATATTTGCAATATCCGTAGCAACATCTATGTCGTCGGCATTTATTTCGATTATAACTTCAGTCCATTCCATTTTATAATTACACCTTTAATATTTATTATGTACCCTCTCGCAGAAGCAGACAAGGTCCTTGACTTGGAGCTTCGTGCCGTCGTCGAGCACCGCGGTGCCGTTCATCTTGCCGAACACCTGATGCTGGTCGGTAACGATAAGCTTTACATCGATTTTTGCCGCCCTGTCGATTATGGGCGTAAATTCCATTTCAAACCTCTTGTCGGAAGAGGTTATCGTCCACGGTTTTGTATAGCTGTCCTCGGGGATGTTGAAGGTAACATCGTCAAGCTTATGACCCACGCCGTCATAGAAAATTATGTTTTCCGAAGCCGCCGAGGTGTCGCCGAAGCCGTAGCCTATATTGAAGCCGAAGCTCTTGCCGTCGATAATGCCGTTGCCCGAGCCCCAATTCCAAGTGTTGTCATATGTCCACACGCCCCTACCCCAGTCAAGCGTTGCAAAGTCGGTTTCGGGATTGAAGGTATAGGTCTCGCCATCGAGTGTGCAAGTACCTGAAGCCTTCATACAGTTGATTTTCTGATTGTAATAAAATGCGTGCTTGTCCTCTTTCCATGGGGTTGCGATAACCATTGTGTCCGTTTCGGGCTGAATAAGGGTCAAGTCGCAGGTAAGGGTTTTACCGTTAAGGAAATTTTTGAATTGACAGACTATTTTGCGCCTGTTACCGTCCTTTGTATATTCAAGATAAAGGCGCTTGTCCCGATAGCAGATGTTGCCCTCGTCGGTATTTGAAGGCATTTTCAGTTTACCCATCGGAAAAGCGTTGAGAACGGTTTCTGTGTGCTCCCACGGAGTTCCCCTGAAATCAAGCAGAGATACCGACTGAAGTCCTATGTATCCGTCGTCCGAAAGAGTGAATGCAAAGGCATAATCCTTTGAAAGGACAAGGTAATAATCCCATTCCTTGATACGGGTACGGCGTTTTTTGATGTCGTTCCTGTCGTAAATCTGACAGAGCTTCCTCGACCAGCCCGGCTCCCTTAAAGTGCCGTCCTCCTTAAGCAGTCTCTGAACAGCGGTAACTTCATGGTTTCTCATAAAATAGCCCCCTAAAATATTATTCAAGATTGACCTTTGTACTGTTTTCCTTTTGCTCGTGCTTGTATATTCTTCTGTCGTTAAGCGCCCAGAGCCTTGAGGAAAAGCCGTTTTCCTCAACATTCTCTATTGCGTGCGCTATTTGGTAAACCCGTGCGTCCATAAGGTCCAGCTCCGAGAGCAATTCAGCCTCAAGGAACATCGGTCTTACCGCCGCACCGAACTCGGGCTCGCCGTGGTGGGAAATGAGCATATGCTCGACAAGCATCGCCTTTTCTCTCGGTATTGAAAGCTCCGTTGCCGCTTCGTCAACAAGCATTGCTCCCTTGACAAGATGTCCGATAAGATTGCCCTCAACCGTATAGCCCGAGGCAATACCGCTCGCTCCGACATCGTATTCAGTGGTTTTAGCTATATCGTGAAGCATTGCGCCCGTCAAAAGCAAATCCTTGTTTACAAACGGGTACACTTCGCATACGCCCTCGCAAAGCTTTACGATTGAAAGCGTGTGCATTAAAAGTCCGCCTCTCACGGCGTGATGAAGCTTGTACGCCGCAGGCCATGTGAGCAAAACATCCCGTCTCTGCTCATACATATGTAAAACAAGCCTTTTAAGGTCCTCGTCCGAAAAGGCTTTTACCCTTTCGATGAGCTTTTCATACATAAATTCGCCCGTATAATCCGCAGACTGAACAAGGTCGTCCATTCTGACATTGTCCGAGTCGTTTACAAGCCTTATTCTGCTTATTCTCAATTGGTCGGCACCCTGATATTTGGTGATTTCTCCCCTGACCTTGACGACAGAGTCAACAGGGAAGCTGCCGTGAACCAACGGAGAATAGTCCCAAAGCTTGGCGTTTATGTCACCGCTCTTGTCCGAAAGCTTCATATCGAGGTATGCAGAGCCCTTTGCAGTTGTCTTTTCGTCGCACTGCTTGACAAGCGCAAAGCCCTCCGACTGACCGTTGGTAAGATTGTTGAAATTCATATTCCGTTCTCCTAAATAAACTGTATATATTTACATTATACACTATAATTTTATTTCGTTCAAGAAGCGTTTAACGCCGTTTATGACATCGGTTTCGTTTACGGTTTCCATCCTGCTGCCGAGGACGGTTTTTTCGGTGTTATTCTTTGCCGCAACCACGCCTGCAAACAGTGAAAAAGCGCATAAAATCAGCACCGTTACGATGACGAATTTTTTAACTTCCCTGTCCTTTTTCATTTGTTCTCCTTTATAAATTCGCTTATAGCTCTGCCTATCAGGTGCCCCGAATACTCCGCCTCCTCCAAGGTGTTCGAGTCGCTTCCGACCTCAAGAAGCACCGAACACGGAACTATATCCATATTGTATTTCCTTGCCGAAAAAAGTATCGGGCGCATAAGGCTCGGATACATATTTTCGGCGGTTTGTTGAAGCTTTAAGGCAAAGGTCAGATTTTGCTCCCACGACGGGAACGATTTTACCTTGCCGTCCTCACAGCCAGCAATTATCATAATCTGTGCCGCTTTCCTGCCGTTTATGGTTGTCACGGGCTTTGTGCGTGCGGTTTCGGAGTTGTGGATTGCGTCACGGTGGACATCAAGGACAATCTGAATTGACGGATTTTCCTTTAATATCTGCTCTATTTTCTCACGGGAACGGTCATAAGCTCCCGTGTATTGGGCGTCGTGAATATCGGTGTCGTGGATATAGCCGATGCCGCTCTTTTCAAGCTCCTCACAGATTGCCGTGCCGACTCTTACCATATTTCTGTTCGGGTCGTTGCTCCTTGTTTGATAGGAATTCGTAAACCAGCCGTCGTCAATCATCTCATAGCTTTCGGTCGTGTGGGTGTGGAATATAAGCACCGTGGGCTTTGAAATATCGTCGCAGGAAAACGGAAGCTCCGCCGAGAGCGAGCTTTCAATGTTTATGCTGTGAGACGGCGTTGTGTTGCGGACGGTAATATTGCCGTAGCTTGAAGTCGCATTTGAAATATCGTAGGTCTTTTCCGTTATTGTGCCGTCGTGAGACGCCGCGGCAAAATCAGCACGGTACTGCCTTGCCATTTGAAGTATATCCTGCGGTGCCGTGTCGGTCTTTCCCGAGGTTGCCTGCTGTTTTGCGTCCTTTCCCGTGTTGTCCGAGATTTCAACGGCATCGGTCTGCTGTGTTGCGGCTTCGGATTTTACCGACTTCGACAGAGTTTCCACTGTTGCCTGCGGCAGGGCAAGTCCTGCCGAAACAACGGCGGTTTTTACCACTGCCGCCGTGCAGTAGGTGTTGAGAAGATACGCAAACACAAATATCAGTGCGACCGACAGTGCCGTCAAGCCGTTTCCCGAAGTTTCGGGCTGTTTTCGGTTTCTCATTTTAACCATCCCTTCGCTGTACATATATCCGTAATATATATGCGAAAGGAGCGCGGGTTATACAACCGAGAGTAAAAGCTCGGGGTCTGTTTCGGGCTGAAGAGCGCAATTTATCGCAAGGGCAAGCAGCTTTGCCGCTCTGTCTATCACAACATCTATTTCACGGGGAGTTACCATCATTTTCTGCGCTTCGGCGCTCTGCTTTGCGGTCTCCCTGCCCGTAACGTCCTTTGCAAGCGTTACCGCGTCAACGACCGTCGGAACGCCTATGGCTATGACGGGTACGCCGATGGTCTTTTGAGAAATTTCCGCCCTCCTGTTGCCGACTCCCGAACCAGGTGTTATTCCCGTGTCGGTTATCTGCACGGTTCTGCCGAGCCGCTCAAGCCCTGCCGCCGCAAGAGCGTCTATGAGGATTACCGCCTTGGGCTTTATTGAGTCCGCAACGCTTTTGATTATCTCTCCCGTCTCTATTCCCGTCTGCCCGAGCACGCCCGTCGCAAGCGAGCATACGGGGTTGAGATGAGTAAGACCTATTTCCTCGGCGAGCTCAGAGGAAATGTGCCGCGTTGAAAATATCCCCTCGGCGCATTTGGGACCGAGTGCGTCGGGCGTTATATCCTTGTTGCCTATCCCTGCTACGAGCACCGCACCGTCTCCCTTCGGCAAAAGCGAGGAAATCTGTGCGGAAATGCTTTTCATTCTGTCGTCCAACAGCTCCGCGTCATAGGAAAATTCCGTAAGCTCAACCGTGATGTATTTCCCGACGGGCTTACCTATTGCCTTTGCGCTTTCGGGGTCGCCGACGGTTATTTTGGTAATTTCCGTCTTTTCGGTTTTCACGGTTTCCCGTTTTATGCCCTTGGGTCTTTTCCCGCTTATAAATTCGTCTTTTTCTATTGCAAGGTCGGTTCGTGCGTTCATTTCAACATCTCCTTATGCTCTTATTATGGTTCGCAATAAAAAAATATTGCAAAATTATAAAAAAAACTTGCTTTTTTTGTTCATAAATGGTATCATATATTCCGCTAATGTATAAGGGAGGTGTGACAATGCCTAATATTAAATCAGCTAAAAAGCGTGTAATCGTAAACGACAAGCGTGCTAAGCGCAACAAATCAATGAATTCCGCATTAAAGACTGCTATCAAGAAAGCTAATGTTGCAATCGAAAGCGGTTCTGCAGACAAGGAAGTACTTGTTACTGCTGCTGTTAAGAAGATCGACCAGGCTACCGCTAAGGGTCTCCTTCATAAAAACAATGCTGCACGTAAAAAGTCCGCCCTCGTTACAAAGTTGAACAAGGCTTAATTCAAGCAGTTTGTTGTTGCGCTGTCAACTCTCGGTTGGCAGCGTTTTGCTTTTTATTTTGCGTTTCTTTACATATTGTTCATTGACTTTTGGAATATTATTGGTTATAATATTTTTGAATTAAAAACAAAATTGGAGGTTTTGTTATTATGAAAAAAGCATTAAAGGTAATCGGTATTCTTGTTGCGGTTGCAGGCGCAGCTTTTGCAGCATATGTTCTTGTTAAAAAATATGTTGACAGCAAAAAGGTCGTTATCGGTAACGATGCGGAAAACTATGTTTCCTGCTCATGTTGCGACGACACATTCGTTTCGGAGACAGTTGCGTAAACGGAATATAAATTTTGAGCAGTTACCGTGTTTGGTAACTGCTCTTTTTTTATCTATTTGGATTTCGATTTCGTGAGGAAGGACACGGCCACGCCCGAGAGCATTGCCGCCGTAATGCCTGCCGAGCCTGCGCTCAACGGACCCGTTAAAATTCCGAGCCAGCCGTACTGCCTTATCGCCTGCTTCGTTCCCTGCACAAGCATATTTCCGAAGCCCGTGAGCGGAACATTGGCACCCGCCCCCGCCCATTCGGAAAACGGACCGTAAACACCCAGTGCCCCGAGCAGTACGCCGAGCACCACAAACGACACAAGGATTCTTGCGGGCGTCAGCTGAGTGGTATCGATAAGCAGCTGACCGACAACGCAGATAAGTCCCCCTATCACAAACGCTTTGAGAAACATCATAAACGAGCACTGCCTTTCATATTTTTACACAAATATTATTTCAAGAATGTTTTTACATATTCAGAAAATTATGATAAAATAATAAAAAATACAGAGGTGATTTTATGAATTCATTGACAGATACATATACCCTTATAAATTCCGTTAAGGTTCCCTGCATTGCGTTCGGCACATGGAAAATGCCAGAAGAAACCGCAACAAACGCAGTCAAGTGCGCTATCGAGAGCGGCTACCGCCATATCGACACTGCGGCGGCTTACCAAAACGAAGAATTTGTCGGCAAGGGAATAAATGAAAGCGGCGTTAAAAGAGAGGATATTTTCCTCGTTTCAAAGCTTCCGAACGATGACCACGGCTACAAAAACGCAATAGAGTCCTGCGAGCGTTCACTCAAAAGGCTCGGCACGGACTACCTTGACTCATATCTGATACACTGGCCCGTTCTTGTGCAAAATGTTGACCGCCTTGAGGATGACCTATGCGAGACATGGAGGGCGTTTGAAACGCTTTACAACGACGGAAAGCTCCGTTCGATAGGCACAAGCAACTTCCTTGAAGAGCATATTGAAATAATAAAAAAGAATTTTTCGACCTATCCTATGATAAATCAGGTGCAGATGCATCCGCAAAATCCGCAGGACGAAATGATTGCCTACTGCAAGGAAAACAAAATTCTCCCCGAAGCGTGGAGTCCGCTCATTCAGGGGCAGGCGTTCAAGCGTGAGCTGCTCATAGAGACGGCAAAGAAATACGGCGTTTCCGTAGCACAGCTGTGCATAAGGTTTATCGTACAAAAAGGCGCCGTACCCGTGCCGAAGTCGGCAACACCCGAGAGAATAAAGAACAATGCAGATGTGTTCGGCTTTTCAATATCGAACGAGGATATGGAAAAGATTGCAACGCTCAAAAAATACGGAATGATAGGAAATCCCCCGTCGGTTCCGAGAACGCATCAGGTTGTGGGATTTTAGATTGTTGAAAGATACGGACAGGACCAAGCCTCCCTTGTGTAAAGGGAGCCTATGTTTGCGAAAAATTTGTAGTTTGATATAAGCCGATAGTTTTAATTCATACGCAAATTTCCACGGCAGGAGCAAGCCCCTGCCCTACACCATATCGGACAGCCGCAAGGGCTGTCCCTACCAAATTAAAAATCACACACAACCGAAAAGGCTGCCGAAAGGCAGCCTTTTATTCGTACAGTCCGTATTTTTTTGTTATCCTTGACAGGCGTCTGCCTATCGGCTTGAAAAGCAACATCAGGAAAATCACATTCGACACGATATAGACAGCCGTAACGGGAACTGCCGAGGCAATCAGCGTAAGATACCTTGAAAAGACAAATGTGCCGTCAACATAAATCGCCGTCCAAGTATCGAGGAAAAGCGAATAAGCCACACCCGAAAATGTCCCGAACAGGTATAAAAACAGCTTGCTTTTTATGAGCTGTTTTGAAAGCACGCCCGAAAAGAAGCCTATCATTCCCCAAGCGAACATCTGAAAAGGCGTCCACGCCCCCTGCCCGAAAATGAAATTCGACACAAGTGCGGACAGCGCTCCGCACAAAAAGCCGTATTGCGCCCCGAGATATACGCCCGCAATTATCACAAACGCCGTTACGGGCTTAAAAAACGGCACATATGAAAACGCAAACCGTCCGACAACCGAAAGCGCAGTCATCACGGCAACCAGAACCGTGCCTACAACCGTGGTGCGTTCGCCGTGCTCAACGGAAACGAAAAACGCCGCAAGGCACAAAACCATTACCGCAAAGCAGAGAAAGACATATTTCCTCGCGCCCAAAAACTGTGTGCCGAAAATAACCGTCAGCGGAATTGCGCCGAAAATCAAAGCATAGCTTAAAATCTTTTTTTGTTTAAGGCTCATTGTTTTTTCTCCGTACACAGCGCCGACACCTGCTTGCAGGTTACGGCATAATCGGCAAATCCCCTTGATATTTTGGAAGCACCCGTGGTGTAAAAGCTGTTGTCCGAAAAGAACCTTTGCGGAACATCGCAGGCGGTAATTTCGCCGTCAAACAGCAGTGAGCACCTGTCGGAAATCTCCGCCGCAAACTCCGTATCGTGCGTTACCGCAACAACCGTTATCCCGTTTATCGACAGAGTTTTTATTATATCCTTGACATTATCCTTTGCAACGCAGTCAAGACTTTTCACGGGTTCGTCCATAAGCAGAATATCGGGTTTTGATATAAGCAGTTTCGCAATGGCGCACTTCTGAAGCTCGCCGCCCGACAAATCGAACGGATGTCTGCTTCGCAAATCGGCGATACCGAGCAATTCAAGCGTTTCGTATATTCTGTCGCCCGTCTGCTCAAAGTCGAGACCGAGATGCTTACAGTAAAGGCGCATATCCTCCTCCACACTCTCGCCGACGAACATATTTTTGACATTTTGCATAAGCAGTGCCGCGCGCCTGCCCTTGCCTGTCGAAATTTTTCCGCTGTAAGGCTTCAGCACCCCCGAAATCAGCTTGACAAGCGTGGTTTTGCCCGAGCCGTTTGCCCCGAGGACGCAGTGCACCTCGCCCTTTTTGCAGGCAAAGTTCAAGCCTTTTATAATATCGTCGCCGTCTTTTGAATAGCGGAAATATACATTTTTACATTCAAAGGTGTTTTCGTATTCGTTTTTGAATTCCTTTACCGCAGCCGCAGAGCTTTCGGGAGTAAAATGCTCCGACAGCCATATTTTGCCCTCTCTGACATTCAGCGGACACTCGTCTTTCTTTCCCGTATCTCTCCATATTTTTGCACAGTCAGGTAAATTTCCGAAAACCGCTTCGGTTGAAATTTCGGGCAGCGTCTCACGGATATTGCCGTAGGATATGAGCTTACCCTGCTTCATAACGGCAATTTTATTGCAGACGGAGATTATCTCGCCCGTTCTGTGCTCACTGATTATAAATGTTACGCCCAAATCGTCGTTGAGGCGTTTAACGGTGTTTATGAAATCCACGCAGGCTATCGGGTCAAGCTGTGAAAGCGGCTCGTCAAGCAATATCAGTTTAGGTGCGCCGACAGTAACCGAGGCGAGATTCAAAAGCTGTTTTTGTCCGCCCGAAAGCTCCGAGGTGTTCTTATAAAACCAGTCAGATATTCCGAAATAGCTTGCGGTCTCCGCAACACGGCGGCGCATCTGCATAGGCTCGGTTCCCGTGTTTTCAAGCGTAAAGGCAAGCTCGTGCCATACCTTGTCGCAGACTATCTGGCTTTCGACATCCTGAAAAACAAAGCCTATATCCGAGCTTTTGGCGTTTTCGGCATTTTCGCCGCAAAAAAGTATCTCCCCCGACCTTTGACCGAACGGGGAAATCTCCTTTTTAAGCATTTTGAGAAGCGTGGTTTTGCCGCTTCCCGTCTCGCCGCACAGTAGGACAATATCGCCCGAATTTACCGAAAACGAAATGTCGGAAAGCGACTTGTTTTCACTTTCGGGATATGTGAAGTTCAGATTTTTGACAGATAATATTTCCATTTTATACTCTCCGCTGCATTTATTGAAAACGGGAAAAGCGAAACCGCCGCAAACGCCGCATAAGCAGCTATACGGGGTGCGTTTATCACAGGCACAAAGAAGGTCGGATAAAAAGCAAAGCCCGAATTTTCCCGAACGCCGAAAACATACACAAAGCCTGCCGAGAAAAGCAAAAGCAGGAAAATGAGAACGGCGTCGGCGCTTTTGAGCTTGTAAAGTGAATAGCTTGTCCGCTCGCTCTCGCCGTAGCCCCTCGCTTTCATAGAAAAAGCTGTTTCAACGGCATTTTCAAGACTTTGCGTTACCAAAGTAAGAAACACCTCGGCGGCGCCCTTTATCTTCTTGAAAACATTCCTTTTCGGATAAATCCCCATTGCACGCCTTGCGTCGTTTATGTCCTTAATATTCTTTATATAAAGCGGTATAAACCTCATTACCATTGTTATGACAAGCGTTGTTTTCGGCAATGCCTTTGAAAAAAGATACTGCATTTTATCGTCCGACAATACGGCGTTGAGACTGCGGAACCACAGTATCACGCCCGAAATCATAACCGCCGTATTAAGTCCGTACAAAAGCGCTTCAAGTGTGTATGCCCTGTCGCCCAAATAAAAAAGCACCGTTATTCCGTTTTGCGAAAACAACGGGTTTGTAAGCGTTATCAGCAAAGAGAGTGCAAAAAGGAAACGAAGGTCCTTTGCAATCCCCTTACCGAACATATCGGCGCAAAACAGTACCGCTCCCGTAAGCGACAGCAGCAATATCAGCGGATCGGACGAAAAGACGGTTACCGAAATAACCGCCGTATAATACAAGAGCAAAAAAAGAGGATGAAAGCGTGAAAAACAAATTCTTGTTCTCATGTTCATCCCTCCGGCAATTATTTTTCTTCTTTTTCTTCGGCTTCCTCAACCTTGAAGCCGCCGCCCTTTTTAACGTCCTTGACCTTGATAATCTCGGGTGCGTTTGCCTTTTTTTCCTCTTCGCGCTTACGGTCGGCAAGCTCCTTTTTCCTGTTGTGCTCCTTCTGCTTTTCGGAAAGCTCCTTTGCCATTTCCTCGGCTTCGTTCTCGCACTGCTTGAGCCTTGCGCTCAAACGGATAAGAAACAGGCTCATATCCTTGGGAGAAATAAAGATATATCTTTTTTCCTCCTCGTTTTTATTATTTATCTTTTTATAGCCTATCGCAACCCTGTCAAGCGAGAGGGCTACAATGCTTTTATCCTTGGTCTCAAAATCGCCGTCCTCGACGGTGAAAATGTCCGAATACTTGATTTTATACGCTCTGAAAGGATAATCATGGATGTAAAGATATTCGGGCTTAAATTCATAATATGTCATAAACAGCATCGGCAAAATCAAAACGACATCAATGACACACATAGCGATTGCCGCGTTCACACCGAAGCTTGACATTGAAAAAATCTTTGTCGAAAACAAAAGAGCGATTATTATGTGGTATATTACCACAACGGCGACAAGTATCTTATTGATTCCTGATTTGAATTTCAACTGCATGGAATAAATCACTCCTATCGGCAAAATATAAAATCGGTGATTAAATGAAAAAGACGCTCTCATTCCTCGGCGGAATACTCACGGGAATAATAAACGCTCTTCTCGGAGCGGGCGGAGGCGTCATAGCTGTGTTTCTGCTGAAGAAATGCTCGCTTGACCAAAAGCAGGCTCAGGCGAACGCGCTTGCGGTCATACTGCCCATATCCGTTACAAGTTTGATTATATACTCATATCACGGATATGTCAATTTTTTTGACAACCTTCGGCTCATTCCGCAGGCGGCTGTCGGTGCGCTTATCGGAACGGTTTTGCTTAAAAGAATATCGCCGTCGGCACTCAAAAAAATCTTCGGCGCATTTATGATATGGGCGGGAATAAGGATGATTGTCAAAATATGAAATACTCTCTTATAGATATACTCGCAGGCATACTCTCCGCAGTCATAGCCTCAATGGGGCTCGGCGGAGGCGGAGTGTACATTATGTACCTGACACTTGTAAAAAACACCGAACAGATAAACGCACAGGGGCTCAATCTTATGTTCTTTATCCCCTGCGCCGCAGTTTCGCTTGCAGTGTATATAAAAAGCAAAATGATAGAGCCGAAAGCCGTAATTCCCATGGCGACAGGAGGAATTGTCGGTGCTCTTGCAGGCAATTTTATACTTATGGAAATACCGCAGAACGCACTTAAAATAATTTTTGCGGCGTTTCTTATTATAATGGGCGTGTATACCGTCTTTTCAAAGACCGAAAAGGCAAAATAAATTGTTGTTACTTCCCGTTAAATATGATAAAATATTATATATTTATTTTACGGGGTGTATGTATGGAATACAAAACTCTTTTTACGCCTATGAGCATAGGAAGCGTGGAAATCAAAAACAGAATAGTTATGCCTCCTATGATGCTCGGCTTCGGTCAGTTCAACGGCAAGCCCACAGAGGAAATGATGAACTACTACGAGGAAAGAGCGATAGGCGGCACGGGTCTCATCATCACCGAAATTACAAGAGTTGACGATTTCAGCGGTGCGTCGGCTTTTGCCCAGCTTGCAATAAGCCACGACTATCATATAAAGCCCTTGGCTCAAATGATTGACAGAGTACACTCGCACGGTGCAAAGATGTTTGTTCAGCTCCATCATCCCGGACGGCAGAATCTCACGCTTATGATGGGCACGGTTCCGCTCTCCGTCGGAATGGAAAGGGTTATGGGTCCGCTCTACGGCAAGATATTCTACAAATTGGCTCCGTCCGCAAAAAAACTTATGGAGGCTGACCTTTTACCCAAGGTATATTCCCCCTCGGAGTGCGACAGGGCATATTCCGCGGAAAGCCTCAACAAGGAAATGACCGTAAGGCAGATAAAGAAGATAATCAGAGAGTTTATCCTCGGCGCAAAAAGGGCGCAAAAGGCAGGTGCGGACGGCGTTGAGTTGCACGCCGCACACGGATATTTAATTCAGCAGTTTTTGTCCCCCTATTCCAATCAAAGAACCGACGAATACGGCGGAAGCTTTGACAAAAGGATGAAATTCCTGCTTGATATACTCAAAGGAATTAAAGAGGAATGCGGAAAGGATTTCCCCGTAATCGTAAGGCTCTCGGTTGACGAATGTTACAAGGAAATCGGCAGAGAGGGCGTCGGCTACACACTCAAAGACGGCGTGAGAATGGCAAAAATCATTGAGGAAAACGGCGCGGACGCAATAGATGTTTCATCGGCGGGGTATGACACATACAATTACTGGCTTGAACCGACCTCGTTTGAATGCGGTTGGCGTAAATATATGGCAAAGGCGGTAAAGGACGCAGTGAACATCCCCGTGCTTGCCGCAAACCTTATCAGAAGTCCCGAGCAGGCAGAGCTGCAGTTGGAGGAAGGAATACAGGATTTTGTATGTCTCGGCAGACCGCATATCGCAGACCCGCATTGGGCAAACAAGGTTAAGGAAGGCAAAGAGGACGAAATAAGCAGATGTATCTGCTGTCTTTACTGTATGGAAAGTATGCAGACAAATGCGTACAAGGGCACTCACGCCCACTGCTCGGTAAATCCGAAGCTCGGCAGAGAAAAGGAAGTTCTCAAAGAGAACGGCGACGGCAGGCTCGTAATTGTAATCGGAGCAGGTCCGGCAGGTCTTATGTGTGCGAAAACGCTTGCGCAAAGAGGCTTTAAGGTCGCAGTTGCCGAAAAGCAGGAAAGACCCGGCGGTCAGTTGCTTCTTGCGGCGGCTCCGCCGAAAAAGGAAAAGATAAACTGGCTTATTGAGGACCTTACGCATACCGCAGAAAAAGCAGGCGCAAAAATCGTATGCGGCATTACCGCCGACAAAAGAACGATTGAAGATGCAAAACCGTATGCAGTTATCTTAGCAACGGGCGCCACAGCTGTAAAGCCCAAAGCGATAAAGGGTTCGGACAGAAAAAATGTCCTTACCGCAACCGAAATACTTGACGGCTCCGTTAAGCTCCACGGAAAAAGGGTAGCGATTATCGGCTCGGGTATGACGGGGCTTGAAACCGCAGAGCTTCTTTGCGAGGGTGAAAACGATGTTACTGTTGTCGAAATGGCAAGTGAAATCGCTCCCGGCACCTGGATGCAGCACATCGACGACTGTATGCCGAGACTCAAGGCACACAACACAAGGTTTATTACAAATCACAAGCTGACAGAAATCGACGACGCGGGAATTGTTGCGGTAAATGTCGAAAACGGCAATCTCAGGACCGTCAGAGCGGATTATATTGTTTTAAGCATCGGCGTTAAATCTGAAAATTCGCTTTATCGGGAAATGCGCTCCGTTTGTCAAAATGTTTTTGTTATCGGCGACGCGGAAAAGACGGGCAGAATTGCCGACGCAACGGCACAGGGCTACGAAATAGGAAAAAGGCTTTGATATATGAAGAAAAAGAAAACCGCTTTTATAATTCTTACAACTTCATATTTTCTGATAACGGCGGCAGATCTTATTTTGACCTATCTCGCAACGCCCGATTTAAGTCTTGAGGGAAATCCTCTCGTTACAGGGTACCGATTCGGCTGGGCAGGGCTTTTAGCCGTGAATGCGGTTACATTACTGCTCTACTTCGTTATGGCGAGGTATGCTTATGTGAAGTACCGCTCTCCCCTTTCAGACGAAACCGAGGATATGAAAAGGTATCTTGCCGATATCAGCTACGGCGACCCCGAAAAAGCCTCGTTAGGTATGTGGCGGCTTCCGAAATACTGGGCGCCGCAAATAGCCTGTCTGTGTTACAGCGTTTCAACGGCTCTTCCGTTTGCGAGAGTGGTTGTCGTAGTCGAATGGTTTTTAATGCTCAATCACATCAGAGCTCCGTTTTTCTTTACAATCGTCGCTATGTTCCCTTTGGGACGGATTGATTTTTTCATAGCACTGATTTTAGCGTGGATTTTAAGCGGCGTGTGGATAAAAAAAGAGTTCAGCAAAAACGCCGAAAGGAAAGCCGCACAGCAGAACAACGAATAAGTTACAGCGCCTGTTACGGGCGCTGTTTTTTGTGGGATATACCGTAAGTCCGTAAATCGGCAAATACAGGCTCTCTCTGACGAGAGGGCCTGTATTTGTGCATAATTTCCAATAGGTGCAAAGCGCCTAAGTCCAATAAGTTTGCGGCAATCACAGCATTATATACAACAGCGACATCAGCAATTCCTCATCTGCGCCGTCTGCCTGCAACAGCAAAAGCAGGGCGAGCAAAAGCGCCTTATCGGGCTCTTTGAAAACCGTATCGAGCAAATCTGCCTTAACGGTTTTTTCATTTTCCTGCTTTGCCTTTTTGTTTATCGGCTCAAAATATTCCTTGAATGACTCATAGGGCTTGCTCTGCGACAGCTCAACGGGCATGGAAATCCTGTTCTTGTTTGGTGTTGACTTGACGGCATTATAGAAATTTTCTTTATATGCGCTCTCGGTCTGCGTTTTCCCGCGCTCCGTTTCGGAATTGTCGGAAAGCTCACGGTCCGCCTCCCGAGCCACCGTCTGCGCCCTCGCCTGCATATCCCGCACCCGTTCAAGCGCCTTTGCCTGCATTTCCTGCATCTCATCAAAATTATACTCTTTCATCAGAACAATCCTTTCAGCAAGGGAAGAGTGTCCATAAGGCGCATAAACTTCATCGCTTCGTCCGCCTTAACGCGGCGCTCCTCGCTCAACAGCGGCTGAAGCGCTTTAATAAATGCGGTTTTGTCATTTTCCCTGTTCATCTGCGTAGCAACCTTCATAAGCATATTCGCGGTATCGCTGCCGAAAAGTGCCGACATCCCGTCCGTGCTCTGTGCTGCGGACGGTTCCTGATGCTGTGCGGATTTATTGCTCATAAGCGAAGATGCCACGCTTTTGAGTTTTTCCATATCCTGCGGACTTATTGAGTTTAATAAATCGTTTATGTTATCCATTGTCGTCTCCGGTCAATTCTTTAATAATGTTCTGTGCTTTCTCACTCGAAAGCAGGTCGTTGAGGGCTTTTTCATCGTTGAGAACGGTATTTAATTTGTTTGCCTGCTCCTCGTTAAGGCTTTTCATAAGGTAATCGCCCAACTCCTTTTTAGCCTTGTTTTTTTTGAAATCCTCTATAAACCTGCCTAAGCCTTTATCGTTTTGCATTGCAATCGCCTCCGAGATTTGATATAATAAATTTATGTTCGGACAAAGGAGAATATGAATGAGAGCAGTTGTTTTTTCAGATTCTCACGGGGACAGCGCAAGCGTGAATATGATTTTGTCAAAGCATCGAAACGCCGATATGTTCATTTTTCTGGGCGACGGCGAGCGTGATGTGTTTCTGCCGCAAAACCTTGATATAATCGGAACAAAGCCGCTGATTGCCGTCAAGGGCAACAACGACTTCGGCTCATCTCTCCCGACGGAGGAGATATGCTTCCTCTCGGGCAAAAAAATATACGCCCTGCACGGTCACACAAAGGGTGTTAAGTATTCCACGGATTTGCTCCAAAGAGAGGCTATGAGCAACGGTGCGGACATAATTCTTTACGGTCACACCCATACCCCGCGGGTAGAATATATGTCGGGCGTATACCTTATGTGCCCCGGCGCTGTATTTCGAGGCGAATACGGAATTGCAGATGTGGACGAAAAAACAAACACGGTGCTTTGCTATACCGCTAATCTTTAATACGGAGAAGCCTATGTATCTTTATAAGAATGTCAGAGTAATACTCGAAAACGAAATAAAAGAGCTTGAAGTGCTCACAAGCGGCGATAAAATCGTTGAGGTCGGCGAGAATATCAGCTGTCCCGACGCCGAAATCATTGACGGCGAGGGCAAGTACCTCTCGGCAGGCTTTATCGACCTTCATGTTCACGGCGGCGGCGGATTTTCCGCTATGGGCACAAAGGACGACATACTCAATATGGCAAAGGCTCACGCAAAATACGGCACAACCTCGATTTTGCCGACCGCTTTGGCGGCTCCCCTCTCGCAGCTGAGCGGCGTTTGCGAGAATACCCGTCTTGCAATGAGTGAAAACAGAAACATCTTAGGCTCGCACCTTGAGGGTCCGTTTTTGTCGGTCAAAATGTGCGGAGCGCAGAGCACGGACAACCTCTTTGTACCGAGCAAGACAGCTTACTCCGACTTTTTGGACGAATACGGCGACACGGTTAAAATGATGGGCGTCGCTCCCGAGCTTGACGGAGCATATACGCTCGGCGAGGAGCTTGAAAAGCGAGGAATTGTCGCAAGCATCGCACATTCCTCGGGAAATTACGACACGGCATATGAGGCGTTAAACCACGGATTTTCTGACATTACGCACATCTACAACGCCTGCACCTCCTGCTACAAGGAGGGTGTTTTCAGAAGAGCCGGAACAGTCGAAGCCGCCTTGTCGGACGACAGATTTTCCGTCCAGGCTATCGCAGATTCGGTTCATCTTCCCGTCGGTGTTTTAAGACTTATATACAAAGCCAAGGGTTCGGATAAAATGTATCTCATAACGGACGGACTTGAATTTTCGGCGTTTGATATGAACGAGGGCGAGGAGTTCACGCAGAAAAACGGCGTAAAGGTCGTATATGAGGACGAGGTTATGAAGCTTGCCGACCGTTCCTGCCTTGCGGGAAGCACCGCAAACGGCGCAAGGCTTGTAAGAAATATGTACAGGACAGTCGGCGTTCCGCTTTACGAGGCTGTCAAGATGATGACGGTAACGCCTGCAAGGGTTATAGGCGTTGACTCATACAAGGGAAAAATCGCAAAGGGCTATGACGCAGATATTCTCCTGTTTGACGACAATGTAAGCGTTACTTCGGTTATGATAAACGGAAAGCCCGTTTAAGACAGCAAAAAGCTCCGCAGCTTTCATTTTGATTACTGCGGAGCTTAATTTTATCTTCTTCTGTTGTTCTTAGGCGGTCTGCGGCGTTTTGAGGAAGCCGTGCTCAAATACACCTTGGGCTTTTTGCGCGTCCTTCTGCGCCTGTTTCTGGTCTTGTAAAGCGATACGAGATAAACGATAAGCACTATAACCGCAAGCACTGCAAGCACGATAAAGAACGGTGAAGTAAAGACGTTCTTGAACACATTTGCAACCCACAAAAGGACATTCACATTTACATCCTCTGCGGCTACAAGGTCAACGGTCGCAATCTCGGTCTGGGCGTACATTATCCTCGCCTTGCCTATCACATCGCCCTTTTTTACTGGCGCGTTGACCACGCTCGGGGTCTGCTCTGGAATAGGCTCTATAAGCACGCTTGTACCGTTCGTTCCGACGGGCACGAGCGCCGTAACATCGTTTGCGGGAACAAGCCTTACATGGTCGGTGCTGAAAGAGAGCTTTACATCAATTACGGTAACTATCTTGGTGGTGTCGGCAATCTTCTGAAGTCTGATATTGTCGAACACCCATTTGTACATTTTTTTCGATTCGAGAAAAGCGCAGTTTTCTTCATTGCCGTCTCCGTTTACATCCTGCGCAGGCGCTCCCATTACAATACAGACATAGTTATAGCCGTCCTTGCTCGCCTTTGAAATTACGCAATGTCCCGCCTTGCTTGTGGTACCTGTCTTTATTCCCTGTACATATTCATAATAATAGGTCTTGAAATTTGGGTTTATCATCCAGTTTGTGGATGTGAAATTACGCTCACTTGAAAGGTTGGTTGCAGGCATTTTATAGCTGTACGTGTCGCATATTTCAAGAAAAGCGGGGATTGTCAGCGCATGCTTTACGATAAGCGCCAGATCGTTTGCCGTGGTGTACTGCCCGTCCGAGTCAAGCCCGTGCGGGTTGTCAAAATGCGTGTTCTGACAGCCGAGACCGGTAACAAACTCGTTCATCATACCGACAAACTTGTCAATATCTCCGCCGCCGATATAGTCCGCAAGGGTGTTTGCAGCCTCGTTTGCGGATTTAACAAGCATACAGTAAAGAAGCTCTCTTACCGTCACCTGCTCTCCCGCTTTAAGACCCGCCATGGAGGAGCCTGTACCGTTAAGCAGCGTGATTGCCTTTTGCGGAACGGTAACGACGGTGTCAATATCCGCACAGTTTTCAAGGGTCAGAATTGCAGTCGTTATTTTTGTAAGCGACGCGGGAGCGGTAACCTTATCGGCATTCTTGTCAAAAATCACCGTACCGTCATCAAGGCTGAAAAGCAGCGCGATATCGGCAACGGTATCAAGCTCGGAATTGTAAGAGGCGGAAGCCGGCACGCACAGAGCCGAGGAAAAAACAAGTATGACGCACAAAATAAAGGATAAGACCTTTTTCAACAAAAACACCCCTTGAAAACAATTAAAAAACAGTGTATTATAGTACAAAGTCATTATATCAAATATATATATAAATAGCAATTTATTTTTGAGGATGTGAACACATTGATTTATGTTACGGGCGACACCCATGCGGACGCCGAACGACTGTCGCTTTCAAGGCTTCACTCACTCAAGGCGGGAGACACGCTTATTATTTGCGGGGATTTCGGCTTTTTGTGGGACGACAGTAAAAAGGAACAAAAGATTATCCGCCAGCTCGGTAAAAGAAAGTACAACATCTGCTTTATTGACGGCACGCACGAGAATTTCAAGCTTCTCAACAGCTATGAAATAAGTGAATGGAAAGGCGGAAAGGTGCATAAAATATACGGTAACCTCTATCATCTTTTAAGAGGTCAGGTATTTGAAATAGACGGAAAAACCGTGTTCACAATGGGCGGAGGAGAAAGCCCTGATATCGATATCAGAACCGATGAAAACGGCTGGTCAAAGGATGAAATTCCAACGCAGGAGGAGCTTTTGGAGGGTGTTAAAAACCTTGAGAAGCACAACTACAAGGTGGATATGGTCATAACCCACGAGCCGCCTACAAGAATAAAGGGCTTTTTACAGCTGAAGGACTACGACACCTTGAGAGTAAGCGCCCTCAACGCATATTTTGAGGAGCTTTCGGATTCGTGTGAGTTCAAAAGATGGTTTTTCGGAAGCCTTCATACGGACAAGTATATTTCAAGCACGCATATCGGCGTTTTCAAGAACATTATCAATGCCGAAACCGGAGAAAAAATTTAACGCACCCTTAAGGAAGTATTATTTTAAATGAAGCTTACAAATTCACGAAAAATCATCGGAAGCATTGAAATGCTCTTGGCGGCGGTAATCATAGTTTTCGCTGTTGTAAAGGCTCCAAACGAGCCTGCGCCGAAGCCCGTCGAAACAACGGCGGAAATCACAACGCAGGCGGAAACAACAACCGAAGAGCAATCGCAGACTGCACCAGAAACGACAAAGCCCGTTGAAACCACGGCGTTCGCACAAACCGGAGATTATCAGATTACAAATTCAATTATAGTTTTCCCCGACTCTGCAATGGAAATGTACTCCATTGCCAAAACAAAGCTCGGTGAATATGCTAACACGATAAACACCTTTGCCGCAAAGGTTCCCGACAAGCAGGTTTACTGTATGCTCGTGCCCACAAGAATCGCATTTTACGGACCCGAGGAATACAGAACGGGCAGTCACTCCGCACCAGACGGAATAAACATCGCCTACTCCCAGCTGTCACCGAATGTAATTTCCGTTGACACATATTCGGCTCTTTTGCAGCACACGGACGACTATATTTATTTCAGAACAGACCATCACTGGACGGCTCGAGGCGCATATTACGCATACTCTGCATTTTGTGAGCGAAACGGACTTTCACACGCTCCCCTCTCCGCTTACCAAAGCGGCAGGCTTGACAATTTTGTAGGCACGATGTACCGTTATACCAACAGCGAAAATCTCAAGAACAATCCCGACTATGTAGAGTACTTTATGCCGATAGTCGAGGCTTCGGGCGAGTTTTATTCAACTCCCGATATGTCCGACGGCAAGACTCTGCGCATCATTTCCACGAATATTACAGACCAGTCAAGCAAGTATATGTGCTTTATCCAGGGCGACAAGCCGCTTGAAAGGATTGTCACATCAAACCAAAACGGCAAAAAGATACTTGTTATCAAGGAGTCCTACGGTAACGCAATGGTACCGTTCCTGCTTGAAAATTACAACGAGGTCTTTGTCCTCGACCCGAGGCAGGACGGCGTTAAGGATATGAACCTTACGGAGTTTGTAAACAAGAACGGCATAAACGAGATTTTGTTTATAAACTACCTTATGGCACCGTCAAATTCAAAGTATATGACAGCGCTCAACAATATTATAAACAAGTAAATAAACAATTATATGAAATCACCCCGTTTTATCGGTTTACGTCGATTGACGGGGTGATTTGCTTATGAGCCAAGATAAGAGTGAAAAGTGAAGAATGAAAAATTGAAAGTTGTATAATAAAAACGGATAGCACAATTCGAAAAATATATCGTATGTCGTAGGGGCGAACTGTGTTCGCCCGCTTTTAATTCGCTTTGAATTT
>CAVFQD010000016.1:0-29922 GCA_963624605.1 Eshraghiella crossota | reverse complement strand
GAACATAAAAACATTTTTTATATTGATAAAAACTGATGACAAAATTGCTCATTTATAGTATAATATCTAATGTCTGTAATTTTATACTGGAGGTACTGTTATGGCTGTTGTAAAAACAGAGGCGTATTTTAACTCTTCGGACAAAATCCACAAGATAAGAACTCTCATTTGGAGAGAGGAGGAGCTTACGCCTATCGGCGTTGTTCAGCTCGCTCACGGCATGGCGGAGCATATTGACCGCTATGACGAATTTGCAAGATTTTTGGCGTCAAACGGCTTTGTGGTTTGCGGAAACGACCACCTCGGTCACGGCAAGTCCGTAGACGACCCGTCCGAGTTCGGCTTCTTTGCGGATAAAGACGGCGATAAGAGAATCGTCGACGATATGCATATACTCACAAAAATTATGAAAAAGAAATATCCCGACATCCCGTATTTCCTTTTCGGACACAGTATGGGCTCTTTCTGTGCAAGGGTTTACACCGTTCATTTCGGCGACGAGCTCAACGGCGTAATTTACTGCGGCACGGGCGAGCTTCCTGCCGCTGCGGCTATGATACAGCCTATTGTTGACTCGCTTTGCGAAAAGTACGGTCCGAAAAAGCGTGTTGAAGCTCTCGGTGACCTTTTCAGCAAGGCGACAAATCTCACCGTTTCGGACAAGACAGAGGACGGACTTGCGTGGATTAGCCGAGACATACAGAACAGGGAGAACTATAAAAACGATCCGCTCTGCGGCTTTACATTTACCATAGGCGGCTACAGAGACCTTTTTGCCCTCGCAAACGAGGCTTCAAGCAGACAGTGGGCTTCCCTTGTTCCGAGCGATTTGCCGATACTCATAATCTCGGGCGCACACGACCCGATAGGCTTGAACGGCAAGGGCGTTATCTCGGTTTCCGACAATCTTGTGCTTGCGGGCAAGGAACCGACGGTTATTCTCTATCCGAGCGACCGTCATGAGATACTTAATGAGGACGACCGTGACAGAGTTTACAACGATGTGCTCTCATTCCTCAATTCAACCTATGTTTCGTAACAGGAGAAATTGTTTTGGCAAAAATTCAGAATATAACAGAAGAACAGCAGCGTATTCAGAGCGAATATATTCAAAAGGTCAAGTCGGTGCTCTGCGCAAAATATTATGACAGAACTCCCAAGGCTTATATCCACACCTACGGCTGTCAGGGAAATGTCTCAGACAGCGAACGGATAATGGGTATGCTCAAAGAGATGGGCTATGACTTTACCGAGGAGCTTACCGAAGCGGATTTGGTGCTTTATAACACCTGCGCCGTGCGTGAGCACGCCGAGGACAGAGTGTTCGGCAATGTCGGTATTCTCAAAAAGTACAAGGAGGAAAATCACGACCTTGTAATCGCTCTTTGCGGCTGTATGATGCAGCAACAGCATATCAGGGACAAGATTTACAAAAGCTATCCTTATGTTGACCTTGTGTTCGGCACACATGCCGTGTATATGCTGCCCGAGCTTTTGTACAACACCTTGCAGGGCTCGAAAAGAGTTGTCTGCGCCCCCGACAAAAAGGGTGATATAGCCGAGAATGTTCCCGTTTACAGGGACAGGGGGATTAAGGCATGGCTTCCGATAATGTACGGCTGCGACAATTTCTGCACCTATTGCATAGTGCCCTATGTCAGAGGCAGGGAGAGAAGCCGTGAGCCCGAGTTTATAATCGAAGAGGCAAAGGAAATTATCGCACAGGGCTACAAGGACATTACGCTTCTCGGTCAGAATGTAAACTCATACGGCAAGAACAATGCAAACTCAATGAGCTTTGCGGAGCTTTTAAGGGAAATTAACGCTCTGCCGGGCGATTTCACATTGAGGTTTATGACCTCGCACCCCAAGGACTGCACAAAGGAGCTCATTGACGCTATGGCGGAGTGCGATAAGGTTGCAAAGCATCTGCATCTTCCGTTCCAGTCGGGTAACGACAGGGTGTTAAAGGCTATGAACCGACACTATGACAGGGCAAAATACCTTGAGCTTGTCAATTACGCCAAGGAGAAAATGCCCGACATTTCGCTTACAAGCGATGTTATAGTCGGCTTCCCGGGCGAAACATATGAGGAATTTCTCGATACCGTTTCGCTTATAAAAGAGGTTGAATTTACCTCGCTGTTCACATTTATTTATTCTCGCCGTACAGGCACGAGAGCCGCGGAAATGCCGGATCCCGTTTCAAGGGAGGAAAAAGGCAAGTGGTTCAAGGAACTTTGTGACGTGCAGGAGGAAATTGCCGCAAAGCGCACGGGCGCAATGAAGGGTAAAACCTACCGTGTGCTCGTTGAGGGCAAGTCAAAAAACAAAGAAAACTATCTCTCGGGCAGAACGGACGGAAATATAATAATCGAATTTCCGGGCGACGAAAACCTCATCGGCGATTTCTGCTTCGTAAAGGTAACGGAAAGCCTCAATTGGATTTTAAGAGGCGAACAGGCAAAATAAATTATCCCTTTTGGGTTAGTTGATATTAAAAATTTCATTTAAGGAGAAAACTATGGAACTCGAAAAACTCGCACGCCAGCTCGGCGCTGCAATTCAGCAGGACAAGGTATATCTTGATTTTCAGACTGCAATGAAGAACAACGAAGAGGATACGGCGCTCAACGACCTTATGGGCAAGATAAAGCTTCTTCAGATGTCTTATCAGCATGAGGCTTCTCAGGAGACGCCCGATGAGAAAAAGCTTGAGCAGTACAACAATGAATTTCAGGGCCTTTACGCTCAGGTAATGACCAATGAAAATATGAAAGCATACGAAGAGGCAAGACAGGCTGTTGATGAAATGATGAACTATCTCACAGGCATACTCGCTCTTTGCGTAAACGGCGAGGATCCCGAAACCTGCGACCCCCGTGCGCACGCGCATGACCACAACTGCGGCGGAGAATGTTCTTCCTGCGGCGGTTGCCACTGATTGAATTAAACTATTGAAATTTCGAGGCGGAGAAAAATGGCAGAATTATCACCAATGATGAAACAGTATTTTGAAATAAAGAAGAATTATCCGGATACAATTCTGTTTTTCCGTCTCGGAGATTTCTATGAAATGTTCTATGAGGACGCAAAAACCGCCTCAAAGGAGCTTGAACTCGTATTGACGGGTCGCGATTGCGGTCAGGAGGAGCGCGCGCCTATGTGCGGCGTTCCGTTCCACAGCGCCGATTCATATATAGCAAAGCTTGTCTCAAAGGGCTACAAGGTTGCCATATGTGAGCAGACGGAGGACCCGAAAGCCGCAAAGGGTATCGTTAAAAGAGATGTCATAAGGGTTATTTCGGCAGGCACGGTAATCGAGAGCAGTATGCTTGACGAGACCAAAAACAACTACCTTGCCGTTTTGTGCAGGGCGTTTGACGGTATGGGCATTTGCTTTGCCGATGTCTCGACGGGCAGCGTCTATCTTACCTCGTTTTCCGAAAACTGTGATGAAAAAGCGGTGGACGAGATGGCAAGATTTATGCCCACCGAAATTCTTCTCAACAAAGAGGCTGCGGCTCTTAAAAGGCTGTCGGCGTTTATCTCGAAAAAGACGGAGGCAACGGCGGATGTTTTGCCTCCCGAGAGCTTCGACTGTGAAAAAGCCGAGCGGACGGTTCTTTCGCATTTTGACAAGCCTTCTCTCGAAAGCCTCGGGCTTGAAGGTAAACAGAGTGCGGTGTGCGCACTCGGTGCGGCTCTGTCGTATCTTTACGAGGCGCAGAAAACCGACCTTAACAACATAAAGGAAATCAATTTCTATTCCGACGCAAAGTATATGAAAATCGGGCTTTCTACAAGGCGCAACCTTGAAATTACCGAGACTATGCGCGATAGGGAAAAGAAAGGCTCGCTGCTCTGGGTGCTTGACAAGACCAAGACCGCAATGGGCAAACGCCTTATCAGAAGCTGGCTTGAATGTCCGCTCTACGATTGCGCCGCAATTTCAAAAAGGCATAACGCCGTGGCGGAGCTTTGCGAGAGCACCAAAAAGCGTAACGATTTAGTCTCGCTTATGGCGGGCATTTACGATATGGAACGCCTTATGACAAGGGTGCTTTACAACACGGCAAACGCAAAGGAACTTTTGTCGCTTAAAACCACTCTTGAACCGCTTCCGAAAATAAAGGAAATTCTCAAGGACTCAAAGTCGCTGTTGCTTAAAGATATACACAACGACATTGATGTGCTTGAGGATGTTTATACCCTCGTTTCTCAGGCAATAAGCGAGGACGCTCCGTTTTCCGTTCGTGAGGGCGGTATGATAAACGATAATTTCAACGCAGAGCTTGACGAGCTTCGCAAGATAGTCAAGGGCGGAAAGTCTTTCCTGACGGACCTTGAAACCAAGGAGCAGGACGAAACGGGAATTAAAAAGCTTAAAATCGGCTACAACAGGGTGTTCGGTTACTATTTTGAAGTGCCGAACGCATACAAGGAGATAGTCCCCGATACATATATCAGAAAGCAGACGCTTTCAAACTGCGAACGCTATATTACGCAGGAATTGAAGGAACTTGAGACAAAGGTGCTCGGCGCACAGGAGAGGATAGTAAGCCTTGAATATGAGATATTCTGCTCCGTGCGTAAAAAGATAGGCGAGCAGTATGAGCGGACAAGCCGTACTTCAAAGGCTGTTGCAACGCTCGACACGCTGTGTTCGCTTGCAAATGTGGCAATTTCAAATAACTATACAAGACCCGACATAAACGATTCAGACACCGTGATTATAAAGGACGGCAGACACCCGGTAATCGAAAAAATGCTCAAGGACACGCCGTTTGTTCCGAACGACACGGAGCTTGACTGTGACAGGAACAGAACCGCAATCATAACCGGACCCAATATGGCGGGTAAATCCACATATATGCGTCAGGTTGCGATTATTGTTATGATGGCGCAAATGGGCTCGTTTGTTCCTGCTTCCTACGCTTCGATAGGACTTGTCGATTCGGTGTTTACCCGCGTCGGTGCGTCGGACGATTTGGCTTCGGGTCAGTCAACTTTTATGGTTGAGATGAGCGAGGTGGCGGAAATCCTTGACAACGCAACCTCAAAAAGCCTGATAATTCTTGACGAGATAGGCAGGGGAACCTCGACCTATGACGGAATGAGCATTGCAAAGGCGGTGCTCGAATACACGGCGGACAAAAAACGCCTCGGCGCAAAAACTCTTTTCGCGACGCATTATCACGAGCTGACGGAGCTCGAAAATGAGATGGACGGCGTCAAAAACTTCAACATAGCCGTCAAAAAGCGGGGAGACGACATAATCTTCCTTCGCCGTATAGTAAGGGGCGGAGCGGACGGAAGCTACGGTATAGATGTAGCGAGGCTCGCAGGCGTTCCCGACACTGTTGTAAAGCGTGCCAAGGTTATTTTGAAATCGCTTGAAGAAAACGGCGTTGCGCCCGTCACTTCAACCGCTGTGCGTGAAGAGGCACGGGACGATATGCAGGTAAGCTTCGGTTCAAACGCCGAAAGCGAAATAATGGACGAGTTAAAGGCTCTTGATGTAAATACCCTCACGCCGATTGAGGCGATGTCAAAGCTTTATGAAATATCGACAAAAGCAAAACAGGCTTAATCAAAACGAATTCGCAACGGAGGTGCGGCTGTGGGAAAAATAAATAAATTACCGAGAAATATATGGGAGCTTATAGCCGCAGGCGAGGTTGTCGAAAGACCCGCGTCGGTTGTAAAGGAGCTTCTTGAAAACTCTATCGACGCAGGGGCTGCGGATATAACAGTTGAAATACAGAACGGCGGCGTGCGCTATATAAGAATTACCGACAACGGCTGCGGTATCGCAAGGGAGGATGTTCCGCTTGCGTTTGTAAGCCACGCAACAAGCAAAATTTCCTCGGCACAGGATTTGGAGGCTATAATGACCCTCGGCTTCAGGGGCGAGGCTCTGTCATCCGTTGCAGCGGTCTCCAAAACGGAGATTATCACAAAAACCAAGGACGAGGAAATCGGCACAAGGATGGAAATTTTCGGCGGCGAGCAGGTGTCTCTTGACGACGCAGGCTGCCCGAACGGCACAACCATCATTATAAGGGAGCTCTTTTACAACACTCCCGCAAGAATGAAATTTTTGAAATCCGATAAATCGGAGGCTATGGCGGTTGCGGGAATAGTTGACAAAATCGCTCTTTCGCATCCCGAAATCAGCATAAGGTTTATTAAAGACGGCAAGCAGGTGCTCTGTACCGACGGCTCCGGAGAGCTTAAAAACGCTATATATTCCGTTTACGGGGACGAGTTTTCGTCCTCTATGATACCCGTGTCTTATGAGCTCAACGGTATGCGCGTCAAGGGCTTTGTTTCAAAGCCGTTTTATGCAAGGGGCTCGGGCTCAATGCAGCTTTTCTTTGCAAACAACAGGTTTATAAAAAGCAAGACCGCCTGTGCCGCACTCAATGAGGCATACAAGAACTCGATTATGGTCGGAAAATATCCTGCCTGCGTGCTCTTTATCGAGATAATGCCCGAATTGCTTGATGTTAATGTTCATCCCGCAAAAACCGAGGTGCGTTTTTCAAACGAAAAGGCAATTTTCGATTTGATATACTATGCGGCAAAGAATGCAATAACAAACGACGCTTCACGCCCGCAGGTTCAGCTGAAAAGCAGACCGAATACCGACATTTTACAGCCGCCCGTTCCCGAAACGGTGCAGACCGATTTGTATTCGTTTAATTCGGAAATCGCAAAGAGCGAGCCTCCCGTTGAGGAAACCAGACCCGTCACCTTTGCTCCGTCTGTTACCGACAGGGAGCCCGAGACGCCGAGCGGAATTTATATGAACTCGTCCGAACGCATTTCGTATATGAAGAATAACGGAGACGACGAAATTGACCTTTCCGTCAGGACGGCAACCACTTTCGACGAGCCTTCGAAGCCCCAGAACGACAGCGAAGCGGTATATTCGGAGAATCCCGAAAAGGAAGTCAAAAGGGGCGAGAACAGCGAGGTTTCGTTCAAATATCTCGGCGAGGCTTTCAGAACATATATCTTTGCCGAATATAACGGCAGGCTTGCCATAATCGACAAGCATGCCGCCCACGAGCGTATGCTCTACAACAAGCTTAAAAAGGACAACGGCTCAAACGGCAGTCAGCTTATGTTAAAGCCATGTACCGTGGTGCTTTCAAAGGAAGAATACATTGCCGTTACGGAAAATCTTGATATGATGCGAAGCGCAGGCTTTGAAATAGACGACTTCGGCAACGGCTCGGTAATCGTAAGAGCCTGCCCGCTAAATCTTGAAAAAGAGGATGTTACACAGCTTGTGACGGAAATTGCGGGCTATCTTACGCAGAATAAAAAGAATATATTACCCGAACAGCTCGATTGGGTCTATCATTCAATCGCTTGCCGTGCGGCGATAAAAGCGGGAAACAAGCAGACCGATTACGAGCTTATCGAATTTGCAAAACAGCTTCTCTCCGATGAGAGCGTCAGATATTGCCCTCACGGCAGACCTGTTTTGATTGAGCTTACAAAGTACGAGCTTGACAAGCAGTTCGGAAGGGTGTGAAATATGCAAAAGCCCTCCTTACTTGTAATTGTCGGCCCCACGGCGTCGGGTAAAACGGCGCTTGCGGTCGAGTGTGCGAAGAAATTCGGCGGCGAAATCATATCGGCTGACTCAATGCAGATATACAAGGGTATGAGCATTGCCACCGCAAAGCCCACCGAAGAAGAAATGCAGGGAATACCGCATCATCTGATTGATTTTGTCGATGTCACTTCGCAATACAGCGTGGCACAGTTTGTCGCAGACGCCGAAAAATGCTGTCGGGATATACTTTCCCGAGGTAAGCTGCCCGTTCTTGCAGGCGGCACGGGGCTTTATGTTGACAGCTTTGTCAATAACATAAGCTTTTCCGAAGCGGACGGCGATGAGGCTTTGAGAAAAAAGCTTTCTGACGAATTGAACTCAGTCGGAGCCGAAAAAATGCTTGAAAAGCTTTCGCAGCTTGACCCGGAATATGCCGCAAAGCTTCATCCGAACAATAAAAAACGCATTATAAGAGCGTTTGAAATTTATACGCTTACCGGCAAAACTCCCACCGAAACGGCGGCGTTGTCAAGAAAAGAACCGTCACGCTATAACTGCTGCTTTGTCGGAATAAACTATAAAAGCAGAGAGATTCTGTATGACCGCATAAACAGGCGCGTTGACCTTATGATGGCAAACGGCTTACTTGAAGAGGCAAAAATCTATTATGATTTGCCCAAGAAGTCAACCGCTTCACAGGCTATCGGCTACAAGGAGCTAAAGCCTTATTTTGACGGAGAAATTTCCCTTGAGCAGGCGGTAGAAAATCTTAAAATCGGAACACGGCACTATGCCAAACGCCAGCTTACATGGTTTCGGAGAAACGAAAGCATAAAATGGTTTTATCCCGATGAGGTAACAAAAGACGAATTTTTCGAAGAAGTATTTGATTATGTAAAGAAGGTGATTTGATGCCTGAAAGCAATAAAAAAGACAAAATCATACAGTTTAAGAACGATAAGAAAAAAATGACAGTCCTTTACATTGTTGCGGCGGTTGCGTTTATTGCGTTCTTTCTGTATCAGGTGTTCAAAATCAACTATCAGCCCGTTAAAACGCAGGTGGCGTTAAGTAAAACGGTGGCTTCCACGGCGGTTACGAACGCCTTTGTCGTAAGGGACGAATATCCCATTGAGGCAAGCGTGACGGGAACGCTTGTTCCGCTTGTCGAGGACGGCAAAAGGGTTGCGAGCCAGGATGATGTAGCAGTTGTTTTTACAAGCGACGAGGCGGCTAAGACATATAATGAAATAAAATCGGTCAAGGAGGAAATATCGTATTTTTCCTCGCTTCAGAACAAGGTCGGCGTTCAGACTGCCGACATAACGCCTCTTGACGAGCGTATCTATTCCGCTTGCGAGGCATATGCCGTTGCGGTGAACAACGGGAATATTGATTCATATCAGACCTATGAGGACAATATAAGAGACGCCATAACCTCACGCCAGCTCTCAACGGGAACGGTAATTGACCCGAGCGCAAAGCTGGGCGAGCTCAACGCAAAGCTGGCACAGCTCCAGAGTGCGGAAATCGGGTATAATACCATTAAGGCACCGCATCCGGGTTATTACATCAGCGTTGCCGACGGCTACGAAAACGCCGTTGACTATGCCAATATCCTGTCTATGACCACGGCTCAGATTTCCGATTTGTTCGACTCTTCAAAAACACAGAAAGGCTCTGTCGACAACTATATGGGCAAGCTTGTTGACAGCTTTAACTGGTATCTTTTGTGCGTTGTGGATTATGAGGACGCAGTTAAGCTTTCTGTCGGAAGTAAGGCAAAGGTTGAATTTACAATGACAACCGCAGAGGCGATAAGTGCCGAGGTTGCCGCAATTTGCGACACGGCGGACGGCAAGACGGGTGTAATTCTCAAATGTAACCTTATGAGCACCGAATATGCAAGTCTGCGTTCAGAGCAGATAAGGATTACCTTTGATGAGCATACGGGTTATCAGATACCCAATAAGGCGATAAGAGAAATCGACGGACAGAAGGGCGTCTATGTCCTCAGCGGAAACATAGTCAAATTCAAAAAGATAAACATAGATTATTCGGATAACGAAATATCAATTTGCAACAATCCCGACAACGAAAGCGGCTTTGTTGAGCTTTATGATAATATAATTGTGGAAGGAACTGATCTTTATGACGGAAAAATCCTTGGTTGAGCAGAAGTATGCCGACATCGACTGCAACCTCAAAGCAATAAGAGAAGAGATTGCCGAAGCGGCGGTAAAAAGCGGCAGAAAACCCGAGGACATTGATTTTATGGCGGTTACCAAGACCGTTGATGAAATATATATAAACCACGCCCTTGAGTCGGGAATTACCCTTATAGGCGAAAACAAGGTTCAGGAAATGCTGCGAAAAAAGCCCGATCTAAAGCTTGACGGCGTGCGTAAGAACCTTATAGGACATTTGCAGACAAATAAGGTGTCGCAGATTGTCGGTGAGGTCGATATGATAGAGTCGGTCGATTCGTTAAAGGTCGCAAAGGAAATTGGCAAGCAGTCTGTAAAGAAAGGCATTGTAACAGATGTGCTTCTTGAAGTGAATATCGGCAGGGAGGAATCCAAAACGGGATTCATGCCCGAAGCGGTTGACGAAAATCTCTGCGAAATTGCACAAATCGGGGGACTTCGCGTCTGCGGACTTATGACAATACCGCCGATTTGCGAAAAAACCACAGAACTTTGTAAATTTTTTGAGAATATATACAATATGTATGTTGACATTGACTCGAAAAAAATAGATAATGTATATATGAAAGTTCTGTCCATGGGTATGTCGTCGGATTATGTTCCGGCTATACTCTGTGGTTCAAATCATGTAAGAATAGGTTCAAAAATTTTTGGACCGAGAATATACTAATCAGGAGGACACAGAAATGAATTTGAAGGATAAGCTGAGCAACATTCTCAAAGTTTCGGAAGACGAATACTACGACGTTCCCGACTCCGAAAGCTATGAAGAAGCCGAAGAGCCCGAAGAGGACGATTACGAACCTGTTCCCCGTTATTCACAGAGAAATCTGCGCGACGCAAAGAGCGATCACAATAAAGTAGTCAGCATAAACGCATCGGCAAAGTTGCAGGTCGTACTTACAAAGCCTAAGTCAATGGAAGAGGCAAGGGGCGTTGCCGATAACCTTAATCAGAAAAAAACCGTCATTTTGAACCTTGAATCGGTAAACGGCGAAACCGCAAGAAGAGTTCTTGACTTTTTAAGCGGCGTTACCTATGCCAATAAGGCAACAATGAGGCAGGTTGCGAGCGATACATTTATGATTACTCCGTACAATGTTGATGTCAACGGGGATCTTTTGAGTGAGCTCGGCAACAACGGCTACGTTTTCGATAAATAATTTCAGTCAGAAGTGGGGATACAATAATGCTTACACCGGATCAGATTAAATCAAAGGAATTTCATACCACGGGCAAAAGCTCGTACAAGGCTGAGGAGGTTGATGAGTTTCTTGAGGAAATTCACGCGTCCTACGACCAGATGTTCCGTGAAAACGGCAACATAATCAAAAAAATAAGTATTCTTGCCAATAAGGTGGAAGAGTATAAAAAGGATGAGGACAGCCTTCGCCAAGCACTGCTTTCCGCTCAGAAGCTCGCCGACAGGATTGTCGCGGAGGCAAAGGAAAATTCCGCCAAGGAGCTTTCCGAAGCAAAGGAAAAAGCGGAGAAGGCTGTTGCCGAAGCAAACGTACAGGCAAAGAAAATCCTTGATGACGCAAGGACTGCCGCAGACGCCAAGGTTCATGACGCCAACAAGCAGGCGGACGAGATTATCGGCGGTATCAACCGTAAGGTAACACAGGAAAATCTTGTCCTTGAAATGCTCAAGAAAGAGGTTTCCGCTTTCCGCAACAAGATGATGGATATGTATAAAGAGCACTTGACCTTGCTTGACAGACTTCCCGCATACACAGAGGAAAAGGAAGAGCCTGTCGAGGAGAAAGAGCTCGAGGAGGAGCCGCATCAAACAGCTGCTCCCGAGCAGGAGGCAGTCGAAACGGAAGAGCCCGTTGCCGAAGAGCCTGTTGAGGAAGCTGTTGAAGATGCTGCAGAGGAACCTGTCGAGGAACCCGTTGATGAACCGGAGGAAGAGCCTGCCGAAAAAGCTGAAGAGGACGACAGCTTTGAACTTTCCGATATAGAGAGCATTCTTGACGAAGCAGATGTGTCCGAGGAGTATGAAGACGCATTCGCTCTTGACGAGACTGTGTTTAACGATGAGCCCGAGGACGAATTTGAAGATGTTTCTTCCGATGTATCCGAGGATAACGGCGGCTTTTCTCTCAATATAGACGAGCTCGATTTCGATGACGATGACGGAATTACCGCCGAATCGGGCGATTACGCGTCTGTTGACGAGGAAAACGAAGAAGAGAGCGATGACGACGATGATGACGGCGCCGTTTCGTTTAAGAAGTTCTTTAAGAAGAAATAAATCAGAGGTGGAACGATGCTTCAGGCACTTACGATAATGACGATTGCATTTTTAATAGCAATTGATCAGATTATAAAATTCATAGTCTTGAAGCATCTTGAACCCATCGGATCGATAACGGTAATAGATAAAGTATTAAGTCTGACATATGTAGAAAACACAGGGGCAGCGTTCGGTTCGTTCAGCGGCTATACAAGGGTGCTGAGCGTTTTCACAGCACTTGTGCTTGTTGTCGGACTTATTTATTTGTTGTCCGGTAAAATTCAGTCCAAGGTCGTTTATTGGGGCTTGACTCTTATAATTGCCGGCGGTGCGGCTAACCTGATAGACAGGGTAGGCAGGCATTTTGTAATAGACTATATAGATCCGCTTTTTGTCAAATTCGCCGTGTTTAACTTTGCGGACATACTTGTTACCGTCGGTGCATTTATTGTTATAATTTATCTTCTGTATGAGATTATAAGAGACTCTAAAAATGCTAAAGCTAAGGAATGATATGAACAGTATAAGTATAATTGCCGACCTTGAAAGCGACGGCGAGAGAGTGGACAAATATCTGTCCTTTATCTTTCCGAGAACATCGCGAAGCTATATTCAGAAAGCTATTGAGTCGGGTAATGTCAGTGTAAACGGGAATCCCGTTTCAAAGAATTATAAGCTCAAATCCGACGATAAGGTGGAATATCTTCCGCTTGAACCCGTCTCGCTTACGGTCGAGCCGCAGAATATTCCGCTTGATATAGTGTTTGAGGACGATGACCTGCTTGTTGTCAACAAACCCAAGGGAATGGTTGTTCATCCGGCTCCGGGAAACTACGAAAACACGCTTGTAAACGCCCTTATGTATCATTGCAAGGACAGCCTTTCGGGTATAAACGGCGTTTTGCGTCCCGGAATAGTTCACAGGATTGATAAAAACACATCTGGACTCCTTATTGTCGCAAAGAACGACTTTGCCCACAAGGGTCTTGCCGAGCAGATAAAGGAACACAGCTTTACGCGGGAATATCGTGCAATTTGCATCGGTCATCTCAAGCAGGAAGAGGGGACGGTCGTTGCCCCGATAGGCAGAAGCACAAACGATAGGAAAAAAATGACTGTAACCGACAAGAATTCAAAAAATGCGGTTACTCATTATAAGGTTCTCAAGCAGTTAAACGGGTATGATTATTTAAGACTGCGCCTTGAAACGGGCAGAACCCATCAGATAAGGGTGCATATGGCATACCTCGGGCATCCGCTTGCTGGCGACGATGTTTACGGCAAGCCGAGGAGCACCGAAGAGCAAAGGCTTTGCGGACAGTGCCTGCATGCGGGGCTTATCGGCTTTATCCACCCGAGAAGCGGCGAGTATGTTGAGTTTTCAACCGAGCTTCCCGAGTATTTTACGAGGTTTATGAAAGGGTTGTAAAAATGTCAGAAAAACAGATAAAAACGGACTTTTCCGATTGGTTGGTCGTGTCGGATATTGACGGCACGCTCAACAATAAATTAAGACGGCTGCCGAAGAAAAACTATGACGCCATCAACGAATTTGTTGTTGAAAAAAAAGGCAGATTTACTTTGGCTTCGGGCAGAAACGTAAGCTCGATACGCAAGCCGTATGAGTCCTTACCTATGATTTCGGGTACACCTGCCGTCATACTCAACGGCGCAGGCATATATGATGTGAAGAACGATAAAATTCTCGATTTTACGCCGATAAATCCCATGGGTTACGAGCTTGTAAAATCTGCAACGAAAAAGTTTCCTGCGTTGGAGGTGTATATCCTTACGGACAGGGAGGCATATGCGATAAATTCTCATATTTTTGCGGAAGTGATGATAAAATCGGACAGCTTACCGCACAAACGCTTCAAAAATGCTTCTGAGGTGCCGCCGGACGGCTGGGGCAAGGTCATTTTTATGGGTATGCCTCCGCTTATCAGCGCCGTTAAAAAGTATCTTTATGGTGCGGGCGGAACCGATGTCAACTTTATGTCGTCGTCGATAGCCTCGTTTGAAATGCTCGAAAAGGGCGTACATAAGGGCACCGCAATTATGAAAATTGCGGATATGCTCGGAATTAAAAAGGAACACACAGCCGCAATCGGAGATTATTTTAACGATTTTGATATGCTACAAACCGTCGGTTTGCCTGCCTGCTGCGGTCAGGCACCGAAAGAAATGCACGAAATTGCAAAATTCGAGGCATGCCACTGTAACAAGGGCGCTGTCGGAGATTTGCTCAATTATATAATGTACACATACAAGGAGAACTGATTATGGACGCTATGAAGAAAAAAGAATTGCAGATTTTTGCTGCAAAGGCACGCATAGGCGTTATTGAAGGCGTTTACAATGCCAAGGCGGGACATCCGGGCGGCTCGCTTTCAATCTGCGATTTGCTCGCATACCTTTATAACGAAGAGATGAATATCGACCCGAAAGACCCGCATATGGATTCAAGAGACAGGTTTGTCCTTTCAAAAGGCCATGCCGCTCCCGCACTTTATGCGACTCTTGCTCTTAAAGGCTTTTTCCCCGTTGAGGACTTAAAGACCTTGAGGAAGTCCGACTCTTACCTTCAGGGTCATCCGAATATGAATAAAATCCCCGGCGTCGATATGAGCACGGGCTCGCTCGGTCAGGGAATTTCAGCCGCAGTCGGTATGGCTCTCGGTGCAAAGCTCGATAAAAAGGATTACCGTGTTTATACCGTCCTCGGCGACGGCGAGATTGAAGAAGGCGAGGTATGGGAGGCTGCAATGTTTGCCGCTAACCAAAAGCTCGACAACCTTGTTGCTGTCGTTGACTTTAACGGGCTTCAGATTGACGGCACTATCGACGAGGTAAACTCCGCTTATCCCATAGCTGACAAATTTAAAGCTTTCAAGTGGAATGTAGTCGAAATAGACGGACATGATTTTGACGCTATCGAGGACGCTCTTAACAACGCAAAGGCAACAAAGGGCGTACCGACCTGTATTGTTATGAAAACAATCAAGGGTAAGGGCGTTTCATATATGGAGGACGCCGTAGGCTGGCACGGAAAAGCTCCTAATACCGAAGAATACGAACAGGCGATGACCGAGCTCAAAGCGACTCTCGCAGAATTGGAGGCTTAAATTATGGCAGAAGTAATTAAATGTGCAACCCGTGACGCTTACGGTAAAACGCTTGTTGAATTGGGCGAGAAAAACGATAAAATAGTAGTCCTTGACGCCGACCTTGCGGCGGCTACAAAAACGGGAATGTTCAAAAAGGCTCATCCCGATAAATTCTTTGATGTAGGTATTGCAGAGGCTAACCTTATGGGCGTTGCGGCAGGTCTTGCGGCAACGGGTCATATTGTTTTTGCTTCGTCGTTTGCTATGTTTGCGGCAGGCAGAGCGTTTGAGCAGATAAGAAACTCAATCGGTTATCCGCACCTCAATGTTAAAATCGGCGCAACCCATGCGGGTATATCGGTAGGCGAGGACGGCGCAAGCCACCAGTGCTGTGAGGACATTGCTCTTATGAGAACTATCCCCGGTATGGTAATCCTCAACCCTGCGGACGACATTGAAGCAAGAGCCTGCGTTCTTGCGGCTGTTGAGCACGACGGACCCGTTTATATGCGTTTCGGTCGTCTTGCAGTGCCGAGAGTGTTTGACGAAGACTACAAGTTTGAGATAGGAAAGGGCAGTGTGCTCGTTGAGGGTACGGACGCTACAATCATTGCTTCGGGTCTTATGGTAAACGAGGCTCTTATGGCAGCCGAGAACCTCAAAGCCGAGGGCATTTCCGTAAGAGTTGTCAATATGGCGACAATCAAGCCTATCGACAGGGATATAATAGTTGACTCGGCTAAGAAAACGGGTGTTATCGTCACTGCCGAGGAGCACAGCATTATCGGCGGACTCGGTTCGGCTGTTACGGAGGTTGTATGTGAGACTGTTCCCGTTCCCGTTGTGCGTGTAGGCGTAAACGATGTGTTCGGAAAGTCGGGTCCCGCAGTTGAGCTTTTGCATATCTTCGGACTTGACGCCGCAAATATCGCAGAAAATGTCAAAAAGGCAATCAAGCTTAAATAAAAAATCAACCGCAAATGAAAAGACCGCTCTGTTAATGAGCGGCCTTTTATGCTGTTGGATAACAAATTATCCGTTACATTTCTTGTCAAAACTCGGGTTGAAAGCGTAGAAATTCTTTTCGTTGAGCTTATCCGTAGCAAGCCTCAAGCCCTCGCCGAAGCGCTGATAGTGCACTATCTCTCTTTCACGCAGGAATTTTATGGGCTCTCTGACATCGGGGTCGTCGACAAGGCGCAGAATGTTGTCGTATGTCGTTCTTGCCTTTTGCTCTGCTGCCAAATCCTCGTGCAAATCCGTTATAACATCGCCGTTTGACTGTATATACGACGCCGTAAACGGAGCGCCGCTTGCCGCAACGGGATAAACGCCCGTAGTATGGTCGACAAAGTATTTGTCAAATCCGCTTTTCTTGATTTCGTCGATGGAAAGGTTCCTTGTAAGCTGATAAACGATTGCGCCTATCATTTCGAGATGTCCCAATTCCTCCGTGCCGATGTCGGTAAGCAAACCTTTAAGCTCGGCATATGGCATCGCAAATCTTTGCGAAAGGTAGCGAAGCGACGCACCTAATTCTCCGTCGGGACCTCCGTATTGGCTGATTATGATTTGCGCATATTTTGGGTTGGGGTTTTTGATATTTACGGGATACTGTAATTTTTTCTCATATTGAAACATCAGCAATCACACTCCTTGGTTACATCCCACGGCCACGGGTCTTTAAGCCATTCTTCGCCGTCGTCAGGCCGAGTTACAGGTCCGTACTGAGCCTCGAATTCTTTGAGCATGGATTTATAAGTTGCCGCGTATTCCTTGTATCTCTTTTTTGCCTCTTTGTCACCCGGATGGGTGTCAAGGTAAATGTGAAGCTCCCACGCCGCAAACTGTACCGAGGAAAGGCGAAGCAGCTCCGATTCTCTGTTACTCATATGCATTTACCTCCTAAAAACGGTTTATTAAGGTCGGAAAATGCCGTTCCGTATTTCAGCGCCGCTTCCGGCTTATACATTGTTGTATCCGTCTGAAAAGGCACATAAGCCATTGCCGTAACGACTGTGTCGGGCAGCACCGAAGTGCCGTAATATGAATCTGTGCTGCAAATACTTATTTCACAGCTGTCATTTTCGGTAATTTTACATTTTTCTTTTATATCCAATGTAAGCTCTCCTTGTTGTTTTTTGCTCCCCGTTTTATTATATGGCTCGTTACTGTAAAATGTTAGGCTTTGGGTCCGATTTTACAGGGCTTACTTTGCGCTATTTGTTGACAATCGGCGAAAAATAGCGTATATTTATCTCACTGTAAATTTATAAATATGTTTCGGAGCGTATTATGAATAGATTGAAAAAGTTCACAAGCATGATTGTAATGCTTTTGAAGTTTACTCTGTTTTTTATATTGTTTGCAATTTTCTTCTTGCTTTTCGGAATAAACAACGCATGGCTTCTTCATGTTTCGAGAACAGCTGCGGTAACAATGTTCACCTTTGCCGTTTTGGGACTTGCGTCGATGTCGATTTTCGGCGGATACAGCATAGGCATTTATAAGAGCAAGCCGATAATCAGCTCGCTTTCCCTCGCAACATTTTTTACCGACATTATCACATATTTGCAGTTGTGCATCATGAACACGAACTCAGCTAACAACCAGACCTTTAAGCTTGAGGATTTGGATATACTGCTTATCGTTTATGTGCTCCAGCTTATAATGATAATCGCATTTGCGTATTTCGGAAATCATGTTTATTTCACAATAAACTCTCCCGAGAAATGCTGCGTTATCACAACGTCAAAATATGCGTTGAACAATGTTGTTCCGAAGATATTGAAGTATAAAAAGCAGTATAATATTACCGATATGGTACTGTTCACTTCTCCGGATATGTACGACATTATCAACCGTTGCGACACCGTGTTTGTATATGACGTTCCGGTGCCTTCCCGTACCACGATAATCGAGTATTGCTATGCGAACAATAAGAATATTTATTATAATTTTGAAATGTGTGATATAGTTGCGTTAAGAGGCAGAACAACAATTTTGGATGACAAGCCGCTTTACGCTTCGCAGGTCAAGGGGCTTACCGAGGAGCAGAAATTCTTTAAGCGCCTGCTTGATATTTTCGGCTCGTTCTGCGGGCTTATTGTGCTCTCCCCGCTTTTCCTTATATGCGCAATACTTATTAAAGCAGAGGACGGCGGCAGTGTTTTCTTCAAGCAGAAGAGGGCAACGCTCAACGGTAAAATTTTTTATGTCTATAAATTCAGAACAATGAAAGAAAAGGACGCCGTCAATCGCTCCGTCACAAGCGACGATGACCGTATTACAAAGGTTGGCAGGCTTTTGCGTAAGTTCAGAATTGACGAGCTGCCGCAGCTTATAAATATCCTAAAAGGCGAAATGAGCATTGTCGGACCCAGACCCGAGATGGTTGAAAATGTCGACCAGTATACAGATATGCTCTCCGAGTTCAGTTACCGTTTGAGGGTTAAGGCAGGACTTACTGGCCATGCGCAGATTGCGGGCAAGTATAACACCTCACCCAAGGATAAATTGGTGCTCGACCTTATGTATATAGAAAAATACAGCCTTTGGCTCGACATAAAGCTGATTTTCCAGACCCTTACGGTATTCTTTAAGGCTGCGGACAGCACCGAGGCGTTCTGCAAGGGCGAAGAGTTTGAGTTTTTCACTCAGGAGAGCCTGAAACAGCAGGAAGAAGAAAAGAAAGAATAAAAAGAAAGTCGATTCTACACGGAATCGACTTTTTCTTATAGTATTGCAAAATAAAATTTTAATCCTTAAGTTTCGCTTCAAGCCTGTACAGGGGCAGACCCTGCTGTGCGAATTTTTGCTCGTATTCCGTAACAATATTGCCCTCAAAGCCGCTGTTGTGCAGGTCTTTGATTATGCTTGTAACCTCAAAGCCGTTGTTTTTGAAGCTTTCTATAGAATATTCAAAGAAGTCAAGGCTGTCCGTCTTTTGAGTGATTACCCCACCGGGAACAAGTATCTTTTTATAAATGCTCAGGAATTCAGGGCTTGTAAGCCTGTGCTTTTCGTGCCTTGCCTTCGGGAAAGGCGTGCTGAAGTTGAGAAAAATTTCCGAAACGCTCTTTTCTTTGATGAACACTGGAAGATATTCCGCCTTCATTTCAAGAAAGCGCAGGTTGCTTACTTTTGCCTCTTTCGCCTTTTCGCAGGCTATAACAAGCACGCCGGGCACACATTCTATTCCGACTATGTTCTTATCGGGATTCCTTTTGGCGTATTCCGTTGCGAACTGACCCTTGCCGCAGCCGATTTCAAGCACAAGCGGTGCGTCGTTCTCAAAACACTCCGAAAAGTTGATATACGCACGGACATTGTCGATATTCCTTAAATCAAAATCGGGGATTGAATAGGGGATACGCAGCTCGCTGCAATTATCCCGTCTTGTATCAAGGTTTTTAAGTTTTCTGAATCTCATTTTATCACCGAATAGATAATATCATATTTTGCGTGATTGTGCAATGTAAATCGTGAGACTGTATTTTTGGTTAATTTGGCATATTGAACAAATTTGCGGTTTGTGTTATCATTTTTATATAATATTACTTTGAGGTGTGAACTTTATGGAAAGAAGAGATAAAACAAATTACTACCTTGACCTTGCGGAGGCTGTCGCTCACAGAAGCACCTGTCTGCGCCGCCATTACGGAGCGGTCATAGTGTCAAACGACCAGGTAATATCGACAGGTTATTCCGGTGCGCCGAGAGGCAGAAAAAACTGCTGCGATATAAACAGATGCATAAGAGACGAGCTTAAAATTCCGAGAGGGGAAAGGTATGAGCTTTGCAGAAGCGTACACGCAGAGGCAAACGCAATTATCAGCGCTTCAAGAAATGAAATGCTCGGCGGCACGCTTTATCTTGTCGGACTTGAAAGTAACGATACGGATTATGTCGAAAACGCGAACAGCTGCTCGATGTGTAAGAGGATGATTATAAACTCGGGTATCGAGCACATTGTTGTCAGGGATACCAAGGACGATTACAGAATTGTCCATGTAAAGAAATGGATTGACGACGACGAATCCCTCACAGGCGTGCTGGGATACTAATGTGAAGTGAAGAGTGAAGAGTGAAGTGTGAAGTGTGAAGAGTGAAGAGGTGTGGGTGCTTCGCACGGATTGAAAATTATTTTGATTGTGTCGGTTAATTTGTGCGGCATAGTCCATAAAACATCAAAACAAGGCAATCGAAGCTCTCGATTGCCTTGTTTTTCCCTTTATAGACACGCTTTGCAACAGTCAATCGGTAATTTCAATAAATTATCGTTCGGTTGTTTGTTGAATATGCCTAATTATATTTGCACCCTTGAAATAAAATTTTATATATGCTATAATTTTCTCAAAATTTTAAGCGTAGAAATATGCACAAAAGGAAGGTTAAGATGAGCAAAAAATCTCAATCTCCCAACGGAGCTATCAAGCACAACACCTATACCGGTAAGGAATTAACGGGTTACTTGGTAGGTCTTGCGGGACAAAACATTATTTACAACATTATTTCCGGCGGACTTCAGTATTACTGGCAGTCGGTTATTTTCCTGCCGGCAATGGCGATTTCCACCATATTTTTCGTTGCCCGTATTTGGGACGCAATCAACGACTTTATGATGGGCTCAATCGTCGACCATACACGAAGCAAATGGGGTAAATGCAAGCCCTATCTTATGTTTGTTCCGATTCCCGTCGGTATAATTACAATTCTTACATTCTGTAACGCAACATATACCGACTACACATCGTCAACTGCTCACGCGTTGATTATTGCATGGGCTGCGTTTATTTACATCCTTTGGGGTATGTCCTACACTGTCGGCGATATTCCGCTTTGGGGCGTAACGTCTCTTATGACGGATGACGAAAACGACAGAGCAAAGGCTCTTTCGCTTGCCCGTATCGTTTCAAATGTCGGCGCAATCGGTATGCTGATTACCTTTGCAGGCAAGGCTCTTTCTCCGACCTTCCAGTCGCAGGGACTTGATGTTATCCATGCGGATAAAAAATCCTATATTATAATTGCTGTAATCCTTACGGTTCTTGCAACGGTTCTCTTCCAGTTTGCCGGACTTTCCGTTAAGGAGAAGGTTAAGCAGTCGGAAAAGAAGTATACCCTTAAAGAAAACTTTAAGATTATGGCTTCAAACGACCCGTTCAGAAGAATTCTTCTTTCCGGTATTTTAAGAAGCCCGATTCAGCTTCTTTCCGTTGTCGGCTTAACACTTGTTATGTACTATTTCTTCGACAACAACCTTGCTAACCTTATGATTGACGGCAAGCTTCAGATTGAAAAAATCGTTCAGCTCCTTGTTATGGCTCTCGGTCTTCTCGGCGGTATGATTATCGGTACTGCCGTTACGCCCAAGCTTATTGCAAAACACGGCAAAAAGCAGCTTTATAACTTCTACTCAATCGCAGGCGCAGTTCCCTTTGCATTGATATTTGCCGTTTACAAATTGGCAGGCGGTAATCTTATGAAGATCATGGGTTATGTACTCTTTATGGCTGTTATGATGTTTGCGGCTTCATGGGCTATGGGCTCAATCAACATTCTTCAGTCAATTATGATTGCAGACTGTGTTGACTATGAGGAGTATAAGAACGGCGTTCGTACCGACGGCGTATTCTTCTCCGGTCAGTCGTTCATCACAAAGCTTTCAATGGGCGTTTCCTCGCTTATTTCAGGCTTCATTTATGCGGCAGTCAATTATACCGATAAATACATTGAGGAACTCAATCTCGGTTTGGCAAACGGCGAATATCATTTCTTTGAGGCTAATGACGGTAAGTATGCTATGGCGATGTTCCTTCTTATCTCAATTCCGCCGGCAATCGGTATGCTTCTTTCCGCTATTCCCACAATCAAGTATCCGCTCACAGATGAAGAGCACACAAGAATTCTTGATGAGCTTATCGAAAGACGCGCAAATAAAGACTGATAAATTCAATATCAATTCAGACAAACCCCGTTGCAAAATTGTTTTGCACGGGGTTTGTTTCGGTCTTTAGCAAAGCCGCCTTTTCTTTTATCTTTTCTCCCTTATCTTTTGTCCGGAAATGACAAGCCGAGAGAAAAAAGAAAAATGAGAAGAGAAAAGTGAAAAGAACAAAAAGAAACGACAATCTTCTGCTGAAAATTGTCGTTTCTTTTTGGTGCCGGTGGCCGGGGTCGAACCGGCACGGTATCGCTACCACTGGATTTTGAGTCCAGCACGTCTGCCAATTCCATCACACCGGCAAGTGCATTGCATTTTGGCAACAAAAGTATTATACACAAAATACAGGATTTGTCAACCTTTCAAAGCATATTCCGATGTATTTTTTATTTTATTTGATGCAGTGTAGCTCGTGTTTGCACTTTCCGTCCTTTTCAAACGAAAGAATGTTTTCAACCGTTATTTCCGCAATATTGTCAAGAGCTTCCGTTGTAAGATACGCTTGATGCGAGGTTACAAGCACATTCGGCATTGTGATAAGCCGTGCGAGGGTGTCGTCCTCGATTATATGCCCCGAGTAATCCTCAAAGAATATATCCGCTTCCTCTTCATACACGTCAAGGCAGGCGGCACCGATACGCCGTTCCTTTATCGCTTTAAGCAGAGCCTTCGACTCGATAAGCGGACCGCGGGAGGTGTTTATTACGATTGCGGTTTTTTTAAGCTTTGCTATGCTGTTTCGGTCAAGCATATGGTAGGTTTCTTCCGTCAGCGGACAGTGGAAAGAGATAATATCGCTTCTTCTGTAAAGCTCTTCGAGGCTTACATATTTAATGTCGGAGTCTTGAACGGGATATTTATCGTAGGCGATAACATTCATAGAAAAGCCCTTGCAAATATCAATGAACACCCGTCCGATTTTCCCCGTGCCGATTACGCCTGCTGTCTTTCCGTGCAAATCAAAGCCGACAAGACCGCCGAGAGAAAAGTTGAAATCCTTTGTTCTGATATACGCCTTGTGAGTTCTGCGTACCGAGGTCAAAAGCATAGCCATTGCGTGCTCGGCAACCGCATAAGGGGAGTATGCGGGGACATGAAAAACGGCAATGTTGCCCTCGGTGTATTTTAAATCGACATTGTTGTATCCGGCACAGCGCAGTGCAATGAATTTGACTCCGAATTCGCACAGCTTTTCTATGACATTTTTGTCAAGAGTATCGTTCACAAACACGCAAATTCCGTCAAAGCCGCGCGCCAATAAAACCGTGTCGGAATTGAGCTTTGATTCAAAGAATTTTATATTGATGTTTTTGCCTTTCGAAAATCGCTCAAACGGCGGTATATCATAGCTTTTTGTGTCAAAAAATGCTAAATTCATACTATCACCCGAGTGTATTTTTTGTGTTAATAAACAGTTTATTCAAAGTTTACAAAATTGAAATAAAATTCTATTGAAAACGGATTTTATCCGTGATAAAATAACACATAATTATGTAAAATCGGATGGAGGTCTGTCAACATTATGAGAAACGCAGCAGCAAAGGTCGAAAGCGTATTATTAAGCGTTTTACTTATAATTTTAACGCTTGTTCCGGGAATGAGCGTGTTTGCCGCAGGAACGTCGATTACCATAACCGACGAAAACGGCACTGAAATAACGGATAAGGTAGAGGTGCAGGAGTACCGCTCGGTACAGCTCGGTTACACACTCTCCGACGACGCACCCGAGGGTGTTACGGTCGAGTGGGAGAGTAATTTGCCTCTTCTTGCAGATGTTGACGAAACAGGCAAGGTAACAGGCTACGATTATTCCAAGGCAGCAATTATTCAGCTTTGGCTTGACGAGGAGGTCAGATCAATACCCCTTGTCGGAGAATCCATAGCTTCGTCTATCGAAAAGGCGATTGAGGACAGCGGATACGATCTCGAAACCGTAAACACAGACCTTCTTGTTGCGCTTGTAAGAGGCGTTGCGGGCGACACGATAGCAGACAGCCTTAAAAATTATCTTGATAATATGAATGTCGTTGTTACCGCAACGGCGTATGACTCGGACGGAAACAAGCTTTGCAGCGACTCTGTCGATATACTTGTAACTCAAAGCGTTATCGCTTCTGTTGCCCCGACGGGTGTGCATATCACAAATAAAAAGAAGGTTCCGCTCAAGGTTGCTGTCGGCACTACCGTTCAGCTTTACGGAGCCGTTACTCCGGTAAGACTTAAGCAGGGCGTTAAATGGAGCGTTGACACAGGACTTTTCTCAGGCTCGTCAAAGGTTGCTACCGTGTCCGACACGGGACTTGTAACATTTATCGGTACGGGCAGCGCTACAATTAAGGTTCAGCCCGAAAGCACGCTTTATGCGGCGTTCAACGATAAGATTACCTTTGAGGTTGTTGATCCTGCCGAGCTTCCGGTAACAAGCTTCGACATCACGGGTACCACGACAATTTCTGAGGGCGACTCCACTCAGCTTGCAATAGCGAATCTTGAACCGGCAGGCGCATACACGGGAGACATTGTATGGACAAGCTCCGACCCCACAATTGCCGTTGTTGACGGCACGGGCTTGGTTATGGGACTTGACGGCGGAACAATAAGCAAGAGCGTTGACATTACGGCTACACTCGGCGATGTTTCGAGGACTGTCAGCGTTACGGTAAGGCGTTCGGGAATCACCGGCTCACTTTCGGGAATTGAAATTTCGGGCGATACGGTTATTGCGAATGACGCATCGTCGCAATATACATCAACAGTGTTCCCCTCAAGACTTAATAACAATAAATCCGTTGTTAGGGAATGGGGACTTCTTGACTCCGCAACCAACGAAACCGTATGGGCGACCGCTGACGCCCCCGCAGAGATTTCCACTGCTACGGTTGACTCAAACGGACTCCTTACTCCCAAGTCGAGCGGCGTAATAACTCTTGTTGCAAAAGCAACCTTTAACGGTTCCTCTGTCGAGACGTCCGTAAATATCGTCTCGGGTAAGGCTATAACAGACTTCTCAATTACGGGTAAGTCAAGCGTGACAGAGAATTCCACGATTCAGTTGAGCATTGAAAGTATTACGCCCGAGGATTATGACGAGGCACTGCTTTCAACCGTCAAATGGTCGTCTGCCGACCCGTCGATCGCTTCCGTTGACGAAAACGGCGTTGTAAAGGGACTCGACGCAGGCGGATACGGCACATTTAATTCTTCAAAAACAACCATTTATGCAACGATTAGCGGCGTTACCAAGTCGTTTGAAATTACGGTTAAGGGTGCATTTATTAACTATGTCACCTCGGCGAGAATTGAGGGAAGCGACTATGTCATAAGGGATTTTCCCGTACAGTATCAGGCTCACTTCACTCCCGTAAGACTTGATATTACAAAGACCCTTTGGGGCTTGCCCACAGACGAGGGAACGGCTCCGTGGACAGCTTCAAACACGCTTAACAGCTCCGGTAATATGGAAAACAGTGTGGCTTCCGTTACTGATAACGGACTTGTTACGGGTAAAACGGCAGGTGAAACAACTCTTTATCTTTTCGGAAGAAGAAATTTCACTTCACATAACGACACCACAAAGAATATTACCGTAGTCGAGATTGAGCCAAAGAGCATTACCGTTACCGCACCGACAAAGACTGAGTATGTTGAGGGCGATACGGAGCTTGACCTTACAAATCTTAAGGTTGAGCTTACCTATGACAGAGCGGATATCGAAAAATATTACGGCGATGACGCACAGTCTCTTTCGGACGAGCAGTTGCGTGTTGAGGTTACCGACTACACCGTAAGCGAGATAAATCAAAAAATTCTTGATGACGAGCAGTATATAGTTGTTTCCGTTGTCAGAGCAGGGAAAACTTACAGAGGCGTTTTCTCGATAACGCTTAAATCCAAGGAGCTTACAGACATTGAAATTACCGCTCCTCAGTATAAATATCTTGAAGGTGCGACAGAGCTTGACCTTACGGACTTGACTGTTAAGGCAAACTATGCAAACGCAGAGTCCGAATATGTAACCGATTATACGGTTGATACGGCTGCGTTTAATCCGAACCTCCTCAATGAAGAGCAGCAGATAACCGTAACATATACTCATGCAGGCAGAAGCGCGTCAAAGACTTTCCCCGTAATTGTTTACGGTATTCCCGTTGTCAGTGTTAACAGCAACGGCTATGACGGAGAATGGACGGCAAGCAGGGTAATGTTCACCTTGGATTCAACAAATAAGCTTGACGGCGTAAAATACTATTTCAAGTCGGAAACCGCAACCGATTGGATAGTACTTTCATCAAATTATTATGTTGTCAATACAAACGGAGATAATGTTTATTATTTTAAGGCGATAAACAGTGCGGGAATCGAAAGTGAGCCCACCGAAGGCTATAGGGTAAGATTTGATAATGTAACCCCGAGTATAACGCTTGAGCAAACGGTTACAGAGCTTACCAACCAATCATATACGGTCAATATCAACAATCTTACGGTCGGCGAGTCGGGAGTTAAGTCACTTACGCTCAACGGCGAGGATATAACGGGCAATACCGAATTTACGGTTGACGAAAACGGCACATATACAGTTGAAATCACCGCAAATAACGGACTGTCCTCCTCAAAAACGCTTACGGTAAGCAATATCGATAAATCGGCGCCCGTTGTCAATTCAATTACCCTTGAACACAAGGAAAAGGGCGGCTTTGCAAGGCTTATTAACGCATTGACCTTCGGCAGATTCTTTAACGAGCAGGTTGAGGTTACAATTTCAAGCGAGGATATAGGCGTAGCGGGAATTGACAGGGTAGAGTACAGACTTCTTGATGAAAACGGCGATCCGATAACCGAAGAATGGAGCGCATACACCGAAAGCGACAAGCCTGTTGTTGACCCGAATTTCAAAGGATATGTTCAGGCAAGAGCTTTTGATAAGGCCGGCAATGTTTCCGATTATTACCGTTCGGACGGCTTCGTAATAGACGCCGACATACCTGCCGAGGTTACAGTCAACGCAACCTATAAGGGCGAGAGCTATACCGACGGAGAGTGGGTAGCGGACAGCGTTGACATTGAGCTTAATTCAAGCGCATATTCCGGAATTTACGAATATCTTTACAGAATAGACGGCGAAGAATGGATTTCTTCTGCGGACGGTAAGATAACCGCATCGGAGCAGGGAACTCATCTCTATGAATTCAAAGCGGTTTCAAATTCCGATCTTGAAAGCCCGATTACCTCGTTTACCGTTAAAATCGACAGACAGGTGCCGATTATCCGTGTCGACTTCAAGGGCACATTCGGCAGATGGACAAGCGACGATGTCGTATTTGACCTCTCAACGCTTGAAGAGTCGATTTCGGGAATTACCTATTACTATACAGACGGCAGCGGAGTGTGGACGGAAATCACCACTGGCGAGGTTATAGCACTCCGTGATAACGCAAACGCAAACTATTCCTTTAAGGCAGTAAACGCCGCAGGAACGGAGAGCACACCCTCCGATTCGTATTATGTAATGATTGACAATATCACGCCTACCGTTGAACTTGTAAAGAGCGAGCAGACTGCTCCCAATGCGCCGATTACGGTAAATGTAAACGCGACTACGGGCGCTTCCGGAATTAAGAAAATAACCGTTAACGGCAAGGATATTACCGACGAAAAGGCATTTACCGTAACCGAAAACGGAACATACAGGGTAATGGTTTATGCGCAGAACGGACTTTTCTGTGAGGAAGAAATCACAATAACCGACTTCGATTCGACTCCTCCCGTTGTCGAGAGCGTAAGCGTTAAACAGCTTGACGGAAGCTCGGTTGTAAGACCTGTAAGCTCAACCGATTTTGCGGTATTTATGAACAACACCGCGGAAATTACCGTTACGGCTTCGGATGAAGGCACAGGCATTGCCGAAGTGAAATACAGATTTGTAAACTCGGACGGTTCAGTGGCAGTAGATTGGACGGTTTATGACGAGAGCTCAAAGCCCGTAATCGACGGCACATTTAAGGGTACTGTTGAGGTAACCGTTACGGATAACGCAGGAAATGTCAGCGAAACCTATGTCTCCTCGGTTGTTACCGTGGACAGCGTAAATCCCGAAAATGTTGTGGCAACCGCAACATCGGACGGAGAGAGTTATACAGGCGGATATGCAAGCAAGCCGGTTAAAATAAGCCTTTCATCAAATGCTTTTTCGGGCATATACAGCTATGAATACAGGGTTGACGACGGCGAATGGGCTGTTCTCAAGTCAAATACGGTTACCGCTGTTGAGGGCGTTCACACATACGAATTCAAGGCAATTTCATATTCGGGACTTGAAAGCGAAATCACATCGCTTACCGTTAAGATTGACTCCGCAAAGCCGGTGCTTACCGTAGCTGTCAGCGGCGAGCTCAATCCTAGCGTAAACAAGAGTGTAACATTTATGCTGAGCGCAACAAATTCAACCTCAGGCGTTACCTATTATTATAACGACGGAACAGGCTTCAAGCCTCTTGACGGCAACACTCTTACCGTTGAGCTCACAAGCGCGAAGACATATACCTTCAAGGCTGTAAACGCTGCGGGAACGGAAAGCGATATTTCCGAAGAATACACCGTTACGGTTGACAAGACCGCACTTGAAAATGAAATTGCTAAAGCAAATGCGCTTGATATGACCGATGTCACTGAGCAGTCGTCAAACGCTCTTTCGGCGGCTGTTGAAAACGGCGAGACGGTTCTCAAAAACGACGGTGCAACAGTGCTTGAGATAAGCAATGCGATTGAAGAGATTGAAAACGCAATAAATGCTCTTGAATATAAAAAGCTTGTTGTGGATGACGGTGCTTCTCTTGTTGTAGACAGGGAAGCGAGCACTCAATATACCTATATGGTAGGTCTCAATCCGAACGCAAACACGGTAGCGGATATTGAATCACAGCTTAAAAACAGCGGTGTACAGATTGTAGTTACAAAGGACGGAAAAACGCTTTCGTCCACTGACAGGGTTGGTACCGGCAGCGTTATCAAATGTGTATCCTCCGCTGATTCGAGCATTGTTTACGAGGTTGCTACGGTTATCCTTTACGGCGATGTAAACGGCGACGGAGCTGTTGATGAAACCGATATATCCTTGCTTTTTGACGACGCTTTTGACGGCGTGGGTAATATAGAAGAAAATTCGGTATATTATATTGCCGCAGACCTTTCAAAGGACGGCGTGCTCGACTTCTTCGATTACTTCTATCTTGACGGTATCGCTTCGGGTAACAGAAGCTTTGACCAGACACAGACGCTTTACAAATAATTTTACGCAATAAAAAAAGACAACAGAAAAAAGCCCTCCCGGTGCAGAATGTACGTCGGGAGGGTTCTTTTATGCTTAACGGTTATCAGTATACTACAGTCATTTGACCGTATCGCAGGAAACCGCCCGAATTTGCAACCGAAATGTAACATTTCGGAACAACTCGGGCGGTTAAGCTTTGGCAGTACTATGTCTTTACAAAAATAAAAATGTATCTCGGGTAAACAATATTACTGTGTGTAAATTTTTCGCAGAGTTCGGCACTCTGTGAATGCCTAATCTGCTATTTTATAGGTTTATTTTATCACATTGTATTGAAAAATGCAAGTAAAAAATAATATTTTACTTAAAAGTCTTAATAGTCACCGGCTTCTCAAGCAAAAAAAGCTTGATATATCAAGGGATATTTCACTATTTTACGAGATGTTCGCAGTCAAAATTACAGTCATAAATTTATAAAACATATGCCTTTACGGGCAAATATCATAACAAGGAGGAAAATTTTTATGCGCAAAGGTGAAAACATTTTCAAAAGAAAGGATGGACGGTTGGAAGCAAGATA
>CAVFQD010000015.1:19127-31226 GCA_963624605.1 Eshraghiella crossota | reverse complement strand
TAAAGCGTTCCTTTTCCCCCGGTAGAACCGGGGGTTTTCATCAATTGCTAGACAATAAAAGCACGGTAACCGTTATTCGATTACCGTGCTTTATCAATTTTGTTCGGTTTTATGAATTTGACAAAAATTCAGCTACTTTTTCGCCGTCGTGATAGCCTTTATCGTACAGCTTTTGCAACGAGCTTTTGTTCTTTGTGAGCGTATCAACTCCGCAGGTGTCATCCGGAGCAATGATTATCGCTTTTCCGTCCTTTGCATATTTCTGAGTCAAAGCAACGCCCTCGTTGTAGCGCTCGGCGCGCAACTCAAGCTGATGAGCCGCATTCGGATATTTGTTTTTGAACATCAGCGCAAGCTTCTTTTCATTGTCCGGAGTCTGAATAAGAGCTTCGGGCTTGGTGAGAATAAGCACTACTTTGTCGCATCCGTCCGCAATCGCTTTTTGTACCGGGACAGGGTTTCCAAGCGCACCGTCAAAGTAAGGTACATTGTCAATAAATTGCGGTTCACATACGACGGGTATTGCCGATGAAGCCTTCAATATGCTGTAATCGTCTCGCTTGATATCGTTTTTATCAAAATAGTGCGCTTCGCCTGTTATCGCGTTTGTTCCCGCAACATACCATTCCATCGGATTATTGACGATTTTTTCAAAATCCAAAGGATTTTCGCCGTCAGAGTTGCTCAGCGTGCCGTAAATGTAATCAAGATTGAGGAATGAGTGGTGATGGATAAATTCTCCGAGCCCCATATATTCCTTACGGTCGGAATAATCGTGGTAAAAAAGGTAATTTCTGCCCTTCTGCCCGCTTAGATACGAAATGAGATTTGCACTCCCCGCAGAAATTCCGATACCGTAGTCAAAATTTATTCCGTTGTCGAGGCAACAGTCAAACACGCCTGCGGCATAAATTCCGCGCATACCGCCGCCGACATCAATAACACCCGTTTTCATATTTTATCACCTGTTTTCAGTCTTACACAATTGAGCGTAATCATACGCAGCCGTTCTCAAATAAAGCGACTTTCCGTTAACGCTGTAAATAATACTCCATAATTGTTAACTTTTCAAGACAATCATAAAAACTTTTGGGCGCATTGTCTCACGAGCTTACGCATATGGTATCGCTTCTTGACGAGAGTACCTTTAAGAAAACAAGCAAAATATCGAGCTGTAAAAAGCGTAAACACCCGAGGGCTATTGGAATTCCTCAGGTGTTTATTGGGGAGTATCAATAAGACCTGCGGTCTCTTTGATTTTATTGCAGACTCGACATCATCTGCAATAAAATGATACTTTATTTTGAGCCCGTTTTCAAGCGAAATGCAAAACTGCACACTTTTCCTGCAAAACTGCACACTTTTTCAATATAAATATATTTTTTTCGATATAGTTTGTCATTTCTTTGTGAAATGTGCATAGTTTTCTCAGACGCAGACTGTGCAATATCACTAAGCAAATACCTTTTCGGAAACAAAGGCTCAATATTTTTCGATAAATTGGTTGACAGAATATAATACGCTATATATGATTTTTCTATATTTTTCTGCTCCGACTTTTCTTTTTTTGAAATATGTATATCAAAACAGCAGATAGAAAAAGTCAGAAAAATATAATATTATACAATTATACGCTTTCACTTCCCATATATAACTCACCGTCGCAAATCAATAGAAAATCGCCGCAAGCAATATAGCCTGCGGCGATGCAATTTAATATATACTTTCTACAAAAAGCAACCGACAGAAAGGCTTAATATTATCAGGTCAGCAGCATTCTGTCATTATCAAGAGCCTTACCTGCCGACAGTTTGAACTGTTCAAGCAAATCGGAGACCTCCAGCTCGCTTCTTTCTTCACCCTCAACATCGAAAATAACGGTTCCCTTATCCATCATAACCGTTCTGTTGCCGAGGTCGAGAGCCGACTGCATATTGTGCGTTACCATAAGACAGGTAAGGCGGTTATCCCTTACAATTTCTGTTGTGAGCTCAAGCACCTTTTCAGCCGTTGACGGGTCAAGAGCTGCCGTGTGCTCGTCAAGCAGCAAAAGCTTCGGCGGCGTATATGTTGCCATCATAAGGGTAAGTGCCTGCCTCTGTCCGCCCGAAAGCAGACCGACCGGTTGCTGCATTCTGTCCTCAAGTCCCATATTGAGAAGCGAAAGCTTCTGACGGAACTCCTCTTTATCCTTTTTGCCGATTTTGCTCAGCCATCCGCCCTTGCCTGCCGCAAGAGCAAGATTTTCCTCAATGCTCATTCCGGGAGCGCTGCCCCTCATGGGGTCCTGAAAAAGGCGGCCGATAACCTTTGCACGCTTGTGCGTCGGAGTGAGGGTTATATCCTCGCCGTCAAGGACGATTTTACCCGTATCGGTTATAAAATCGCCTGCGATAGCGTTGAAAAGCGTTGATTTACCTGCGCCGTTCGCACCGATAATCGTTATGAAATCGCCGTCCTTAACGCTCAGAGAAAGGTTGTTTAGAGCGGTCTTTGCATTGACGGTATCAGAGTTAAAGGTCTTTGAAATATTTGTTATTTCAAGCATTATGCCGCCCTCCTTGCTTTGTTGTGGTCAAGTCTGCGCTTAAACTCCGGATACTTGCTTTTGAGGTACGGTCCTGAAATTGCGATAATTACGATTACGGATGAAACAAGCTTGAGCATTGACGCCGGCATATTGAAGCGAAGCGCAACCGTATAAACAAGGCGGAACACAACCGCACCGATAACCACGCCGACAGCCTTTGCCGTAACCTTGCCCTTGCGGACAAATGCGCCGCCGATAAGAAGAGAAGCGAGCGCAACCGTTACCATACCCGTGCCGATGTCGATGTTTACCGATTTCTGCGACTGGGCAAGCAGACAGCCCGAAAGCCCCGTAAAGGCGTTTGAAACGCAAAGTCCGATAATCGTCGTAAATGCGGGGTTTATCGAGGACGAACGAACCATATCGGGGTTGTTGCCCGTTGCACGGATTGCAAGTCCGAGCTTTGTTTTAAGGAAAAGCGACAGAAACAAAATGACGAGCACCACAGCTATGAGCGAAACGATAAGCACCGACTGCTTTTCAAGAAATGTTCCGCCGAGAAGCGTTTTCATCTTGGTAAACACGGTATCGGTTTTGTTCATATTAAGTAAAGACGAATTGCCCATAACCGCTATATTTACCGAATACAGCGCCGTGTTGACGATTATACCTGCAAGCAGGCTGTCAACGCCCATTTTTGTCTGTAAAATTGCGGTTATAAAGCCCGACGCAATTCCTGCGAGCATTGCCGCAACAATGGAAAGATACGGATGACCCGATATTGCGACAACAGCGCCGACGGACGCCCCGAGAGTGAAGCATCCGTCGGTTGACAGGTCGCAGACATTAAGCATTGAATAGCTTAAAAACAATGCAAGTACCGTAAGGGAGCTGATGAGTCCCAATTCAAATGCGGTTTGTAATAATGCTGTGATTGATCCTAAAGACATAGTCTGTCAAGTCTCCTGTTTTTATTCTGCCGCCGAGGTAAAGCTCTCTGCGGTTGTAATGCTCTGAACCTTTGTGCAATAAGGCTTAAAGGTTGTTTCAAGAGCGCTGTAATCATATCCGAGCTCTGTGCAGATGTCGGTGTTGATTGTTGCGGTACCGTTGTCAAATACCATTACCGAAAGAGTTGCGGGATCAGCGCCGTCTACAAGGATGTTTGCAATCATATTGGCTGTCTCAACGCCGAGGTTTGCATAGTCAACGCCGTAGCCGAGGAATGCGCCGTTAAGTGCAAAGGAATCTGCGCCGGTGAAGTGCGGGATTTTAGCTGCCGCAAAAGTTTCATAGATTGAAAGCTCAGCCTTCATAATTGTGTTGTCTGTGGGAGTGAAAACTGCGTCAACCTTATCGTTTACAAGTGCCTGTGCAGCCTGCTGAACCTCTGTTACATTTGTGCCTGTGCGCTCGATATACTTGATTCCCTTTTCGTCAAGGAACTTCTTAGCGTCAGCGATAGGAGCTGTTGAGGAATCCTGGCTCACATCGTAAAGGAGACCTACCGTCTTTGTGTCGGGGTTGTTTGCGAGGATAAGGTTCATAATTGCCGTTGTGTTGAGGTAATCCGAGGTTCCGGTTACATTTGCGCCGGGAGTTTCAAGTGAATTTACAAGACCCGCGCCTACAGGGTCGGAAACAGCCGAGAAAACAACGGGAATATCAGTTGTTGCAGCCTGCATAGCCATTGCAACGGGCGTTGCGATACCGACCATAAGGTCAACATTCTCTGCCTTGAAGTTTGAAATTATCTGAGCGAGTACATTCTGGTCTGCGTTGCAGTTGTCATAAAGTATTTCGAACTTAACGCCCTTTTCCGTTTCGATTGTTTTTAACTGAGCTTCGATGTTTTCATAAATCTGATTGAGTGATGCGTCGTCAACATAGTTGCAAATGCCGATTTTGTATGTCTTTGACGCGTCGGCTTTGTTTGCGTTATTGTTAGCGCAAGCCGCAAAGCCTAAAACAAGTGCGAATACGAGTAAAATTGATAAAGCCTTTGTAATTTTTTTCATGGTGATTAACTCCTTAAAATGTGTAATTTGTTTTTTTGTTTTTATCGTTTTTGTGAATGGGGTTTACTGCCGCCATCGCCATCGTTTTTTCAAAAGTTTCATAAAGCTCACTCCAAATTGAAAATAAAAAAATCCTGTCCCAATAATTGGGACAGGATATAAATACCTGCGGTACCACCCAAGTTGACGAAAAAACTTCGCCCGCTCTGCCTCATACATACATATGAGCTGTACTGTAACGGGTACACCCCGTCGGTTACTACTTGCGAAAACGCTTTCGACCGCCCTCATAAGTCCATTCGCCTTAAATTCCACTGCTGCCATCTCACTGTCGGCAACTCTCTTTGAGTTTCTGTAAAAGGTTACTACTCTTAATCGTAGGTTTGTGTTCGTTTGTGTTCGTTTGTTTTCTATAAGATAGCACAAGTCAAAGCACTTGTCAACACTTTTTTGAAAAAATTATAAATTTTCTTCTTCGTTCTTGTTTTCAGCCTCGGGAGCCTTTTCGTCCTCCACGGTAAACTGAGCGTCGATACCCTCGCCGCCGTAGGTAAATCCGCCGTTCTGCATCGGGTCTCCGTTAAAGCCGCGCTCGGGCTCAACGGGAACGATTCCGAATGATTCGGGAGCAATAAGTCCCGAGTCGATAGCGTGCTTTTTAAGATTTTCATAGTACATGGCTCTTGTTGTTTCAACATAGGGCGTTACATAGATAATCGCAATGCCTGCGGTGCATGCAACGAGCATATACCAAAGAATGAAGCTTAAATCAAGCACGAACAAATCAGACTTGAAGCCCTTGGTCATAATATCGCTCATTTTAATAGCGTCGCTTGTTTTGAGATTGTTGTTATCGTGGATAATGTACTTTGTCTGTGAATATGCGTAATGCTTTATAACGCCGGGAATAACGAAAAGCAACGACCAAAGAAATACATAAATCTCACGGACAATCATTGTCGCAATGTATTTGCCGAAATTGTCTATACCCTCTTTGTAAAGCGATTTCCAATCCGGGTTGAAGCCTCTGATATGGTTGAGATAATAGCCTGCAAGCGCAACGGTAAAGGGCATAAGTATCAATCCGATAATAAAATTGCCGCTTGTCAATCCGTAAGTCGAAGCGTCTCCCACCTGTGAATAATAATCGTCGTAGAACACGAAGCCGTTGGAAAAAGCATTTTTCAGATTTATAAAAAAGCTAAAGCCGTTACTCAAGATGTAAATGATAAATCCCGCAAAGAACATCTTAAGCCATCTTGTGTCGATTGAAATAAAATTCCTTGCCTCATACTTGATAGCCGGTCTGTTTAATACGCCCATAATTTCCTCCTTTTATTCCCTGTGCCACTTCACGCCCTGCGGAGTGTCCTCAAGGACAATGCCCTGAGCCTTGAGCTCATCTCTTATTCTGTCCGCCTCTGCCCAATTTTTCTCCTTACGGGCGTTTTGACGGGCTTCGATAAGCTTTTCAACCTCTTCGTCAAGGTTGTCCGTATCTCTATTATATACAAGTCCGAGTACATTTGTCAATTCGTCAAATAAAGATGTAGCGAATTTTATCAGCTCTGCCGACTGCGAGTTGATTACATTGACATTTATGTCCTTTACGAGCTCAAATACAGCCGCAATGCCGTCTGCCGTGTTGAGGTCGTCGTCCATAGCCTCAATAAACTGTTCACGCCTTGAAGAGAGCTGATTTTTTATCTCCTCGGCATTTTCGGGAACGGCGTCGGTTGCATTTTTAAGCGCAAAATCAAGGTTGTCGCGGCAGGTATAAAGCCTCTGAAGAGACGCTTTGCACTGCTCGATTATATCAACGCTGTAATTTATCGGACTTCTGTACTGCGAAGAAATCATAAGATAACGGATAGGCTCATAGCCGTATTTTTCAGCCACATCACGAACCGTAAAGAAATTGCCGAGCGATTTTGACATCTTGACATTGTCGACATTGATATATCCGTTATGCATCCAATAATGAGCAAAAGCAACGCCGTTGCAGCACTCAGACTGAGCGATTTCATTCTCGTGGTGGGGGAAAATAAGGTCCTGACCGCCGCAGTGAATGTCAATTGTGTTGCCGAGAAAACGATGTACCATTGCCGAGCACTCAATATGCCAGCCGGGTCTACCCTTGCCCCAGGGAGAGTCCCAATAGGGCTCGCCGGGCTTTGCGCCTTTCCAGAGGGCGAAGTCCATGGGCTCCTTCTTAAGCTCTCCGATGTTTATTCTCGCACCCGCTTCAAGGTCCTCCAACGGCTGATGCGAAAGCTTGCCGTACTCGGAAAACTTTTTCGGACTGAAGTAAACGTCGCCGTTCTCAACGGGATAAGCGTAACCCTTTTCAACAAGGGTCGAGATGATATTGATTATCTCGTCAATGTTTTCCGTAGCCTTCGGATGAACGGTAGCCTCACGGAAGTTAAGCCCCTTGGCGTCAGTCCAGAATTCCTTGATATACTTCTCGGAAACGGTCTTATAATCCGAGTTTTCTTCGATTGCCTTTTTAATTATCTTATCGTCGATATCCGTAAAATTTTGAACAAATCTTACTTTGTATCCCCTGTATTCAAGATAACGGCGCAGCGTGTCAAAAACGCAGAGCGGTCTTGAATTTCCGATGTGAATGTAGTTGTAAACGGTGGGACCGCAGGCATAGATTTTAACCTCGCCGTCCGTAATGGTTTTAAGCTCTTCTTTTCTTCTTGTAAGGGTGTTATATATCCTCATTATGCTTCTTCCTTTCTTCTTCCAGCTCTTTTTGAAGTCTTTCTATCTTGACGGACATCCTGCAAAGCTCCTGCGAAACGGGATCGGGAATATGGACATGGTCAAGCTTGTCGACCCGCTTACCGTCCTGCCTGACAACCCTTGCCGGAACGCCTACGGCAGTGCAGTTTTCCGGTATTTCCTCAAGCACCACGGCACCTGCGGCTATGTTTGAATTGTCGCCGACCTTAAACGGTCCCAAAACCTTTGCACCTGCGCCTATCATAACGCCGTTGCCGATTGTCGGGTGTCGCTTTCCGACATCCTTACCCGTACCGCCGAGCGTAACGCCCTGATAAAGCGTAACATCGTCGCCTATCTCCGTAGTTTCGCCGATTACCACGCCCGTGCCGTGGTCAATAAAAAATCTTTTTCCGATTTTTGCGGCAGGATGAATTTCAATTCCCGTTTTTCTTGCCGCCCGCTGAGATATTGCTCTCGCTATAAATCTGTGATTGTGATGCCAGAACCAATATGCCTTGCGGTGCATCCTTATGGCCTTGAGCCCCGGATACAAAAAGAGAATTTCTGCGTTCGACTTGGCGGCAGGGTCCCTGTCCTTGACGGTCGCAATGTCTTCTCTTAACTGCTCAAACATCAAAACACCTCCGATATAAAAATAAAAACCTCCGAAGTCCAAAAGACTCCGAAGGCGAAAGGTTCGCGGTTCCACTTCGATTTGTAACTCATAAAGGCTTTAACGCACCCCTGCGTGCGGAGATACTTAAATTCCCCCCGCCTGCTCATAAGCGCACTTCGTAAATTCCCGTCTTAAAGGCGCTTTCAGCCGACGGCGCCCTCTCTCTAAAAGCCGAAGAAAATACTACTCTTCTTAATCACGGCATTTTTATTGTTAATATTGTACCACACTTATTTTGAATAATCAATCGAATTTTTACTGTCTTTTATATATATTATGCCGGATATGACGGTAAGTACCGCTGTTATCCACAAAAGTCCGTTCGAAACATTTGAAAGCGTGAGCCAATCGGGCAGATTTTCAAGAGAATCCGACTGCAAAACATCATTGATTATATAATCAATCTCGCAAAGGAGCATGATGACGATTGTAAAGGTCATCTGACTGGTGGTTTTGAGCTTACCCCATATATTTGCGGGTATAACCGTTCCGTTCGACGCGGCAATCATTCTTATCGAAGCAATGGTAAATTCCCTTGTGAGAACTATCATTACTATCCAGATATTGCAAAGTCCCATTTTCATAAACGCAAGCAGAGCAGAGGTTGTCAGCACCTTGTCCGCAATGGGGTCAAGTAATTTTCCGAAGTTGGTAATCTGATTGTTTTTCCTCGCAAGCTTGCCGTCTATGGCGTCCGTTATCGCAGCGACGGCAAAAATCGCCGTTGCAATCAGAAATCTGTGCGGCAGACCTTCCCAAAGTATCACCGCAAGATAAAAAGGCGTGATTATTATGCGTGCTATTGTGAGCTTATTCGGCGTGTTTAATTTCATACTACCTCTCCGATTAAATCATATTCGTTGGTACCCATTATCTCAACATCGACAAAATCGCCTTCGTTGAGCTCGTAGCCGCAGGTGAAATTTACCGTGCCGTCAATTTCCGGTGCGTCACGCCATGTTCTGCCGTAGTATGTGTCTGTATAAGCGTCATAACCCTCGACAACCGTACGAAGAACCTTGCCGATATTCTGCTCGTTGAGCTTTTCAAAGATACGGAACTGCTGCTCCATTATAGCCTCGCCGCGCTCCTTTTTGACCTCTTCGTCAATCTGGTCGGGAAGCTTTGCGGCAGGCGTGCCCTCCTCTGCCGAGTAGGCAAAGCAGCCGAGCCTGTCAAACTGCGCCATTTCGACAAATTCCGAAAGCGTATCAAAATCCTCCTCGGTTTCGCCGGGGAAGCCCGTTATAAGCGTAGTCCTCAAAACGACATCGGGAATTTTAGCCCTGATTTTCCCGATAAGCGCAAGCAGGCTGTCCATATCGCCGACACGGTTCATTCTTTTAAGAACCGTTGCGCTTGCGTGCTGAATCGGAATATCAAAATATTTAACTATCTTGTCATTGTTCGCAACAACATCGATAAGCTCGTCGGTTATGCGCTCGGGATAGCAATAAAGAACCCTTATCCACTCCAAGCCCTCAATTTTGGCAAGTGCGGTCAAGAGTGCCGGCAGTGCAGACTTACCGAATAAGTCCTCGCCGTATCTTGTCGTGTCCTGTGCGACAACGATAATCTCTTTTACGCCCGCACGGGCAAGATCCTGAGCTTCCTTTATCACATCCTCCGGCTGTCTTGAGCGGAACTCGCCCCTGATTGAAGGGATAGCACAATATGTGCAGTGGTTCGAGCAGCCCTCGGCAATTTTAAGATATGCAAAATAAGACGGGGTTGTGAGCATTCTCTCGCCGTTGAGCGGCAGGCAGGTTTTGTCCGTAAAGCTCTCAACTGTTTCGTCCGTTCCGAGCGTCTTTTCACAGATTTCGCAAATGTCGCCGTTTGAGCCTATGCCCACAACAGCGTCAACCTCGGGAAATTCCTTTGCAATTTCTTCTCTGTACCTTTCGGCAAGGCAGCCCGTAACGATGATTTTGCCGATCATTCCCTCATTTTTAAGCTCGACCATATCAAGGATATTTTCGATTGCCTCTTTCTTGGCGTCCTCGATAAAGCCGCAGGTGTTTATGATTACCGCGTCCGCACCGTCAACATCATCGGTAATTTCAAAGCCGTTCTGTGCGAGGCGTGCAAGCATAATTTCCGCATCAACCTGATTTTTCGGACAGCCGAGCGAAATCATACCTATTTTTTTACTCATAGTAATTACCATAGCCTTTCAAGTCATTGTCCGTGTCCGCAACCTCTTCGAGCGCCTTTCTTATATCGGAATAGGAGTAGCCCATTCGCATAAGGGCGTTAACTGTCCGCTTGATGTTCTTTTCATCGGACAGCTTATTGCGGTATTTGGAATTTAACAATAATATAATACGATTAAAATCGTCTTTGTCAAGTGATTTTACGGTTTCGCTTGCAATTTCCGAGCTTATTCCCTTTAATTTGAGCTCATTTTCTATTCTTTTCGGGCTGTACTTTTTCCGCTCGTACAGTTCTTCCGCATAAAGCTGCGCAAATTTTTCATCGTTAATCAGCCGAAGCTCTTCAAGCTTATCGGCTGCGGACTGCGCCGCTTCCCTGGGATATTTCTGCGAAAGCTTTATAACGATTTCCTTTTTCGAATGAGCACGGCGTGATAGCAAATTCATTCCGTTTAAGAAAGCACGGCGGGAGTTGACCGAGCTTTCAAGCTCAGCCAACTCCTCCTCGTCAACACTGTTTAATTTATGCCACTTCTCGGAATACCAGAAGTTACTGTCAACGGTCATTCTGTATTCGCCGTCAATGTAAATATGTATCTTCTGCGCCTTTCCGGGTTTAACGCTTAATTCCATAATTATTCGTCGTCTACGATTACATCGATTTTCGCTCTTGCTTCGTCCTTGGTCGTTGCAACGGGCTTGTATGCTATAACCTCGTCGGCACTGTCAAAATCGTCTGTTTTATTTCTCGACTCTTCAATCTTCGCTCTGATTTTAGCCTCAATTTCATTTGCAATATCGGGGTTATCCTTAAGATACTGCTTTGTGTTCTCCCTGCCCTGACCGACTCTTGTCTCGCCGTAGGAGAACCATGCGCCGCTCTTCTTCATAATATCGAAGTTTACAGCCATATCGACAAGCTCGCTTTCCCTTGAAATGCCCTCGCCGAACATAATGTCAAACTCTGCGGTCTTGAAGGGCGGTGCAACCTTGTTCTTAACAATTTTAACCTTTGTGTGAGAGCCGATAAACTCGCCGTTTGTACCCTTGAGCGACTCGGTTCTGCGAACATCCATACGGATGCTTGCGTAGAATTTAAGCGCACGGCCGCCCGTCGTGGTCTCGGGATTGCCGAAAACGACGCCGACCTTTTCACGCAGCTGATTTATAAAGATAATTATTGTGTTTGACTTTGAGATAACGCCTGCGAGCTTACGCATTGCCTGCGACATAAGTCTTGCGTGTGCGCCCATATGGCTGTCGCCCATTTCGCCGTCGATTTCAGCCCTCGGAACAAGAGCCGCAACCGAGTCTACAACGATTACATCAAGGGCACCCGAGCGTGCAAGCTGCTCAACAATTTCAAGAGCCTGCTCGCCGTCGTCCGGCTGTGAGACAAGCAAGGAATCGACATCAACTCCGAGATTGTGTGCATAGACAGGGTCAAGTGCGTGTTCTGCATCGACAAAAGCCGCCTCACCGCCCGCCTTTTGTGCCTGAGCCACCGCATGGAGCGCAAGGGTGGTTTTACCCGAGGACTCGGGTCCGTATATTTCGATAATCCTGCCCTTCGGGAAGCCGCCGATACCCGTTGCGGCGTCAAGAGCTATCGAGCCTGTTGGGATAGCCTCAATATTGAGAGCGTTGCCCTCGCCCAAGCGCATAATTGCGCCCTCGCCGTATTTTTTCTCAATCTGAGAAAGAGCTGTTTCAAGAGCCTTCTTTTTATTGTCGTTTTTTGTTATATTGGTTTTAGGTGCCATTAGCTTAACCTCACAATCGCACAAATGTTCGTTTTCTAAATTATATATTATATAGATCGAAATTGCAAGTGTTTTTTATAAAATTTATCAAAAATCGGAGAAAATATTTTTATCCCGTGCTTTTCGCCGTCTTTTTACCGCTGAAAAAAGCCAAAAAGCTAAAAAAAATATATTTTTTTGTAAAAAGGCTTGCAATTACCGAAATATTCTGTTAAAATAC
>CAVFQD010000015.1:0-19117 GCA_963624605.1 Eshraghiella crossota | reverse complement strand
TTAAAGGAGGTGCCTCGCACTATGGCAAAATGTGAATTCTGCGGAAAAGATGTTGCTTTCGGCATTAAAGTTTCTCACTCACACAGACGTTCTAACAGAACTTGGAAGCCTAATGTAAAAAGAGTTAGAGCAATCGTAAACGGCTCTCCTAAAAGAGTTTATGCTTGCACTCGTTGCCTTCGTTCAGGTAAGGTTACAAGAGCTTAACTTAATTGCTGAATGAACTTACGCTCACCTTTCGGTGAGCGTTTTTTCTTTGCTTTTTTCAATAACGCAGCTTTTATGGGTGTTTTATGTTTGTACCTTCAGAGGGAGCCTATGTTGCCGCGGAGAAAGCGGAGCTTCTCGGGTAATTATACAAAGCTCACAAAAACGGGATACCCTTGTGAGAGTATCCCGTTAATTTTGCGGTTAGGTTGTTTTGCGGCAATCAGTCAAGAATAACGCCCATGACGCCTGCGGGAGCAAGAACCGCATTTGCCTCGTCGGTGTCGATATGCATTGCAAGAGAAAACTTGGGGCTTACTCTTACAACAGTATCGCCGAAAACAAGCGAACGCTCTGCCGAGTCGATTTTAACCGATACGACCTGCTTATCTTTAAGACCGTACTTCTCTGCGTCCTCGGGAGTCATATGTATGTGGCGTTTTGCAACGATAACGCCTTCTTTAAGCTCAAGCTCGCCCTTGGGTCCTACAAGCTTGCAAGCGCCGCTGCCTGCGATATCGCCTGATTCTCTTACGGGAGCCTTAACGCCGATTGCACGTGCGTCCGAAGCCGAGATTTCAACCTGACAAGCGCTTCTTACGGGACCGAGAATCGAAACTGCCGGGAATGACGATTTCTCGCCGATTACCTGTACCCTCTCCTCGCAAGCATACTGACCGGGCTGTGAAAGGTCCTTTTTCTTTGTGAGCTCATAGCCCTCGCCGAAGAGAATTTCGAGCGCCTCTTTTGTAACATGAACATGTCTTGCCGATGTTTCAACTAAAACTGTTTTTTCCATTTCAAAATACCTTCTCTTAATTTTTTGATATTATAAACCCAACTCGGCTCTTGCCGCCTTGATATTGGCAACAAACCTCTTGCCTGTTTCGGTTATCTGCTTGTAATCGCCTGTTTTTGCGCCTGCGGTGAGCGATGAGCCTGCACCAACTGCGACTGCGCCAGCCTTTATCCATTCGCCGACATTGTCTGCGTTTACGCCGCCCGTGGGCATCATTTTAGCGTAGGGAATCGGGCCTCTTATATCCTTGATTATCTTCGGTCCGAAGAGGTCTGCCGGGAACACTTTAAGAATATCGGCACCGTTTTCCATTGCGATAAGTCCCTCGCGCACCGACATAATTCCGGGCATCATCGGCACTCTGTAACGGTTGCAAAGGTGCAATGTATCCAAATCAAGCGCAGGACTTACAATGTATTCCGCACCCGAAAGCATTGCTATTCTTGCGGTTGTTGCGTCAAGCACCGTACCTGCACCGAGGATAATCTCGTCGGGAGTGTAACGCTTTGCAAGCTCCTCGATAACCTTGTCCGCATGCGGAACGGTAAATGTCAGCTCGATAGCCGCAACTCCGCCCTCAATACAAGCGTCGGTAATTCTGATGGCCTTGTCAACCGACTCGGCACGGACAACGGCTACAATACCGCAGTCCTGAATTCTGGTAATAATTTTTTCCTTATCCATAAAGTTCATCTCCGAATAATTATTTATCTGTCAACCCTTGCGCCTGCGCCGGAAACTATTTTTTCAACCTCTTTGAGCGAAGCCATTGAGGTGTCGCCGGGTGTGGTCATGGCAAGCGCACCGTGCGCAACGCCGTAGTTTACAGCCTTCTGCGGGTCGCCCGTTGTGATAAGTCCGTAAATAAGTCCCGAAGCGAAGCTGTCGCCGCCGCCGACTCTATCGTAAATTTCAAGTCCGGGAAGTGAAAGTCCGTTGTAAATCTTACCGTCGGCATAGCAGATTGCCGACCAATCGTTTACGGTTGCGGTCTTTACGGTACGCAAGGTGGTAGCGATAACCTTGAAGTTCGGATAAGCCTTGCAGACCTCGCCGAGCATTTTCTTATAGCCCTCGATGTTGAGCGATTTGAGGTTGGCGTCGTTGCCCTCGATTTCAAAGCCGAGACAAGCCGTGAAGTCCTCCTCATTGCCTATCATAACATCGATATACTTTGCGATTTCCTTGTTGACCTCCTGCGCCTTTGCCTTGCCGCCGATGTCGTTCCAGAGAGACGGACGGTAGTTGAGGTCGTAAGAAACGATTGTACCGTATTTTTTGGCAGCCTTTACCGCTTCGATAACCACCTCGGAAGTGGTCTCCGAAAGAGCGGCGAAAATTCCGCCCGTATGAAGCCAGCGCACGCCGAGTGTGCCGAATATGTAATCCCAGTCAATATCTCCGGCTTTAAGCTGAGAAATAGCGGTGTTGCCTCTGTCGGAAACGCCTACCGCACCTCTTATGCCGTAGCCGCGCTCGGTAAAGTTCAAGCCGTTTCTGACAGTTCTGCCGATACCGTCATATTTAACCCATTTTATAAGCGTTGTATCAACTCCGCCCTGAAGCATAAAGTCCTCAACAAGTCTGCCGACCTCATTGTCCGCAAGAGCCGTAACAGCCGCAGTTTTGAGACCGAAGCAACGGCGAAGTCCTCTTGCGACATTATACTCTCCGCCGCCTTCCCATGCTCTGAATGAGCGTGCTGTCTTTATTCTTCCGTCACCCGGGTCAAGTCTTAACATTATTTCGCCCAAAGAAATCATATCAAAAGCACATTCTTCGGGTTTTCTCAAAGAAAGCTGCATAATCATAGCCTTTCCGACTACATTTATTATTTGCACAGTGCCCTATTGTAGCCGATAAGGCACTCATCAATTCAGGGTGCATTGCACCGATTAAGCGTTTATTACATAATTGCCCAAAAGGATACAAGCCTCGCAAAGTGCCATAAGCACCAGAGCGATTACAATATCCTTTTTAGACTTCTTACCGAGCAAGCCCGTTTTTTCGTCTTTTGAGGAAACGGTAATGTCGCTGTGTCCCTCAAGCTTTTCCTTTTCAACGGGCACCTTGCGGTTTCCGTCAACAAAGAATTTAATGACAAACACTATTGCTGCAAGCAAAAACACGCCTGCTATAATATAAATCCACATACCGTGCTCCTTTCGCTAAAAAGCATCAAACGCCCGAGTAAGCGTTGAAGCCGCCGTCAACGGCAATTGTAGTTCCCGTAATAAAGCTCGAATAAGCCTCGTCGCAGAGGAAGAGAAGCGAGCCCTCAAGCTCTTCGGGCTCGCCGAAGCGTTTCATAGGTGTTGCGGCAAGTATCTTGCCCGTTCTTGCGGTGGGCGTGCCGTCGTCGTTCCAGAGAAGAGCCTTGTTCTGATTGGTTGAGAAGAAGCCGGGAGCGATTGAATTTACACGGATACCGACCTCGGCAAAATGGACCGCCATAAACTCCGTAAAGTTCTTTACCGCCGCCTTAGCCGCCGAATATGCGGGGATTTTTGTAAGCGGGCGGAAAGCGTTCATCGAGGTTATCATTACGATACAGGTATTTTCTTTCTTTGCCATATCGGGAGCAAATACCTGCGTCGGAATGAGCGTTCCGAGGAAATTGAGATTGAACACGAACGAAATACCCTGTGGGTCAAGGTCAAAGAAGGTCTTGACATCGTCGTTTTTCTCAACAAGGTCAACAGCTTCAAGCGTTTCCTTTGTTGTTGTGCCCTTGGGGTTGTTACCGCCTGCGCCGTTTAAGAGAATATCGCAGGTGCCGAGCTTTTCGTTTACGGTTTCCCTCGCCTTTTCCATGCTCTCTTTTTCGAGCACATTACAGCCGACAGCTATTGCCGTGCCGCCGTTTGCGGTTATTTCATCGGCAACCTTCTGCGCCGCAGCCTCGTTGAGGTCAAGAACCGCAACCTTTACGCCCTGGCGTGCAAGCGCCTTTGCAAAATCACCGCAGAGAACTCCGCCGCCGCCTGTGACGACTGCAACTCTGCCTTTAAGATTTTCGTGTGTCATATCAGTTTCTCTCCTTATTCTTTTTTACGGCTTCCCAAAGTCCGTTAAGATAAGCGACGCCGAGCGCCCTGTCATAAAGTCCGTAGCCCGGGCGTGCAACCTCGCCCCATATCATTCTTCCGTGGTCGGGGCGTATGTATCCGTCAAAGCCTACATCCTGAAGTGCCTTGACGATTTCGTACATATCGAGCGAGCCCGTATTGCTCTCGTGTGCGGTTTCATTGAAATGATTGTCAACAACCTTAACATTACGCAAATGAGCAAAATATATTCTGTCGCCGAACTCTCTTATCATAGCGGGCAAATCGTTTTTCGAGCTTGCGCCGAGCGAGCCTGTGCAGAAGGTAAGTCCGTTATACTTTGACGGAACCATATCGAGAAGCTTTTTAAGCGAGTCTCTGTCCTTTATTATTCTCGGCAGTCCGAAAATATCCCATGGCGGATCGTCTGGGTGGATAGCCATTTTGACATCGCACTCCTCGCACACAGGCATAATTGCCTCAAGAAAATATTTAAGATTGTTCCAAAGATCGTCCGAAGTAACATTTTTATACTTTTCAAAAAGCTCTTTAATCTCGGGCATTCTTTCGGTTTCCCAGCCCGGCATTGCGTAGCCGTTTGAGTTGTCGTCAATATCCTTGAACATCTGCTCGGGGCTTTTACCCTCAATCTGCGCTCCGTCATAGGAAAGGCAGGTTGCGCCGTCGCCCATATTCATTGCAAGGTCTGTTCTTGTCCAGTCAAAAACGGGCATAAAGTTATAGCATATAACCTTAACTCCCGCCTTTGCGAGATTGCGTATACTTGTTTTATAATTTTCGATATATTTATCTCTTGTCGGCAAGCCTATCTTGATGTCCTCGTGAACATTAACGCTCTCGATACATTCCATTGTAAGACCTGCTTTTTCGATTTCGGCTTTCATTTTCATAATGTCGTCAAGCTCCCACGCCTCGCCTGCGGGCAGGTTGTGCAAAGCGGGAACAACGCCGACAACATTCGGAATTTGCCTGATTTGTTCAAGGGTTACGGTGTCCTTGTCGGAACCGAACCAGCGAAAAGTCATTTGCATTGTTTCGTCCTCCTATACATACAGCTTTATTTTATCACTTAGTATTATTATTCGCAACAAAAAATATTAAATTTTCGCTGAAAAATCAAAAATGCATCCCGACCGAAAGCCGAGATGCCGTACGCTATTTTCTTTTCTTTAATTCGTCGAGATATTCCCTGTCCTTCTTTGAAAGCTCGGCTGTTTCGAGCATATCGGGTCTGCGTTCAAAAGTGCGCTCAAGCGACTGCTGTCTGCGCCATTTGTCGATATTTCCGTGATGGCCCGACAAAAGCACATCGGGAACCTTTCTGCCGTGCCATTCCGGCGGACGGGTGTATTGCGGATATTCGAGCAATCCGCTGTAATGACTCTCGAGCTCCTTTGCCTCGTCATTGGGCAAAACACCGTCTATCATTCTTGCGATACTGTCGGAAAGTATGAGTGCGGGAAGCTCGCCGCCCGTAAGGACATAATCGCCTATCGAGATTTCCTCGTCAACGATTTCCTCGATTATACGCTCGTCCACGCCCTCGTAATGGCCGCAGAGTATTGCAATATTCGGAAGCCTTGAAAGCTCCTTAACCCGCTTTTGCGTGAGGGTTTTGCCCTGTGCCGACATATAGATAAGGTACGGCTTTTCTCCGTCATGCGAGCACAGTGAAGCAAAGCAGTCGTATATAGGCTGAGTCTGCATAAGCATACCCATCCCGCCGCCGTAGGGTGCGTCGTCCACACGGTTGTGTTTATCGAGTGTAAAGTCTCTGATATTTACAGTGTCGATTTCGATTTTTTCGCTTTTCCTCGCCCTGCCGATTATACTCTCGTCAAGCACGGCATTGCACATTTCGGGAAAAAGGGTCATTATTGTTATTTTCATACCCGAACGCTCTCCCCGTCGACAAAAAGTCCTTTTATGGCGTCTATTTCAACAACCCCGTTTTCAACATCGGCGTTGATTACCACGCTTTTGATTGCCGGAATAAGGGTTTGTGTTCCGTCGTCCGATTTAACCGTCCAGACATCGTTTGCGGGATATTTTTGAACATCGGAAATTTTGCCGTAGACCTTACCCGTGTTTATCTGCCGCACCTCGCAACCTATCAAATCCTCAATAAACCATGTGTTTGCAGGCAGGCTTGCATCCTCCCGTTTCATATACAGTACCCTGTTGCGAAGCACCTGCGCTTTTTCCATACTGTCAACGCCGTCCAGCAGGAGTATGACAATATTGCCGTGAGGCCTTGCAGACTTCACAGCGACGCTGTCTTTTCCGTTTTCATCAAAATACAGAGTGTTGAATTTTTTTATAAATTGCGGCGCGTCGCACCACGGATTGAGGCGCATTTCTCCCTTTACGCCGTGAGTGCCAACTATCTGCCCGAGTGCAAGATAAGGTTTAAGCATATTTCCCCCATAAAAGCTAAGGGGTACATAATGTACCCCTCACTTACTCAGTCAATATCAATCTGAACTTTTACTCCGTCCTTAACGGCGCGAGCCTTAACGACGGTTCTGATAGCCTTTGCAATTCTGCCCTGCTTGCCGATTACTCTGCCCATTTCGCTCTCGTCAACATGGAGATGATAAACAATGATACCTCTCTCGTTGGGCTCGTCAACAGTAACGCTGACCTTATCGGGGTTTTCAACAAGACCCTTTGCAATGATTTCAAGAAGTTCTTTCATCTAAAAGACCCTCCCTGATTATTTAATAATACCGTTCTGCTTGAGCAAAGCCTTAACAGTGTCGGTCGGCTGAGCGCCGTTCTTAATCCACTGCTGAGCCTTTTCAGCGTCGATTTTAACCTCTGCAGGCGTCTTCATGGGATCGAAAGTACCGATCTCCTCAATGCACTTACCGTCACGGGGTGATCTTGAATCCGCAACGATTACACGGTAGAAGGGAGCTTTCTTTGCGCCCATTCTGCGAAGTCTGATTTTTACTGCCATTTTGTTTTCCTCCAAAATATATTATAAATAATTTTATGCCAACCACTTAAAAGTGCTTAGTTGATATGTTTACATCGGGAAGCCGCCGAAGCCGCCCTGTCCGCCGCCGAAATTCATTCTTGCAAGCTTTTTCCTCATACCCTTTGAGTTGAACTGCTTCATCATTTTCTGCATCTGACGGTACTGCGAGAGAAGTCGGTTGACATCCTCGACCTGCATACCGCAGCCTGCGGCAATTCGTCTTTTTCTCGACGGATTGATAATATCGGGGTTTGAACGCTCCTTGGGGGTCATTGAGAAAATGATTGCCTGTATTCTGTCAAGCTGACCGTCGTCAACATCGACATTTTTAAGCTTGCTTCCGACTCCCGGCAGCATTGAGAGAATGTCCTTCATAGAGCCCATTTTCTTAACCTGCTGCATCTGGTCGAGCAAATCGTTAAGGTCAAATTTATTCTTGCGTATCTTCGCTTCAAGCTCCGCCGCTTTTTTCTCGTCAAGAGCGGTCTCCGCCTTTTCGATAAGGGAGAGCACATCGCCCATACCGAGTATTCTCGAAGCCATTCTGTCGGGATAGAAATAGTCGAGCTCATCGAGCTTTTCGCCCATACCGACAAATTTAATCGGTTTACCCGTAACAGCCCTTGCGGAAAGAGCCGCACCGCCTCTGGTGTCGCCGTCCATCTTGGTAAGAACCATACCGTCAATTCCGAGCGTTTCATCAAAGGTGCTTGCAACCGTAACGGCGTCCTGACCGGTCATGGCGTCAACAACAAGCAATATCTCATGCGGATGAACGGCAGCCTTGACATTCTGCAATTCTTCCATAAGCTCACGGTCGATATGCAAACGACCGGCGGTATCTATAATAACATAGTCGTAGCCTTGGTCCTTGGCAAGCGCAACAGCCTGCTTTGAAATCTCGACGGGGTCGCCCTGACCCTGTTCAAAAACGGGAACGCCGACCTGCTCGCCGACAACCTGAAGCTGTTTGATAGCCGCAGGACGGTAAACGTCGCAGGCTACAAGCAAGGGTCTGTGATTTTCTTTTTTAAGCTTTAAGGCAATCTTGGCGCAGTGCGTTGTTTTACCCGAGCCCTGCAAGCCGCACATCATAACGATTGTGGGCGGATGCGAAGCATAGGCAAGCCTTGTCTGAGTGCCGCCCATAAGCTCGGTGAGCTCTTCGTTTACGATTTTAATTACCATCTGAGCGGGAGTAAGGCTTTCCATAACCTGCGAGCCTATTGCCCTCTCGGTTACCCTTTGAGTAAAGTCCTTGGCTACCTTGTAATTGACATCCGCCTCAAGCAAAGCAAGGCGAACCTCACGCATAGCCTCTTTGACATCCGACTCGTTAAGACTTCCCTTACTGCGAAGCCGACCGAACGCGGATTCAAGTTTATCCGATAAGCTTTCAAATGCCATTTCAGTACCTCTTATTCAACCACGGACAGTGCAAGGGATTTTATCCTGACAACAGTTTCGTTGACCTCCCTCGACAGGTCGTGTTCGAGATTATATTCGTTTATCTTTTCGGCGCAGTCGATTATGCCGTTCATACATTCCGTGATATGTTCGAACTTTGCCGCAAAGCCGAGCTTTTCTTCCATCTCGTAAAGTTGCGCCTCGGCACGCTTGACAGCGTCCCTTACGCCCTGACGGGTGATACCCTCGTTTTCGGCAATTTCGGAAAGAGAGAGATCGTCGTTGTAATAATAATTAAGAAAATCCCTCTGCTTCTCGGTGAGAACGTCGCCGTAAAAATCATATAAAATTGTTATTTCAACATTATTAGCCACTGAAACGCCCTCTTCCGAAGATAAAATCCGCAACAACACCCTGTAAAGTCATTTGCTTTACAGGGTGCTATTATACTAAATAAATATTGATTTGTCAAGAAAAATTTTATCTCCAGTCAATAACCGCGTCGTGCGAGCCGTCGTTCGCATCGTCTTTTCCGACAACTACCTTATTGGTCTGCTGCTCGCTCTTTTTAGTGGTTTCCGAGGAGGTTGCAGGCTCCGTTACCGGCACTGCGGTTGTCTTTTCCGCTTCAAGGCTCTCCTGCTCCTTTGACGCCTGCTCCGCCGTCTTGGTAATAAGGTCGGGATAAAGCTCCGCATAGCCGTTCTTGTCGGTCGTTACGGGAATTTTTTCGCCGTTTACATTTGTGACATAGGTCTCGCCGTTTTCGTCCGTGGAATACTCGACGGTTGTGTCGGGAACGGTATTTTCCTCAAAGCCGCCATCCTTTTTGCAAGCCGTCATAAGTGTTGCCATAACCGCCAATGCGATTGCAACGGCAATAACAGATTTTTTCATATGTTTTTCCTCCGATATAAATTCAAGTTTATTTTAACATAAAAAGCTGTATTTGCAAGCATTATTTGAGCTCCGCTATTGTAACGCCCTCTTCACCCTCGCCGTAAATGCCCGTGCGGTAGGTTCTGATGTTCGGATGCTTTTTAAGATGTGCCTGAACAGCCTTGCGAAGCACGCCCGTACCCTTGCCGTGAATTACCGTAAACTCGTTAAGCCCCGAGCGGACAATGCTGTCTATAAAACGGTCAAGCTCCATTATAGCCTCTTCCCTGTCCATACCTCTTAAATCAACGCTCGTCTTTGCGCTCTGCGTTTTAAGCTCGGTATCGGTTGTTCTGACCGTTCGGCGTTTTGACGGTTCCGATTTTTTCTTTTTGTCGCCCAAAAGTCTCAGGGTGTCCTCGGGTACTTTGGTCTTGATTATGCCTGCCTGAACCTCGACATTTCCCTTTGAGTCGGCAACGGAAACCACCGTTCCGTCCGTACCGAGGGTTGTAATGCGGACGTTATCGCCGACCTTCAGCGGACGCGGAAGCTTATAATCCCCGTCGTCGCTGTCATAATATGTTTCGCTCGTCAGGTCGTCAATGGCGTTGAGGTGCTGTTTCATAGCCGCCCTCGCCTTTCTTGCCATTTCGGCGGCATTCTTTTCCTTAACCTGTTCCTTACGGAGCATTTCTATTTCAAGCATAAGGGAGTTTGCGGCGCGCTTTGCGTTTTCAACGATACGCTTTGCCTCGTTCTGCGCCCGTTCAACTTCCCTGTCGCTCTTTTTCTGCGCCTCGTCAAGCTTTTGCTGTACCGAAGCCTTCATTTTATCTATCTGTTGCCTGAGCTCCTCAGTATTGCGGCGTTCGTCCTCCATCTGAAGTCTCGTTTTTTCAAGGCTGTCAACGACGTCCTCAAAGCGCGTATTTTCCTCTGAAATCAATGTCTGCGCCGCTTCGATTATCTCGTCGTTAAGCTTCAAATGACGTGAGATTGCAAAAGCGTTTGAACGTCCCGGCACGCCTATCAAAAGCTTATACGTCGGACTTAACGTTTCAACGTCAAACTCGCACGATGCGTTTTCGACCCTCTCCGTTCTCAAGGCATATTCTTTTAATTCCGAATAATGGGTTGTCGCGGCAATTTTTGCGCCCTTTCTCCTCAAATATTCAAGCACCGAAACGGCAAGCGCCGCGCCCTCGACAGGGTCTGTTCCGGCTCCCAATTCATCAATCAGAACAAGCGATGAGGAGTCGGCAATTTCGGTTATGGAAACTATTTTTGTCATATGCGCGGAGAAGGTGGAAAGCGACTGCTCAATGCTCTGCTCCTCGCCTATATCGCAAAGTATGTTTTTGAACACGCAAAGACGCGAATTATCGTTTGCAGGAATGTACAGTCCACACTGCGCCATAAGCGTTAAAAGCCCGAGGGTTTTAATCGAAACCGTTTTACCGCCCGTATTGGGACCCGTTATGACAAGCGAGTCAAAGTCCTCGCCGAGCCTTATGTCAACAGGCACTACCTTTTGGGGAGATAACAAGGGGTGTCTTGCCTTTTTAAGCTCAATTATCCCCTCGTCGTTGATTATCGGCTTTGTAGCCTTCATTTTATAGCCCAGCTGTGCCTTTGAGAAGATAAGGTTAAGCTCGACTGCGCTGTTATAGCTTAAAATTATGCTGTCGGCAAACTCCGAGGCGGCAACGGAAAGCTCTGACAAAATCCTGTCTATTTCGTCTCTCTCCTTGCTTTGGAGTACCTTTATTTCATTGTTTGCCTCAACGACTGCGGCAGGCTCGATAAACACCGTAGCTCCGCTTGACGAAGTGTCGTGTACCATACCTGCGACCTGCGAGCGGTGTTCGCTCTTTACGGGAACGACAAATCTGCCGTTTCGCTGTGTGACTATCGCGTCCTGCAGACTGTTGCGGTAAACGGCCGAATGAAGCATTTTGTCAAGCTGTTCCCTTATTCTCGACTCCTGCGCGCGCATTTTTCTGCGTATGTTTTTAAGCTCCGACGAGGCGTTGTCCGACATCTCGCTTTCTGAAATTATCGCGTTGTTTATTGTATCTTCAAGGAATTTGTTGGGATAAAGGGAATTGAAAAGGTCGTCGAGAGCCGTACTCATACCCGACGACTTATCGTGCCATGAAAGTATGCCCCTAATAACCCTCAGCACCTGAGAAATGTCAAGCAGTTCACGCATATTAAGCACGCCGCCCGCCTGTGCGCGGCGAAGAGAGTTGTCAATATTTATAAGTCCGCCGAAGCTCGGAGCGCCGAATTTTGCGATTAAAATATGCGCCGCTTCGGTCTTTGAAAGCAAATCCGATACCTCAAAAATATCATAGGACGGGGTAAGAGCCAAAGCCTTTTCCCTCGCGTCCTCACAGGCGGTAAGGTCTGCAAGCATTGAGAGTATCTTCGGTAATTCAAGTGAAATATAATCCTTTTGCATTTATAAAGTCCTCATAGAATTGTAAAATTCAAGCGTTTTGAAGTTTCTGTCCGATTTCACCTTGGTATATATCTCGGTTATATAGGAAAGCTCCGACAGCTCCGAATCGGACATACGGAAATTGTAAAGCTTTTCAATATTTGAAAAAATAATATGCCTCATAGCGGTAACTATACGCAACGGCAACGGAAAAAGAGCGTTGCCCGAAGCGCAGTTTTCACAATAAAGAAGTCCGTGTTCGACATCGAAATACATAGTAGGAGTTTCAAACTCACCGCACCTCTCGCACGCGACAAGGTTGGGAGTGTAGCCCGAAAGCGACAAAAGCCGAAGCTCTGTTATCGCCTTTAGCTGCAAGGAGGGTCGTTTTTCGTGCGCAAGCATATAAAGTGAGTTGAGCATTATTCTCAAATACTCGTTTGCCGAGCTTGCCTGCGGCGACAGTTCGCACGCAAGCTCGGCAAAATACTGGGCGAGCGCAAGCTTTTCAATGTCGCTTCTCAAATCGAAAAACATCTCGATACTCTGCGCCTCGTCGATTATGTAGCTGTCCTTTCCCGAATAAAAGGACAGCCGTGAATAGCAAAACTGACCGGTGGAAGAGTGCTTTTTACTTTTTATGCTTTTGGCTCCTCGGACGAATGCCTTTATAATGCCCATATCGCCCGTAAGCACCGTAACAAGCTTGTCCTGCTCACCGATATTCTGTTCTCTGAGGATAAGTCCCTTTGTGTTGTACCTCATTTTTTGCTTCCTCGGTTTTCTCTTCCTGTTTTATGACATTATATTTTATATAATCGTCGATTTTTCCGCTTTTTGAAAAAACATACCAAAGATCTTCGCTTTTCATAACAAGACCGCCTTAAAAGATTTATATAATTAACTTAACCTTTTAAGACGGTTGTATTACTGTTAATCTAAACCAAAATTGTGAATAATTCCTTCTCTGTTGCGCCAATCCTCTTTAACCTTTACCCAACACTGAAGATTTACCTTTATATCAAAGAAGTTTTCAATGTCCTGTCGGGCAAATGTGGAAATTTTTTTGAGCATTTGACCGCCTTTGCCGATAATTATGCCCTTGTGGCTCTCACGCTCGCAGTATATCGTGGCTTCGACATCCATAATACTGCCGTCATCACGCTCGTGCATTCTCTCAACAGCGACAGCCGTGCCGTGAGGAATTTCCTTGTCGAGAAGCCGAAGCATTTTTTCCCTTATGATTTCGGCGACAAGCACCCTTTCGGGCTGGTCGGTCAAGGTGTCGTCAGGGAAGAAGTGTATACTCTCAACCGAAAGTGCTTTCAGTTCGTCAAGCAATTCGTCAATTCCGTCGCCCGACTGTGCGCTGACGGGAACCACCGCTTTGAAATCGTAAAGAGCCGAAATTTCGGCAATTTTTTTCATAAGCTCGGTCTTATCCTTTAACATATCGATCTTGTTAATCGCAAGGACAACCGTCATTTTTTCGGCTTTGAATTTCTTAATGAGTTCAAGCTCCGCGGTGTTCAGCTTTTCATCGTTTGCGTCAACGACAAACAGACACGAGTCAACGCCCGATATGCTGTCGCTTACCGCCTGAACCATCTTTTCTCCGAGCTTGTTTTTTGGCTTGTGAAAGCCGGGGGTGTCGGTAAAGACAAGCTGAATGTTGTCCTCCGTTGTGAGCACGCCCATTATTCTTGTCCTTGTGGTCTGAGGCTTGGACGATACAATGGCTATTTTACTGCCGATAAGCCTGTTAAGAATTGAAGATTTGCCGACATTTGCCTTGCCGACAATGGCGATAAACGCCGTTTTTGATGTATTGCTCATTTACTGTTTCCTTTATTTTTACTGTTATCGTTTGAAGAGTCCTTTGAGAAGCCCTTGAAAATAAACACCGTTGCGGGAATTATCGAAAGTACGAAAACCGCAAGCATAACGGGATTTTCACGGTAGTATGAGAACATCGCCTCAAAAGCCTTGGGTTGACCGAGCACGGCAATACCCGTCGCCACCGCAAATATCGCGCACACAAGCACCGCTCCCGCCGCCGTGTCCTTTGCGATTTTTCCGTTCTCGGTGCGTTCTTCGCTTGCGAGGTCAACCGTGCGTTCGACAGCCGTATTGATAAGCTCCGCCGCAACAACCGCCGCATTTGCAAGGAAAATTATTGCAAGCTGCGTCCTTGTGACCTCAAAGAAATCGTAGATAAAGAGGAAAGAATACATATATATCATACAGATAAAATGTATTCTCATATTCCTCTCATATTTCAGCGCCAGGTATATGCCGTGAAAGGCATAATCGAAGCTCTTTATAAGACTTTTCATAGATTATTCTCCGTCGAGATAATAGCTTCCGTTCCTTTTAAGACCGAGCTGTGTGAGAACGCTCTCTTCCTTTTCACGCATACGCACGGCTTCAAGTCCGCCGCCCTCGTGGTCATAGCCCAAAAGATGCAAAAGCGAATGGACCGTCAAAAATGCGATTTCCCTCTGAAGCGGATGACCGTATTCCTCCGCCTGTGCGACAGCCTTTTCAATGGAAATTACTATATCGCCGAGCATCTTTGCACCCGTGTCAAGGTTTATGTCGTAAACTCCGTTTTCGCCGAGCGGAAATGAGAGAACGTCCGTCTCCCTGTCTATGTTTCTGTGTTCAAGGTTAAGCTTGTGAATTTGCTCGTTATTTACGAAGGTAACGCTTATTTCCGCCGAGCCCTCAAAGTTTTCCTGACGAAGCACGGCGTTACAGCAGCGGCGCACAAGCATACGCACGCCTGTCGGAATTTTAACATCCTTCTGGTCGTTTGAAATAATTACCTTTATCTTATCCGTCATTTTCTTTTCTCCTCACTTTTTTCGTAAGCCTTGATTATATCCTGAACCAGCTTATGTCTTACGACATCCTTTTCCGTAAACTCATTTATTGCGATGCCCGGAATGTTTTTAAGAATTCTCATTGCCTGTTTAAGTCCCGATTTTTTGCCGTCGGGCAGGTCAATCTGCGTTATGTCGCCCGTGACGACCATCTTTGAATTAAAGCCGAGACGGGTCAGGAACATTTTCATCTGTTCCTTTGTGGTGTTCTGCGCCTCGTCAAGGATTATGAAGCTGTCGTCAAGCGTCCTGCCTCGCATATAAGCGAGCGGAGCTACCTCGATGCTTCCCCTCTCCTGATATTTCTGAAACGACTCCGCCCCGAGCATATCAAAAAGTGCGTCGTAGAGCGGTCTCAAATACGGGTCAACCTTTTGCTGTAAATCGCCCGGCAAAAATCCGAGCTTCTCTCCCGCCTCAACGGCAGGTCGTGTCAAGATAATCCTGTTTACCTCTTTTGCCCTGAAAGCGGTTACCGCCATTGCGACCGCAAGATAAGTTTTTCCCGTGCCGGCAGGGCCCGCGCCGAGAACAATCGTGTTGTTTCTTATCGCCTCGATATATTTTTTCTGACCGAGAGTCTTGGGCTTTACGGGCTTGCCCTTCGCCGTAACGCAGACGCAGTCGCCCGTCATCTCGGAAAGCTTTTCCTCGGAGTCGTCCTTGACAAGCGAGATAACATATCTGACATTCTGGTCGGAGAGCGACTCACCCTTGTTGATAAGCATAAGAAGCCCTTTGACGGCTCTTGCCGCCTTATCGACATTTTCCGCTTCGCCCGTAATTTTGAGCTCCGAGCCCCTGCTTATTACGCTTACGCCGAATTCCTTTTCTATAAGCTTGATGTTTTCGTCAAAGCTCCCGAAAAGGCTTACGGCGTGTTCCATTCTGTCAACGCTGATTATCTGCTCGAACACCGAACAACCACCCTTTGAAAAATCTATTTATATTTAATATATTTTATCACAAAGCATTATCATTTTTCAACAAAAATTTCAAGGGCTTTACCTATTTCTTTCTTACATTCATAGTTTCCCGTAAACACCGGAGCACCGTTTACCGTGTCAAACGAAAAGGATGATGAAAGTATCTCCTCGCTCTCACGGTATATTTCTCTGTAAGAGCAGGCAAAAAGACGCGCCGACCAGACCTTTCGATACTCTTCGTGCAGAGCCTCCGACACTTCCGAATAATACACCCTGTTTGTTATCACGCCGAGCGGCAGGCTTGTTTCTCCGTTTGAAGCATAGCTTTTATCGGTATATACATTTTCCTCTCCCACGCCGAGCCCCAGCGGGATTTTAAGACCGAAAACAAACAGGACCTTTTGCTGTGACAGCTCCGACTGCCGCAAAAGCGGCTCGCCGTTATATGAGGCGGTTATCTCCTTGGAAACACGGGCGTGAACCTTACCCCTTGCCGCCTTGAGGTTGTATGTCTTGTCGAGATTTTCCGTAATCCCCGAAATGAGCAAATCGCCCTTCAGCACCGCGTCTCCCCTTTTGACCTCGGCAATGCCGACGGTGGCTTCTATTCCCATAATTGTTCCGCTCTCCGCCGCAATTATGTTGCAGGGGGTTGTGTCGTCTGGAAATTCGGGTGCTTCGTTTAATTCGCTTATGACGATTTCAGCCCTCGACCCTTTTATGTTTACGCTTGCCCACGCGATTTTCGGCAGGAGCTTTTTTGCCTCGTATGCCGCATCCGACGGTGAAATTGCAGACCGCCTTGCGCCGACTTTTACGCCGACCGTTTCAAACGCCGTCAGTACTTCTTCGTCCGTGAGCGTTTTGTTGCCCGACACGGACACGCTCCATATCATCGTAGAGAGAAACGACACGGTAATTACAGCCGCCATAAAGCCTGCCAAAAGACCTATACGCCGTCTGTTTTTATAGATAAAGAACGGAATCCCGTGTTTTTTGAGCACCTTCACACGGACACCCGAATTTTTAGCCGAGGACTTTATCGACTTATAGCCCTTTACGGTTGTGTCGGCGGTTATAAAGGTCTTTTCCTTTTTCATATCCCACAGCGGTATCCTGTTCTTGGTGCAGAGGTTGACAAAGCGTTCGGGGAAGCCGCCGTAAGCCGCAAACGTAACGTAGCCGACAAAAAAGCGTATGAGTTTAATTATCAGCATATTTTCACCCCTGACCTTCAAATTCCACGCTTAAAATGTTACCGCTGATAACGGTCTGTATCTCCGAATAGGTTTTTATCTCTATGCCGTCGCCGACAAAGGTTATAACAAGCCTGCCTGCGTTGAGCTTTATTCTGTCCTGCGTGTATTCAAGTATGCCGCGGCAACCGTCCACCGAAATTTCCCTGTTCCCCTCAGCCTCGATATGCGGCAAGTCCGCAGTGAGTATCTCGGGTATGTCAAGAGCCGTTTTTATAATTTCTCCTGTTGCGTTTTTCCGCCTTTTATGCGGCTTTTTTTCGCTCGAACTCATTTGCTCACCTCACTCATATAAATATATGACGGGGCATATAATTTGATACCATAAAGAAAGAGTGATGATATGGGGAAAATCAAGCCTTTGGCAGGAAATATTCTTTTGATTGTTTTTTCGTTCGGTGCATGCTTCTGCCTTTTTTCAAAAACGCAGGTGTGCGCCCTCGGAATAAAGGAAGGGTTATCGCTTTGCGCCGACAGCGTCATACCCACCCTTTTCCCGTTTATGATTATTTCGCAGTTTATTGTAAAATCGGGGGTCTGCGATTTTTTCGGCAGAATTTTCGGCAGGGCAACGGCAAAAATTTTCCGTCTGCCTCCCGTGGCGTCAAGCGTAATTCTGATGTCGCTTATCGGCGGCTATCCCATCGGGGCTAAAATGACCTACGATTTGCTTTGCGACGGAAAAATCACGCAAAGCGCCGCACAAAGGCTCGATTTGTTCTGCATAAACGCAGGGCCTGCTTTTATAATCGGCACGGTGGGAACAATGTTTTTGAGCAGCTCGCGCGCAGGGGTTATACTTTACTGCTCGGTTGCACTGTCGTCGGTCATAATCGGCGTGCTTACAAGGTTTATCTGTTCGGAAAAAAGCGTGGATTTTGAAAAAGACAAGGTAATTGTACTCAAAAATCCGATAGAGGCGTTTTCGTTTTCCGTTACGGACAGCGTAAAGGCTATGATTTCCGTTTGCAGTTGGATAGTGATTTTCAACTGCCTGATAAAGTACATCTGCTCGTTTTCGCTTAACGGATACACAGTCGCCGCGGCAAGCATACTTGAAGTCACGAGCGGAATTAAAATGTCGCTGGAAATTCTCCCCGTTCCTGCGTTTGCGGCAATAATTTCATTCGGCGGTCTGTCGGTTCATTGCCAGATTTACTCCTATGTCACAAAGACGGGACTGTCGGCAAAGCATTTTTATGCTTTCCGTGTGCTGTGTGCGGCGATGTCGGCGTTTGTCTGCTCCGTTCTGCTCAAATTCTTCCCATGCGAGATTGAGACCTTCGCAAATGTCTCGGAGCTGAATTTGAGTGCGTATTCCGTTTCGCTTCCCGCCGCCTGTGCGCTTCTTCTGATGTGCTCGGTGCTTATTTTCGAGCTTGACGCGGAGAGAAGCCCAAAGGCAAAAGCTCAAAATAAATTCAGTGGAAATAAGCAGTAAATTGTGATACAATAAGGAAAACATATAAGACGAATACTGTTCGTCCTGCTACAGGATGTGAAAAAATGAAAAAAACGGTTTTCAACACTAAAGGCATCTCCCCCGCCTGCGCCTACTGTCAGCACGGCAAGCCCTCGCCCGACGGCGAAACGGTTCTCTGTGTAAAAAAAGGCGTTGTGGCAAAGGATTACAAATGCAGAAAATACAAATACGACATTATGAAAAGAGTTCCCCGCCGTGCGCCTGAGCTTCAGCAATTCAGCGAGGAGGATTTCAAGCTTTAAGGAGAAGATTATGTCGGATTGGAATTCAACACAGTATCTTAAATTCAAAAAAGAGAGAACGCAGCCGTCACTCGACTTAATATCAAGGCTTTCCTCTCTTGACCCCGAAAGGGTTCTTGACATAGGCTGCGGACCCGGAAACAGCACCTTTGCGCTGAAATCGCAGTTCCCGAACGCCGATATAACGGGCGTGGACTATTCGGACGATATGCTCAAAAAAGCAAAAGCCGACCATCCCGATATTCAATTTCAAAAATGCAACGCCCCCGACGGTCTTTATGAGCTTGACGGGAAATTCGATTTGATTTTTTCAAATGCCTGCTTTCAATGGATACCGAGGCAGTATGAGCTGTTTGACGCAGTGTTTGAAAAGCTCAAAGACGGCGGAACGCTTGCGGTACAGATACCGATTGTTCAGACTGCGCCGTTTTACGAAATGCTCAAGGAGGTCGTAAATCGGGAAAAGTGGAGAAAGCTCGCCGATATAAGGGACTTTTACAATTTCTTTGACGCAGAGTATTATGACATCCTGTGCG
>CAVFQD010000014.1:17705-34539 GCA_963624605.1 Eshraghiella crossota | reverse complement strand
ATAAACTTGAATTTATATCTTTTTAAAAAACTTACACACTTTTATTGACAAAGCCTTGATGCCTCTCCGTTTTTTGCGCTTAGGTTATCTTGTTGCGTTTGATACCATATCTCCTGCGCCTGTTACTATATCGTTTGCGATGTCGCCTGCGCCTGTTACAACATCTCCGGCAAGGTCGCCCGCTCCCGTCACAACGTCACCGACGGTGTCGCCTATGTCCGTTGCGGCGTCTCCGATTACACTTCCGCCCTCGGAAACCGCATTTTCCATACGGTTGCCCGTTTCGGCCTTTGACGAGGTGCTTCCGAGTGTATCGTCCTTCTTCTTTCCACAGCCGACAAGGGCAAGCGCACAGAGTAAAAGTATTACGCACAAGACTGTTATTGCTTTTTTCATAGCTTTTCTCCTTTTGTTCGGACACATTTATTGTGTCCCTTTTGTTTTTATATATTTATTTCAATGCCTATTTTGTTAAAATTCCGCCGTCGGAGTAGAGCAAGAGCAGTATATCGTCCTCCTTTGCGGTAAGGACGTCGATATAAACAAGCACTTCCTGCTCGTCGGGCGTTTTGCAGTGGAACTCGTAAGCCGTCTTTTCGGTTTTGTAGTCGGTCGGGATAATCGCAAGGCGTGTTGACATAACCGTAAGATAATCCGATACCGCCGTTTTTGCGTCGTCCGCGGAAATCATATTTTCGGGCAGGCTTCGCTCGGTATGGTTCATAATATATCCCCTTGCGTCAAAGGATATTACATTTCCGGTTTCGAGGCTGACACTTAATTTTATCAGGTCGGGATAATATACTACTCCGTCCTTTTCATAGGCAAAATTTATTGTGCAAATTCCGTCCTGCGTGGAGTAATAGCTTTCCTTCATATCGTTGTAGCCCTTGGAGGACAGAAAATTGTGTGCGCTCTCAATAGCCTGCTCGCAGGTAAGAACGCTCTCTCCCGCATTTGACGAGCCGAGCAGATAAAGCACCGCTCCGCCCTTTTTGCAAACGCTGATGTTTATTGAGTTAACGGAGAAATTGTACGCCTCTGCCGTACCGCTTACTTCGCCGTCAAAACGCAGGCTTTCTTTGTCCGTTCCGATAAAATTGGCGGCAATCGCCTGTGCCTCGTCCTTTGAAATATCGGCTTTGCCTTCAAGCGTTTTCGGGCTTTGGTTCAAAATGTGATCGGAAAACGGACCGTCGTATATAAGCGTCGGATAGTCCGTGAGCGTCTGCTCCGCATCACCCAAAGCGGAATCAATAAGCGTTGTTGCGTTCGCTTTCGCTTCAAGGGTATTGCCTGCCTGTTCAAAGCTTACGCTTCCGTCCTCTACGCCCTGCGTTATTCCGTCAAGCTCGGATAAAAGCTTTTGCGAAATGTCGATAAGCTGTTTTAGCTCCTCCCGTTCTTCGTTCGTAATGCTCTCGCCTAGCGACAGCTTACGGTCAAGGGTTGAAACGAACGAGCCTACCTGTGAGAGGAATTTCAGCATATTGTCAAGCTGTGTGTCCGAAAGCGGCAGAGCCGAAAGCGAATTTTTTGCGCTTGATGCGTCTCTGGTCAGCGAAATTGCCATTAAACTCAACATGGGCGTTGTGTTTGCGTAAAGTCCTTTAGTGAGATTTGTGTTGATAGAAGACATACAAGCTTCAAGCGCAGCGAGCGAACGCTCGGAATCGGCGTTTAACCTGCGGGAGAGCTCCGACGCTTTATGAGCGTTGATTACAAGACCCGAAAACAACGCCAAAATAAGCACCGAAATATACAGCCTTACCCTTATTTTTCCTCTTCGAGATACCTGCTTTTCCAAATTCTTCACCTCCCGAATATATTTTGTAAATTTTTTATAAATATACATAAAACATTTTATTTATTTGTTTGCCAAACATAGACGGATGGTGTATAATATAAACTCAGTATAGTGTAATTTGGAGGAGAATGGTTTTTGGAAGTTTATCTTGATAACAGCGCAACGACAAAGCCCTGTAAAAAGGCTTGCGAAGCGGCTTTGAGAACAATGGAAAACGACTTCGGAAATCCGTCGTCTCTCCACAAAAAAGGCTATGACGCATTGCAGCTTCTCGAGCAGTCGAGGGGCGTTATCGCAAATAGCATAGGCGTTGACCCGTCAAGGATATTTTTTACTCCGAGCGGAACCGTGGCAAACAACACGGCGATATTCGGTGCGGCGGAGCTTATGAAGCGCAAGGGCAACAAAATCGTTACCACGGCGTATGAGCATCCGAGCGTTGCGAGGTGTATGGATAAGCTTGAACAGAGCGGCTTTGAGGTCGTGCGGATTATGCCCGATGCGAGCGGTAACATCTCGGAAGAAGCGTTTCAAAACGCCGTTGACGAAAAGACCGTGCTCGTAAGCCTTATGGCGGTTAACAACGAGATAGGAGCAGTGCTGCCTTTCGACAAGATAAAGAGGATAATCAAAAGGAAAAAGTCTTCGGCACTTTTGCATGTCGATTGCGTTCAGGGATATATGAAGCTGCCCGTCAAGCCCGAAAGGTGCGGAATTGACCTTATGAGTATGAGTGCTCACAAGGTTCACGCCTTAAAGGGAAGCGGAGCGCTGTACATAGCAAACGGCGTTCGGATAAAACCGTATGTTCTCGGCGGAGGGCAGGAAAACAACATCTGCTCTGGCACGCAGGCAATGCCCAACATTTCGGCTTTTGCGGCGGCGGTCGGCGAGCTTGCGGACATTGAGGGCAGGCTTAAAACCGTTTCCGAGCTTAACGCTTATTTCAAAAACGGTCTTGAAAAAATCGACGGCGTTACGATCAATTCTCCCGAGAATGCGTTGCCTTATATAATCAATGTTTCGCTTCGGGGAATACCGTCGCAGGTGTCGGTGAATTACCTTTCGCCAAAGGGCGTGTATGTTTCGGCGGGCTCGGCTTGCTCAAAGGGACACAGGAGCGATGTGCTTGTGTCTATGGGACTGCCCCCTGAGCGCATTGACAGTGCGATAAGGCTCAGTATGTGCTACGAGACAACAAAGGAAGAAATCGATTATGCTCTATCGGCGATAAATTCCTGCCTTGAAGAGCTTTCAAAGAAATAAAGGAAGAGAAAATGAAAGAGATTATACTTATCAAAAACGGCGAGCTTGCGCTTAAAGGACTTAACAGGTCATCCTTTGAGTCGGTGCTTGCAAAAAACATAAAAAGGCGTTTGCACGGCTTGGGGAAATTTAAGGTTACCTGTCTGCAATCGACTATGAATATCGAGCCGCTTTGCGACGATTTTGATATGGAGGAGGCTATAAACAGAATTTCAAGGATTTTCGGAATAGCAGGCTTCCAGAGAGCGGCGGCGGTAGAAAAAAATATCGATGAAATTATTGCGGTTGCTCCCGAATATCTTGCCGAGCAGCTTGAAAATGTCGATACCTTCAAGGTTGAGGCAAAACGAAGCGACAAGAGCTTTCCGCTTACCTCTCCCGAGATAAGCAGGGAGGTCGGCGGCGCTATACTTGAAAAGTTTCCGCATCTTACGGTTGATGTTCACAATCCCGAGCTTACGGTTACGGTCGAGGTAAGGGACAACCATGCGTTCATCAGAGGAAATCAGATAAAGGGCGCAGGCGGTATGCCTGTCGGAACGGGCGGAAAAGCCGCAGTGCTCATTTCCGGCGGAATAGACAGCCCCGTTGCGGCATGGATGGTCTCAAAACGAGGCGTTGTGCTTGACGCAGTGCATTTTGCGTCGCCCCCGTACACCTCTCCTCAGGCAGAGATGAAGGTTCACGACCTTTTGCGCCGCGTTTCGAGATACAGCGGAGACATAGGTCTTTACACAGTTGGTTTTACAAAAATACAGGAGCAGATAAGAGACAACTGCCCCGAGGAGCTCTTTACCCTTGTTATGAGGCGGTTTATGATGCGTATTTCAAATGAAATCGCAAAGAAAAACGACTGTCAGGCACTTGTAACGGGCGAGAGCATAGGGCAGGTGGCAAGCCAGACCATGTCGGCTCTTGCCTGCACTGACGCGGTTTCGGATATGCCCGTTTTCCGTCCCGTAATTGCAATGGATAAGGAAGAAATTATTTCGATTTCAAGAAAAATCGACACCTTTGATATCTCAATAAAGCCGTTTGAGGACTGCTGTACGGTATTTACCCCCAAGCACCCGAGGACAAGACCCACGGTTCAGATGCTTGAAGAGGCGGAAAAGGTATTCGACATAGACGCACTTGTTAAAGAAGCGGTTGACACCGCAAGATTTGAGGTTATTTCGGATATAAGATGAAGCTTGAAGAAAAAGTTGTAAAACTGCTCAAGGAAAAGAATTTAACATTTACCTGCGCCGAGTCTTGCACGGGCGGACTTATCGCAAAGCGCATAACCGATGTTTCGGGCTCGTCCTCCGTATTTGAATGCGGAGTTGTCAGCTACTCGAACCGCATTAAGCACGAAATCCTCGGTGTTAAAACACAAACGCTTGAAAAATTCGGAGCGGTCAGCGAGGAGTGCGCAAGGGAAATGGTAAGCGGCGTGTTGGCACTTACCCGAGCGGATATTGCGGTTGCCGTTACGGGCATTGCAGGTCCTTCTTCGGACGGTACGGATAAGCCTGTGGGACTTGTTTATATCGCTTTTTCGGACGGCAAAGCAACGATAGTTAAAAAGTGTCTAAATAATTTTTCCGACAACGTCAGGGAAAACAACAGAAATAAATCAGCCGATACGGCGCTTGAAACAGTATTGGAGTATTTGAAATGAGCGAAGAATTTGACAGGGAAAAACAGAAAAATGTTGATGTAAGCTCATCGCAGAATGCCGACGACGGGGAGTCTCGCTATGCCTACGAGGACGGTATGAGGGTAGCTCAAAACCCCTATCAGGACGAAAAACCGCAGTCGGAGGGCGAAGCGAACGACAGTGCGGACGCCGACAATGCGAAATCTACGGCAGTCCCCAAGAGCAAGAAAAAGAAAATGCGAACAGTCGATAAGGTGATAATGGTTATTGCGATTATCGTGTTCCTTATATCCTTGGGGGTTATTCTCAAGACCGTTTATGATGTCGAGTACAACAAAAAGCAGAACGAGGACATTGCGGGGCTTGTTACAGACTCTGTTGAGGAAACCAAGGAATACGGCGACGACGGTATACTTGAAAAATACCGCAGTGCCTATAATGCCAACAACGACCTTGTAGGCTGGATAGTTGTGCCGAACACCTCGATAAACCATCCGGTCGTTCAGGGCAAAAATAACGAATACTATTTGAGAAAGAGCTTTTACGGAGAGTATCAGAAGCGCGGCACGATATTTATGGACTACCGCGACCACGCACAGCCTCTTTGTAAGAATACGATTTTGTACGGTCATAATTACCTTGACTCAACAATGTTTGCCGACCTTGAAAAGTACAAGGATATTGAATTCTATAAAACTTCGCCCGTAATTCAGTTTGATACGATTTATGAAAAGCATAAATGGAAGGTCGTCGCGGTATTTCTGACGAATGCCGACGATGATGACGATAACGGCTATACCTTCAATTACATATATCCGTTTATGACAGACGACAATTTTGAAGAGTTTATGGACGAGGTCAAAATGCGTTCGCTCTATTTTACAAATGTCGATGTCAAAAAAACCGACAAAATTCTTACTCTCTCAACCTGTACGAGAGATATGGATATAAAGGGTAACGGCGAGACGAATGCAAGATTTGTCGTAATCGCAAGGCTTGTCAGGGACGGCGAGAGCGAAACCGTGGATGTTTCAAAGACCGTCAAGAATGACAATCCCCGTTATCCGCAGATTTGGTATGACGCACACGGGCTCTCAAACCCTTACGCCTATGCCGAAAGATGGTTCCCCGAAGGAGTTGAATATTGATGAAAGAAAACGAGTTTGACAAAAGCGAAGAGCTGAATGCTCCCGAAGAAAACCAACCGGAAGCGTATGATGATCTTCCCACACCCGAGGTTTCCGAAGATGTTTATGCCGAGATAGCGAAGAATATTGAAAATTCGGAAGCTTTTGACGAAAAGACAACAAGGCGTGTGAAATACGGCGGAGAACAGCATTTTGTCGATGTTGAAAACCCGTTCCAGACGGACAGGAGCGAAGAGAGCTCGGGAGAATTGAAGGGACTTGAAAAGGTTGAGCCTACCGAGAAAAAGGCAAGACCCAAGACCTTTAACGAGATGTTCAGGGACTTTTTCAGAAAAACCTTTCCGAATAAGCAGGACAAGAAGCCCGAATTTATAAGAAAGCTTGTCGCAAATCTCTCTGTTGTTGTGCTTATAGGCTGTGCGGTTGCGTTTGCCGTTATTTATGTTCAGGGCAACGAGACGGAAAAACAGCAGAGCGGCATTTCAAGCCAGATTGTCGACACCGCCAATGAGGAGGAAGAGGCAAAGCTTTGGGAGGAATTTAAGGCGAAATATCCCGATGTCGAAACCCCCGAGGGAATGATGGCAAAATATGCGTATCTGTATGCGCTCAATCAGCAGCTTGTCGGCTGGATAAGCGTTCCGAATTCGGGTATTGATGTTCAGGTCGTTCAGTCGTCCAACAATTCCGATTACCTAAAAAAGGATTTCTACGGAAATTACAGCAGATACGGATGTCCGTTTTTGGATTACAGGAATGACCCGAAGTATCTTAACCAAAACACTATAATTTACGGACACCATATGAGCGACGGACTTGTGTTTGCTGAGCTGAGCAAGTACAAAACGCTTGACGGCTTCCTGGAGTCGCCGATTATCAATTACGATACGCTTTATAAATCATACAAGTTCAAGGTCTATGCCGTGTTTATCACGAACAGCAGGGAGCAGGATGATAACGGCTATATTTTCAATTACACCGTCACATCGTTCGGCAGTACGGAGAATTTTGACAGCTACATCAAAGCACTTGACGAGAGAAAGCTCTATACGACGGGCGTTGACATAAACTCGGCGGATAAGCTTATCACTCTTTCAACCTGCACATATGAGTTTACCGACGCAAGACTTGTGGTAGTCGGCAGACTTTTAAGGACGGGAGAGACGGCGGATGTTGACACGACATATGCCGTAACGAACGGCAATCCCCGTTATCCGCAGATATGGTATGATCAAAAGGGACAGTCAAACCCGTACAGCGGTTCGACAAATTGGTATCCCGATAACTGATAAGTAATTTTAATTAAGGTGGTAATAAAGAGATGGAAATGAAGTTGTTTTCATTGTATCGCAACGCGGCAGACGCTTCGGTTAAGATGCAGATTAAGGTGATCGGCAGTCTTAACGGCTTTGCGGACAGCGATATTTCTTTTGATGAGTACACTTCACTCAAGGAGATGTTCGGCGGTCTTTCAAAGGCTATCAAGAGCAGCGATTTTATTGTAATTGCTGTTGAGTCCGGCATTTACAATTCAACAAAATTAAAGCTTATGACCGCTCTTTCGCTTGAAAAAGAGCAAAGTGAGACTGTGCTTAAAAAGCTTGCGGAGCTCGATATTGACGATGCCGCAAAGCAGAAAAATGCGGCTATGCCTGTAGGCGCAACCGTATTTGTGTCAATTGACGGCGTGAATTCGGGCTTTGCGGTCAAAAAGGGCATGCAGACAATTGTGATGATACCATTTGATGAGCACAGGCTGGATTCTGTTCTCAAAAGAGGACTTGTTCCATACATCACAAACGGAGGACGCCTCAATCAGGTAACCGAAGCTGAGACTCCAGCTGTGCCCGCGGCAAAGGAAGAGCCTGTTCCAGATGAGACTGAAGAGGTAAGCGAGCAGGAAAAGAATATTGCTGCGCATACTCTCAACATTCTTAAAGAGTCCGGCATTAAAATTGCGGTAAACGGAAACACAAACGCTACGGTCCTGCGTGAGTTTGCGGCGGGACTTGACGATTTTGAGGAATATTTCACCTTTACGCCTCATATTGAGGACAGAGGCGACTACAATGTAACAGATTATACCGCGCAGATGGCGCGTTCGGCAAAAGACCTTTCAAGCGCAACTCTCGGCGCATGCATTTCCGACATCTTTACAACCAATGACGGTTGCGATTATATCTGCATATCTGTTGCAACGGACAAGTCTGCTCTCGTCAGAAAGCTCTATAAGGAGGATGGCGAGGATGACGCTCACTTTATCAAAATTGCAACGGAGGAGCTGTTGGCGCTTATCGGAGAAAAGGCGATGGGCAATAACTCGGTGGGAATCGAGATAGCGCAGGATGAAGCACCCAAGGCAGACAAAAAGCTCGGCAAGAAATCAAAGGCGGCAATAATTTCCGTTGTTGCCCTTCTGCTTGTTGCGGCTGTCACGGTTGCTGCGGTTTATTTTGTAAAGCAGAAGAACGCTCAAAAAGAGCCAGAGACCACCGTTCCCGTTGAGACGCAGGCACCAGAGACAACAACCGAGGCACCGGTTAATACCGAAACTATGTCTTTGTCAAAGCTTATGCGTTTTGAGCTTGTAAACGGCATAACAAACGAAGAGCCCACCACCGTTCCCGTTGAGACCACAGCAGGCGCAATCACGGCAACCGAGCCGCAGACGCAAGCTGCTGCACAGGACCCGAACGCCGTTCCGAGCGTAATTACGGTAAACGGACAGGAAATTGAGGCAAAGGAAGCAATTGCGAGAATAATCACGGCGGAGACCGACAGCAGCTTCAATGCCGAAACCTTGAAGGCTCAGGCGGTAATCACATATACCTATCTCAAATACAGGAATACAAACTGGAGAATAAGCAACCTTACCATTGCCGACAGCTACACGCAGGAAGCATATGACGCCGTAAATGAGGTGTTCGGCCGTTATCTTACATTTAACGATCAGGTTGCGTTTACACCGTATTGCAGAATGTCGGCAGGCAAAACCGCTAACGCTTCGACCGTTTTCGGCAACAGCTTTACTTATCTCAAGAGTGTTGCGAGTGCGTCCGACAAGCAGAGAGACGGATATAAAAAGGAAGTTCTTCTCACGGCAGACGAAATCAAGGCAGGTGCTTTGGCATTTGACTCGTCAATTGAGTTTTCTGACGATATTTCAACATGGCTTTCAATCGGCGCTCACGACACTGCGGTAAGCACGGGCACGGGCTATGTCGAGAAGATAACCGTCGGCAACAAAGAGGTTTCTGGCGTTACATTCATCTATGATATAATGAAAAACAAGGAGCTTTCATCGCCCTGCTTCAGCCTTTCGTATGACGCGACGAGCGGAACATACACAATCACGACCTTCGGCGACGGCTACGGCGTGGGTATGAGCCAGCTCGGAGCTGACAGTATGGCGGTTTCGGGTTCAAAGTTTGATGAAATACTCGACAAATATTTCCCCGGAACATTTCTTAACTGATAAAAACAATTTTACATAAACGGAGGCACCTAATTATGGCAATTCTTGTTACGGGCGGAGCCGGATTTATCGGTTCTCACACTTGTGTTGAGCTTCTCAATGCGGGATACGAAATAGTTGTTGTCGATAACTACTATAACGCAAGCCCCAAGGCGCTTGAAAGAGTCAAGGAACTCACGGGTAAGGACTTTAAGTCCTATAACTGCGATGTCAGAGACTCGGAGGGTATGGACAAAATTTTCAAAGAGAATAAGATTGATGCGGTAATCCACTTCGCAGGTCTTAAAGCGGTCGGCGAGTCCTGCCAAAAACCGATTGAATACTATGACAACAATATCGGCGGTACGCTGAAGCTTTGCGATGTTATGAGAAATAACGGCTGCAAGAATATTGTTTTCAGTTCTTCCGCAACGGTTTACGGAATGAACAATGCTTCTCCGCTTAAAGAGACAATGAAAACTGGCGGCACCACAAATCCCTACGGCACCACAAAGTATATGATTGAGATTATCCTTGAGGATATTTACAAGTCGGACAACGAGTGGAATGTTACGCTTCTGCGTTATTTCAACCCAATCGGCGCACACGAGAGCGGCAGAATAGGCGAAAATCCGAACGGAATACCGAACAATCTTATGCCGTATATCACACAGGTTGCAATCGGCAAGCGTCCGTATCTCAATGTTTACGGCGACGACTATGACACGCCCGACGGAACGGGAGTCAGGGATTATATCCATGTTGTTGACCTCGCAGACGGTCATGTCAAGGCGGTTAAAAACATTCTTGAGGGCAACAAGGGCGTTCAGATATTCAACCTCGGAACGGGCAAGGGTTACAGCGTGCTTGACATAGTCAAGGCGTTCAGCAAGGCTTACGGCAAGGAGCTTCCCTACAAGATTGCTCCGAGACGCCCCGGCGACCTTGCGGTCTGCTATTCCGACCCGACAAAGGCAAAAGAGGTTCTCGGTTGGGAAGCAAATAGGGATATTGACGATATGTGCCGTGATTCGTGGAATTGGCAGTCAAAAAATCCCAACGGTTATGACGACTGATGTCTGTATGCTGTATATACTCGTTTTTTTCAATATAGGGAGCTTGAGATGAACTGACAGAATACAATAAATTAACGCCTTGCAAAGGTTGAGCGTTAATAAGGCAGCTTTGCTTCAAAATAACATCTTTTTGCACAATAATGCGTTAACCCCCACAGATATGCATCAGCATATCTGTGGGGGTTGCTTTTTCTTCGTAGATGGAGCGGAACTTATTTGGTGATTTCAGATTTACCGACAGCGTATGGCGGGGTGCTTCTGCCCCTAATTGTTGTGCTTTATCATAATTTACGGCTGATATGGAATTGAAAACAAACCACTATACCCCGTAGGGACAGCCCTTGCGGCTGTCCGAGGTGGAATATACTAAATTCGGACAGGGGCGAGCCCTATCCCTACGGGATGATATTTAATTTGATTATAACATTTAGTTTGTGCTGACTTTTTCAGTGTGTTTTTTACCCCCTCAGTCAAACGCTTTTCGTTTGACAGTTCCCTCTAAGATGGAGCGGAATGAATTTCCAATTTCACGATTATCCGATAGTTTTAATTTACACGCGAATTTCCTCGGCAGGAGCAAGCCCCTGCCCTACGATGATATACAAACCACAACGCTTGCAGGACTAAGCCTTCCTCTGACTGGCAACATATGCGACCGCCGCCGGTGGCGGATAAAGGGAACCTATATCGGACAGCCGCAAGGGCTGTACCTACGCTGTCGGAAAATTTCATATAAAATATCGCCGCAGTTTAATCTCACGAAAAAACTGCGGCGAATATATTGTTTCATTTATTTGTGGAAAAGTGTTTTTGACTGTCTGTAAGGTTCGCAGGTAACATTTACACCGAGCTTTTTAAGCGTGTGCAGGTCAACCTCGGAGAGTATAACTGTTGAATGCATCTGACAGCCGTTAAGCTTTTCAAGCGCCTTCATTGCCATTTCCGCAGTCGGGTTGGTTGCGGCTGAAATCGAAAGCGCAAGCAGGATTTCATCCGTGTGAAGTCTCGGGTTTTTGTTGCCGAGATGGTTTACCTTCAAATCCTGTATAGGCTCGATAACCTTCGGGGAGATAAGGTCAATATCATCGTTGATATGAGCTATCTCTTTAAGTGCGTTGAGGAGCATTGCCGACGAAGCGCCCAAAAGGTCGGAGGTCTTGCCCGTGATTATCTTTCCGTTGTCAAGCTCGATTGCCGCCGCAGGCTCGCCTGTTCTGTCACAGAGCTCAACTGCGGGCAAAACGCACTTTCTGTACTCGGGAACAATTTCAAGCTGCTTCATAATAAGCTCAAGATTGCGGATTTCGTTTGTGACATTCGCACCGTTCTTTTTGTCGACAAGAGCCTTGTAATATCTTCTGATAACCTCCTGCTTTGACGCCTCCCTTACCACCTCGTCGTCGATTATGCAGTTGCCCGCCATATTGACGCCCATATCCGTGGGGGATTTATACGGCGAAACACCGAAAATGCGCTCGAAAATAGCGTTGAGGACGGGGAAAATTTCAATATCCCTGTTATAGTTTACCGTTGTGACGCCGTACGCTTCAAGGTGGAACGGGTCAATCATATTTACATCGTTCAAATCCGTTGTAGCCGCCTCGTAAGCGAGGTTTACGGGGTGCTTGAGCGGCAGATTCCATATGGGGAATGTCTCAAACTTCGCATAGCCCGCACGGACTCCGTGCTTGTGCTCGTGATAGAGCTGGGACAGACAAACCGCCATTTTTCCGCTTCCGGGACCCGGTGCGGTAACGACGACAAGCGAACGGGTAGTTTCGACAAATTCATTCTTTCCGTATCCGTCGTCGCTGACTATGAGCTGAACATCCTGCGGATAGTTTTCAATGCTGTAATGGCGGTAAACCTTTACGCCGAGCTCCGTAAGCCTTTGCTGAAAAGCCACTGCCGACGGCTGATTGTTGAACTGCGTCATTACAACGCCGCTTACAAGCAGACCGAAGTTCCTGTATATATCGATAAGCCTTAAAACATCAAGGTCATAGGTTATGCCTATGTCGCCTCTTATCTTGTTCTTTTCAATGTCGTTTGCGTTGATGGCGATAAGCATTTCAGCCTCGTCCTTTAATTCAAGCAGCATTTTCATTTTGCTGTCGGGTAAAAAGCCCGGAAGAACTCTTGAAGCGTGGAAGTCGTCGAATATTTTTCCGCCGAATTCAAGATAAAGCTTGCCGCCGAATTCGTTTATCCTCTGCCTTATATGCTCGGATTGAGTTTTAAGGTATTTGTCGTTGTCAAACCCTGTTTTCACTGTTCTGCCCCCTGTTTACGGATTGAAAATATCATACAAAAGCACCCCGAAGCGATTACGCAATCGATTCGAAGTGCGACACTTGATATTATAAAATAACAAAGATTAAAAATCAATAGCAATATAAAAACTTTGTCGAAATTTCACTTGAGACTCCAGTCAATCGGGGTCTGACCCGAGGCTGTCAGCAATTCGTTTGCTTTTGAGAAATGTTTGCAGCCGAAAAAACCGTTGTAAGCCGATAAAGGGCTCGGGTGCGCCGCGGTGAGCTTATAATGAATGGGGTTTGTGATAACCGCCGCCTTTTTCCTTGCATGTGCGCCCCAAAGCAAAAACACAACGGGTGTTTGCTTGTTGTTGAGTTCGGAAATTACCCTGTCGGTGAATATTTCCCAGCCCATATCCTTATGGCTGTTTGCCATACCCTCACGGACTGTCAGCACGGTGTTGAGAAGCAGAACGCCCTGCTTTGCCCATGAGGTAAGCTCGCCGTGCCCGACATTCATATCAATGCCGAGGTCGGAATGTATTTCCTTAAAAATATTCTGAAGAGACGGCGGCGGAGGAGTGCCTTTTTTTACCGAAAAGCACATACCGTGCGCCTGACCCGCTCCGTGGTAGGGGTCCTGACCGATAATAACCGCCTTTGTGTCCGCAAACGAGGTGCAGCACAGTGCGTTGAAAATGTCGTTCATCGGCGGATATACCGTGTGGTTTTGATATTCTTCTTTAAGAAAAAGCCTTAATTTTCTGTAATAGGGCTTGTCAAATTCATCTTTTAGTATTTCGTCCCAATCGTTTCCCAAGTGTACCATTTGTATCACCTCACAGCTATTGTAACATAAGATTGACGGGTTTTCAAAAAAATTATGAAAAATTTTTAATAAACGCTTGACATATAATATATGTGTGATATAATCAAATCAATATATGAACAGATGTTCATATGATAATACGAAAAAGCGGAAACACCGCTTACAATAAACAACACGACGCCGAGCGTCAGAACGGAGTAAAGCTATGAAAAAATCTTACAAAATCGATGTTGATTGCGCCAACTGCGCCAACAAAATGGAGGAAGCCGCAAAAAAGACCGACGGAGTTAAGGATGCAACGGTAAACTTTATGATGCTTAAAATGAATGTTGAGTTTGACGAGGGTGCGGACGCCAAGGTTGTTATGAAGGATGTCCTTAAAAACTGTAAAAGGGTCGAGGACGACTGCGAAATTTACATCTGACATTTAGGGCGCAATCGTTTCGGTTGCGCTTTTTGAAACGGAGAGAGAACGATGACTAAGAAGCAGAAAAAAGTATTGATAAGAATTATAGTTTCGGCTATACTTATTATTGCGCTTAAAATACTCGGTAAATTTGTTACGCTTAACAGCTATCTTGAATTTGCGCTTTATATGGTGCCGTATTTCGTTATCGGCTACGATATTCTTAAAAAGGCTCTTATGGGCATTAAGAACAAGCAGGTGTTTGACGAAAACTTCCTTATGGCGGTCGCAACAGTCGGAGCAATAGCGTTGGGCGACTATACCGAGGGCGTTTCGGTTATGCTTTTTTATCAGATAGGCGAGCTTTTCCAGAGCTATGCCGTAGGAAAGAGCCGCAGAAACATATCGGAGCTTATGGACATAAGGCCCGACTATGCGAACATTGAGGAAAACGGCGAATTGAAGCAGGTTGACCCCGACGAGGTTGAGATAGGCTCGATAATCGTTGTAACTCCCGGCGAAAAGGTACCGATAGACGGCGTTGTAACCGAAGGTGCTTCCTCACTTAACACAAGCGCGCTCACGGGCGAGAGCGTTCCGAGAGAGGTTAAAGCAGGCGACGAAATTGTCAGCGGCTGTATAAACCTTTCGGGCGTTATAAAGGTCAAAACCACAAAAGAGTTCGGTGAGTCAACAGTTTCAAAAATACTTGACCTTGTTGAAAACGCAACTTCGAAGAAATCCCGTTCGGAGAATTTCATTTCAAAATTCGCACGCTACTATACGCCTACGGTATGCTTCAGCGCACTGGCGCTCGCGCTCATACCGCCGATTATAAATCTTATTGCTGGCAATGCCGCATCGTTCGGCACTTGGGTTTACAGAGCGCTTACCTTCCTTGTAATAAGCTGCCCGTGCGCCGTTGTAATCAGCGTGCCGCTGAGCTTCTTTGCGGGAATAGGCGGAGCGAGCAACGCAGGCGTGCTTGTCAAGGGCTCTAACTATCTTGAGACGCTTTCAAAGACAAAATATGTCCTTTTCGACAAAACGGGCACTATGACAAAGGGCGTTTTCGAGGTTGTCGGAGTTCACGATAACACAATAGACAAAAATCATCTAATTGAGCTTGCGGCTTGTGCCGAGAGCTACTCCACGCACCCGATAAGCAAGAGCTTGCAGGCGGCATACGGACGGGAAATCGACAAGCAGAGGGTTTCCGATGTCAAGGAGATTTCGGGCCACGGCGTTATCGCAAGGGTTGACGGAAAAGAGGTTGCCGCAGGCAACGGAAAGCTTATGGATAAGCTCGGAATAAAATATACCGAGTGCAAAGAAGTCGGCACAAAGGTGCATATTGCCGTTGACGGAAAGTATGCGGGACATATCCTGATTTCGGATGTCGTAAAGCCCACTTCAAAGCAGGCTATTTCAGAGCTTAAAAAGGCAGGCGTCAAAAAGACGGTTATGCTTACGGGCGACGCTTCCGATGTTGCAAATCAGGTTGCCGAAGAGCTTGGAATTGACGAGGTTTACAGCGAGCTGTTGCCTGCCGACAAGGTCTCAAAGGTTGAGGAGATTTTGTCGAAAAAGGGCGAAAAGGAAAAGCTTGCGTTTGTCGGCGACGGCATAAACGACGCTCCCGTGCTCTCAAGAGCCGATATAGGGATCGCAATGGGCGCAATGGGCTCGGACGCGGCTATCGAGGCGGCGGATATAGTCCTTATGGACGACGACCCGCTTAAAATCGCAAAGGCTATCAAAATTTCAAGAAAATGCCTTAGAATTGTATATGAAAACATCACATTTGCGCTTGGCGTAAAGCTTGTGTGCCTTGTATTAGGCGCTTTGGGTATTGCGAATATGTGGGCGGCAATCTTTGCAGATGTCGGAGTAATGGTAATTGCCGTATTGAACGCAATCCGTGCGCTGATGGTTAAAAAACTGTAATTGAAAGAGGTAAAAACGATGGAGAAAGAATTAGACTGCTGTGAGGTAAACGAGGTTCACGGTTCGGTGCTTAAAAAGGTAATCGACGAGATGCCCGACGAGGTTGAGCTCTATAATCTCGCAGAGCTGTTCAAGGTGTTCGGCGACTCGACAAGGATACGCATACTTTATGTTCTCTTTGAGGCGGAGGTCTGCGTGTGCGATTTGGCTTCGGCACTGAATATGAACCAGTCGGCTATCTCGCATCAGCTTAAAATATTAAAGCAGAACAAGCTTGTCAAGGCGCGCCGTGAGGGCAAGTCGGTGTTCTATTCGCTTGCCGACGAGCATGTCCGTACGATAATCGCTCAGGGACAGGAGCATATCGAGGAATAAAAGGTTTTTATATGTTAAATTTATAAAAGCAAAAATTTTAATTGTTAGTTCTTTTAATATAAAAGCACCGCAAGTCTGTTATAAATCAGACCTGCGGTGCTTTTTATTATAGCTTGTTTTCAACATGTTGCTCGTTGCTTTCATCCTTAACATATGTGGCAATGTCTTCAATGTTGCAATCTAAAATAGAACACAGAGTATTTAGCGTATAAACATTTACATTTTCATTTTTTCTCAATCTATCAAGTTGACCGGTGCTTATACCAAATTCCTTTATCAATTTGTATTGAGAAACGCCCTTGCTTTTCATTGTTTTCCATAGATTATCAAAAACAATCACATTACCACTTCCTGTAATCGATTGTAAAATATCATATGTATATTGACAATTACCCATAAACGGGCTATAATAGTATTGTCATTTAACGGGCAATAGCAATTAAAGGGGAGTGTTTAGATGCGGGATAGCGGTGTTAATAAAAGAAAAAAGGCAAACTTGAAAAGTATAACGATAATAATTGCTGTTATTGTTTCTTTTGCTTTGCTTTCAAACGGCTGTACATCAAGTGTGGGGAATGTATCAAATGTTGAGGACAATTACATTGAATCAAGAGACTCGGTAGTAC
>CAVFQD010000014.1:0-17695 GCA_963624605.1 Eshraghiella crossota | reverse complement strand
TTTTTAATAAATGTTTCTTTAGAAAAAAATGGAATGGAAAAATATTTATCAATCTAAAGATGACGATTGGCAACTGTACTCCCCATATATAAGAAATAACTATTTGTACATAAAAACAGAGATGAAACTAAACAGTTCAATGACCGTTATTTTAAGAGGATTTGGAACTGCAAGTATAACCGATACTTATGATAAATCAGTCCCGATTAAATATGAATATGACAGTTCAACCGTAAAAATGGGAGAATATCAAAATATTACTATTCAAGTGCCACTGTCTGATTTAGATAATCAAAGACCGACAACTTTACACTGCCGGCTTGCAACTTATGTCGGCGGTGTACAGAAGAATATCGAGTTAGTATTTTATATTACATGGTAAGGGGATAATTAAAATGAGTAAAAAGACAAAAATAATAATTGTAGGTATAGGTTTGGTTGTAGTAATTCTTGGGCTGGTAATCTATTTTTCGCAAAATTCAGGAAATAATGCAAATGGCAACAGTTACAACAATGCTGTTTACGATTCATATGACGAAACATTTGGCAATAATAATGATATTATTACCGAGCCGTTAGAAACGGAAGCGGTTACAGCGCAAAGAGCTAATATAGAATTTGTTTATGATGACATAATTTATGGCAAATATGGTAAGGACTGGGGAGCAATAAAAATAAACAATTGCGTTGCTGTATATCATGATGAAAATCCGGACGATTGTTATTATGATATATATATTGATTACGAAAAAGTGTTGAATTCCTCAGGTGCGGGTGCTGAAAATTTTGCTATTAACGCATATGTATATGACGCTAACGGTACTCCGATAAAAGATTATCAAGTATGTTATGTGGGAGGTTTTAAGGGAGATGAAATAGGAAAGAAATATAAATATACAATCAATTATGTCAGCACTTCTGCAACGAGAATAGAATTTGTTGGAGGCTGAAATGGAACTTAGTGATTTAATAACTGAGGAGCAAAAACGCAGAATAGTTAATTTAATTCTGACTAATGATTATGAATTTTCGAATATAACTAAATCAAACCCCAATCTTTTTTACAGTAATTATGCGTATAACAGAAACAGTCATCAGCATACTTATGCAATAATAAGTGCCTTTAAGGAAGGGACAACAATTGACGGAATGAAAGTCAGAGAAATTAAATATGGATTAAACTCGAAAATGTCGCAACCGGAATTATATAACGATAAAATAATTATACATATATACAATAAAAGATATGGGCAAAAATCCGATTTAGTAAAAGAATATTGTAAAAGATATAATTCGAACTTTAATATTTATCCGGTTTATGCACAGATAGAGTTTAGTAAAAATAAGCTCGACAGAATAAATAAAATTGAATTGCAGCTTTTAGACGAAAAGGCGAATGTAATAGACTCAATGTTGTTATATGCCGGAGTGAAATTATCGAAAAGTGCATAATAAAATCCGCAGAGATTAAACTCTCTGCGGATTTTTGTGTGTCGGGAAATTATTTGAGCTTTGCGCCGTCGGAAAATGCCTTTCCGACAACCTCGCCGAGAACACGGTAGGTGTTGTGTACGGGCTCATATGAAATGGGTCTGAACTTGTCGAGGTCGGGCTTGCCGTTTTCGTCAAGTATTTTTTCGTCTGCGCTGATGTTGACAATTCTGCCTATGATGTTGCCCTCGCTTGTGGTCTTTACAAACTCACACTCAAGCGCAAGCGGAAGCTCGTTGATAACGGGTGCGTCAACAAATTCGCTCTTTGTTACCGTAAAGCCCGATTTTTTCATTTTGTCGGGTGTGTTGTTGCCCGAAACAATACCCACATAGTCGCTTGCGGCTACATTGTCCGCATCGGCAAAGCTTACGGTAAATGCACCCTTGCTTTTGATGTTCTTTGTGGTTTTGTGGCTTTCGCTCAGGCAAAGCTCAACGAGGTCGGAATCGTAAAGTCCGCCCCAAGCGGCGTTCATTGCGTCTGCGTTTCCGTTTTCGTCATATGTGCCTATAATGAGGACGGGAAGCGGATAAAACCACGGATTAGCCTTGAAATTCTTTCTCACGGTAATTCCTCCTTGAATTGTTTATGTACTTATGATAGCACCTGAAGTCGGGTTTATGTCAATGACGATTTCACTTCTTTTTTCCATTTTTTCAGAACGCTTAAATAAATTGCAAGCCCGATACCGCCTGCGATTATTTCGGAAATCGGAAAAGCGCACCAGGTGTAATTTAAGCCGAATTCGGCAAGTATGCGGAAAATCGGGATAAGGCAGAAAACCTGCCTTGTAAGCGACAGTATAAGGCTTGTTCCGCCGTAGCCGATAGCCTGAAAGAACACGGGCATCATAAGCGATATTACGGCGGGCAAAAAGCTTGCGCCGATTATCGGGAATGCAACCGAGCCTATTTTCATAACCTCTTCGCTTTTTGAGAATATTGACATAAGCCTTTCGGGGAAGAACACAAAGCAGACTATGCCGACGACCATAAACGCTGCCGATATAAGACAGGAAGAGGTCATAATGTCACGGCATCTTCGGTAGCTTTTGTTTGCGTAGTTGTAGCTTAATACGGGCACGATACAGGTTTGAAGCCCGAACAGCGGAATAAAGAAGAATGACTGTGCCTTGTAGTAAAGTCCGAGCACCGTTACAGCAGAGTCGGAGAAGCCCGCAAGTATCACATTGAGGGCGACTATATAAACCGTGTACAGCAGCTGCATAATTATTGACGGATAACCGTAGCGGTATATCATTTTTATGTAATGGGAAAGCTTTTTTACCTCGGGCGGCTTGCAGAAGCCCTTTATTCCCGTGATTATCGCCGCTATAATCTGACCGCATACGGTTGCGTATGCCGCACCCGCAACACCCATTTCGGGTAAAAATCCGACGCCGAATATCAGAAGCGGGTCAAGCACAATGTTTGTCAGAGCGCCGATTATTTGCGCCGCCATCGGGAGCTTCATATTGCCCCGTGCCTGGAGCACCTTCGTCCAGTTTCCCTCCAAAAATACGCCTATGCTTCCGATGCAGACTATATTTCCGTAAATTACGGCGTCCGTAACCGCCTCGGGCGACTTCGCCGAGGTCATAACATACGGCTTCATAACAAGAACGGCTATAAGCGCAAAAACAGCCCATGTCACAAAGCCGAGCAGCATACCCGTGCCGCCCGCATCATCGGCGTCCTTTGACTTGCCCTGTGCGAATTTGCGTGCCATATATGTGTTTACGCCCACGCCCGTGCCGACGGCGAGTGCGATGATTATAAGTTGAATGGGATATATAACCGACAGCGCCGTAAGAGCCTCGTCGGAATATCTGCCGACAAAGAAGCTGTCAACGATGTTGTAAAGTGCCTGTATCAGTTGTGCGAGCATAACGGGAGGCGCAATTTTAAGCAGGATTTTCGTTATTCCTTGAGTCCCGAAAAAATCGGGATCGGATAAGCCCTTTTTGCCCATAACACGCCGCCTTTCACAATAAAATACATTAAAATTATAAGGGGTTGAAACACCTTTGTCAACAAGCCGTAATTGTGCACAGTAAACATAAAATTATAGTTGTTGAATATGTTTTTTATTTATGATACAATAATCCTGTAATGTGCACAGACACATGCAGGAAAGGAAAAAGCGAAATGGATATTCAAGTTATTAAAGACCAGATTTGCGATGTCTGCCATAAAATGTGGCAGCTCGGTTGGGTTGCGGCAAACGACGGAAATGTCAGCGCAAAGCTTGACGACGGCACGATTTTGGCAACGCCCACGGGAATGAGCAAATCTTTTATTACACCCGATAAGCTCATAAGAATCGACTCAAAGGGCAATGTTTTAGAGGCGGCGGAGGGACTTCGTCCGTCAAGCGAGATTAAAATGCATCTTCGTTGTTATGACAAGAGAGAGGATGTTTTCAGCGTTATTCACGCCCATCCTCCGGGAGCAACGGGTTTTGCCGTAGCGCACAAGGCTATGGATATGTACAATATGATTGAGGATGTTGCGGCTATCGGCGCAGTTCCGCTCACGCCCTACGGCACGCCGTCCACAACAGAGGTTCCCGACGCTATCGAGCCTTACCTTGACGAGCACGATGTTATGCTGCTTGAAAACCACGGTGCACTCGCAGTCGGAAGCGATGTAATCACCGCCTTTTACAGAATGGAAAGCCTTGAGCTTTGGGCAAAGATTACAATAAATGCGGTTATCCTCGGCGGAAGCCATGATATTGACAGAAAGAACATACAGAAGCTCATTGATTTAAGAAGCTATTACAGAATTACGGGCAGACACCCCGGCTACAAGGTATTCAACCCCGACGACGAAATGCTTCACAAGCAGGAGGACTGATTATGCTTAAAGGTATCAACCCGATAATTTCCCCCGAGCTTCTCAAGGCTCTTTGCGAAATGGGCCACGGAGACGAGCTTGTTATTGCAGACGGCAATTTCCCGAGCGAGAGCATAGGCAAAAACGCCGTTGTTGTCCGCGCGGACGGACATTCCGCAGCGGATATGCTTGGCGCCGTTTTGTCGCTTATCCCGCTTGACACATATACGGAAAAGCCCGTTGCTTTGATGGAGGTTGTCAAGGGCGACGACACTCCCACGCCGACGATTTGGGCGGAATACGACAAAATTCTTACAAAATACGAGCCCGAACACCACGACATTGAAATGACGGAACGCTTTGCTTTTTATGAGAGGGCGAAAAAGGCTTATCTTATAATCGCCACAGGCGAGACGGCAATTTACGCCAATGTCCTTCTCAAAAAAGGAGTAGTAAAAGCATGAGCCGTGTATTAGCGTTCGATTTCGGCGCGTCTACGGGCAGAGCGATACTCGGAGAATATGAAAACGGCAGGCTCACTTACCGTGAAATACACCGCTTTGACAATGAATTGGTCAGGGAGAACGGAAAGCTCTGTTGGAATTTTCCTTATCTTCTCTCGGAGGTTAAAAAGGCTGTCGATACGGCGGGAGATGTCGATTCGCTTGCCTTTGACACATGGGGCGTCGATTACGGAATAATCGACAGGGACGGAAAGCTTGTTTCGCTGCCCGTCTGTTACCGTGATACGAGGACAAACGGTGCGCCAGAAAGGCTTTTTGAAAAAATTTCTCCCGAGCGGCTGTATGCTCTTACGGGAAACCAGATAATGAACATAAACACGCTCTTTCAGTTGAGCGTTGAGGAAAACGACGGGGATATGTTCCTGTTTATGCCTGACCTGTTTGCATATTCGCTGTGCGGTGTAAAGTCTGCCGAACAGACAATAGCCTCGACCTCGCAGATGCTTGATTTGGAAAAGGTGTGTTGGCAAAAAGAAGCATTTGCTCTTACGGGGAAGAATGAAAAAATGCTTCCGCCGATTGTGAAAAGCGCAAGCGTTGCAGGGGAATACAAGGGCATAAAGGTTATAAAGGTTGCGGGGCACGATACGCAGTGCGCCGTGTGCGCCATGCCCGAAACGGACGGCGAAACACCCGCTTTTCTCTCCTGCGGAACATGGTCTCTCATAGGCTGTGAAAACGATTTGCCGATACTTTCCGAAAAGAGTATGAACGACGAGCTTTCAAACGAGCTCGGCGCAAACGGAAAGATAAATTATCTCAAAAACATAAGCGGTCTTTGGCTTATTCAGGAGATAAGGCGCAATTTCAGAAAAGACGGCAAGGATTATTCCTACAACGATATGGAGCAGCTTGCAAGGCGTGAAAAGCCGTTCGGTTTTTTTATAGACCCCGACGACCCCGTGTTTGCATCTCCCGAAAATATGCCCGAAAAAATCCGCAGCTTTTGCGAAAAAACAGGTCAGGGCACGCCCGAAACGGACGGCGCGCTTGTCAGGTGTATATATGAAAGCCTTGCGATGAAATATCGCTTTGCAATCGGTCAGCTTGAGGATAACACGGGAAAGAAATTCGATGTGCTCCATCTGCTCGGCGGCGGAACAAAGGACAGCTTCCTGTGTCAGATGACGGCGGACAGCCTCAACATTCCCGTGACGGCAGGACCGACGGAGGCTACGGCACTCGGAAATATTATGCTGCAGCTTATAGCCCTCGGCGAGATTGAAAGCGTGAAAGAGGGCAGGCGTATCCTTGCTTCTTCGGAGAGCGTGAAAACCTATCTTCCCGAAAATTCGGAGGAATTCGCCTCGGCATACGAAAAATTTGAAAACATTATAAAATAACATAAAGGAGAAAGAATTATGAAATATCCTAAAATAGGTATTCGTCCCGTTATCGACGGCAGATGGGGCGGAGTCCGTGAAAGCCTTGAAAACCAGACTATGGGTATGGCAACTTCGGCGGCAAAGCTTATTGAAGAAAATCTTTGCTATCCCGACGGCACTCCCGTACAGTGCGTTGTCTGCAACACGACAATCGGCGGCGGCGCAGAGGCGGCGGCTTGCGAGGAGCAGTTCTCGGGCGAGAATGTAGTCGCAACGCTTACGGTTACACCCTGCTGGTGCTACGGTATGGAAACCTACGATATGAACCCGAAAACCATAAAGGCTGTTTGGGGCTTCAACGGAACGGAAAGACCCGGTGCCGTTTACCTTGCGGCTGTTATGGCGGCTTACGCACAGAACGGTATGCCCGCATTTTCGATTTACGGACACGATGTTCAGGATATGGACGACAGAACAATCCCCGATGATGTTGCCGAGAAAATTTTGCGTTTTGCAAAATGTGCGGTATCGGTCGGCTGGATGAAAAACAAGTCCTATGTTAACCTCGGCGGCGTGGCAATGGGTATCGCAGGCTCTTACTGCAACGCTTCTTTCTTCAGAGAGTACCTCGGAATACGCCCCGAATGGGTGGATATGACGGAAATCGTCCGCAGAATTACGCTTGAAATTTACGACCATGACGAGTACGACAAGGCTATCAAATGGGTCAAGAAAAACTGCAAAGAGGGCTTTGATGTAAACGCAGGTAAGGATTTACCCGAAATTATAAGAAAATCGAAGGTCGTTGACCCCGATAAGGATTGGGAATTCATTACAAAGATGACCTTGGTTGTTCATGATATTTTCTTCGGCAACAAGAAGCTCGACGAGATGGGCTGGCACGAAGAGGCTCTCGGTAAAAATGCGGTTGCGGGCGGCTTCCAGGGACAGAGAAACTGGACGGACTGGCTTCCTAACGCAGACTTTACAGAGGCTCTTATGGCTTCGACCTTTAACTGGAACGGTAAGAAAATGCCCACTCCGTTTGCAACCGAAAACGATACCCTCAACGGTGCGTCAATGATTTTGGGAACTCTTGTTTCCGATACCGCTCCGTGCTTCCACGATGTCCGTACATACTGGAGCCCCGACGCCTGCGAAAGAGTTACGGGAAAGAGACCCGACGGTGTTGCAAAGGACGGATTTATACATCTTATCAACTCGGGCGCTACCGCTCTTGACGGCTGCGGCGCTTCAAAGAACGAGAACGGCGAGGGTTGTATGAAACCGTTCTGGAAAATGACCGACAAGGATATAGACGCTTGCCTTGAGGCGACCGATTGGTGCAGGGCAAATTATGAATACTTCAGAGGCGGCGGATTCTCCTCACACTTCCGCTGTAAGGCTCAGATGCCCGTTACAATGCTTCGTATAAACATTGTTGACGGCATAGGACCTGTTCTCCAGCTCGCCGAGGGATACACGGTTGACCTGCCCGACGAAATTCACAACACAATCGACCAAAGGACCGATAAAACCTGGCCGACAACCTGGTTTGCACCGAAAATCACGGGCGAGGGAGCATTCAAGGATGTTTACAGCGTAATGGCTAACTGGGGCGCAAATCACGGCGTAACGGTTTACGGCCATGTGGGCGACAAGCTTATCACTCTTGCATCGATGCTCAGAATTCCCGTAAATATGCACAATGTTGAAGAGGTAAGAATATTCCGTCCGCATTGCTGGGCGGCGTTCGGCACGGAAGACAGACAGGCTGCCGATTACAGCGCATGCAGGACATACGGAGCACTTTATAAATAATCGGACTTTCAAAAGTCAAATAAAAGCGGTCTTGCTTAATGTAAATTGTTCATAAAGTGTCAATATTTTTGAAAATTCAATGTATAATCAAACTAATTCGCTATACGCTTATGTAAAGAGGCTTTGAATAGTGCTAAAATAAACATCAAGGAGGTAGATCAATATGACACACGATCTCAGAGCTATTGGAAGAAGAATTGCAACAGTACGCAGAGAAATGAATTTGTCTCAGAAAGACCTTGCAGCAAAAATCAATATTTCAAACAACCATTTGTCAAATATTGAGACAGGCAAGTCTGCACCCGGTTTTGCGACATTCCTTGATATCTGCACCATTCTTAACGCTGATGTTACATACATCATAGGCGGAGATATTTATCCTTCTCCCGATGACGCAACAATCAATAGATTTAAGAGAAAGAGTCCGCAGGACAAGCAGACAATCGGCAGAATTATCGACATATTCCCCGATATGCCCGTACTTTAATCCTAAAGGACGCCGTATCTGTTTTTTGAAACAATAAAACCAAAGCGCATAATTTACTTGATAGGTAAGTTATGCGCTTTTCGTTTGCCCTTTTGCATTTAACTCTACCGAGCGTAGGTTGAATATACGCCGCAGACGGGATAGAATATCCACAAGGAGGAAATACCATGAATAAATATGTTACGGGTGCATTTATAAAAGAGCTTCGTGAAAAAAGAGGCCTTACCCAAAATGAATTGGCACAGACACTGTGCGTTTCGGATAAGGCGGTGTCAAAGTGGGAAACGGGAAAGGGGTATCCCGACATAAGTCTTTTACAGCCGCTTGCCGAGACCTTTTGCATATCGGTTGCTCAGCTGCTGTCGGGTAACGATGTCAAAAATACAAATATATCTTCAAATGCGCTGAAAACCAAGTTTTATGTTTGTCCCGTGTGCGGCAATGTGATAACCGCAATGGGAGAGGCTTCGATTTACTGCCACGGAATAGAACTTGTTGCCCTTGAAGCGGAGCCTGCCGACGAACGGCATAAAATCTCTGCGGAAAAGGTTGAGGACGAATACTTTGTAAATATCGACTGCGAAATGACGAAGAGCCACTATATATCTTTTATCGCGGCGGTGTCATCTGACAGGATTCAGATTGTCAAGACATATCCCGAGGGAAGCGCTTCGGCAAGATTCAAATCATCGGATGTTCGGAGAGTTTATTTTTACTGCAACAGAGACGGTCTGTTTTTTGAAAAAATACGATAATTAAAGTGGATATACATGGAAACTGCCTATTTTATGCTGTTATCGTCAAAGCAATAATCCACGCCGTCGTTGTCTGCCGTGCACAAAACGGTTGAATGTATGATCTTTTTCAATTTGAACATAATGTGCGGATAAACTCTTCTCGAGCTGTTGCATATTACGCTGTATTCGGGCGACAGCTTTTTGAGAAAGTACAGCGAGGATGAAAACGGGTAGCCGTGGTGCCCTACCTTTAGCAGGTCGATTTTTCCTATCTCGTTTGCAAGCGGAATTTCCCCGAGCGTTTTGTTGGTAAAATCACCCGTGAGCAATGCTCTGCGCTTGCCGTTTTCAACAAGGCAGACAACGCTGTTTACATTGTCTCCGTATTTTATAAGCCGCTTTTTTGAGCTGCCGTTATAAAATGTTATTTTCAGGCTGCCGAGTGCTTGCGTTTTACCGTCAAAGTCTTCGATTATCGGAACATTACGGCTTTCAAGGGCATTCTTCATCTGCTCGTATACCTCTCGGTTATCCCAACGCAGTCTTTCGTAAATGAAAACGCTTTTGTTTGAATACGGCTTTAAGTATGCGCGCTTTACCTGAATTTTAGGGTTGCTTATTACCGTATCAAAGCCGCCTAAGTGGTCGGAGTGAGCATGAGTGCCGAGCACAAAATCAAGCGTTACGCTGCCGCTTTTGTCAGCGCAGTGCTTAAAAAGCCAGTCTAATATATAATCCTCATATCCTTTGCATTTAAGGTGCGGCTTGTCGGAGGGATAGTCGTTGTCCTCCGCGGCGTCAATCATTGCGTAATGTCCGTCGCTTTCAAGAACGATACAGTCCGAATTGTTTGTGTTCAGGAAATGAATATAATTGCCCATGGGTTACAATATCTCCTTTTCAAGATAACTCATTATGTTTTCGTCGTTTGAGCAAATGATTTTGTCTGCGAGCGTCTTCAGCTCCGGACAGGCGTTTGAAACGGCGTATTTTTTTGCGTTTGTTTGAAATGCGGATATGTCGTTTTTACTGTCCCCCGTAACGACAACTCGGTTTATGGGAATGCCGACAATTTCGCAAAGCCTCTCAAGTGCCTTGCCCTTGCCGGAGCCTGAGGCGAATATTTCGAGGTTGCTTGTCATTGAAGAGGTTACTTTAATCTCTCCGTCGTTTTTGAGCAGTTCTGTACATTCAAGCCTTTTCGATTCGTTTTTGAAAAAGACATCAAACATTTCAAATTTTCGTGAGGGGTCGGTTACGATTTTTGAAAGGTCGGGTACGGGGCGTCTGCTTATGTGCATTTCGGGAATAAAACCCTTGTCGATTCGGTACAGATTGAACGCTTCATCGTTGAATTTATCCTTGCTCACATAAGGAACTCCGTCGGCGTAAATTTCAATAAAGGTTTCATATTTTTCAAAAAACTCAAATAAATATACGGCTTTTTCGTGCAAAATACAGTTGCCGAAAACAGTGCTTTTTCCGTCGGTTGCCGCCGCACCGTTTGAATATATCATATAATCTATACTGCCGAATTTCCTGAGAATTTCGGGGATTTCGTAAAATGTTCTGCCCGTGAGCAGGATGATTTTTATCCCCGCCGAATTAAGGCGGCGCATTGCGGCGAGATTTTCCGCAGACACTTCGTTTTTGCTCGAGAGCAAGGTTCCGTCAAGGTCTGTCGCTATCGCAAGAGGATTGTTTTTGTTAATTTTAATCACATACCTTTTTAAGAATTGTCATCTTATATGATAAACTCGGCAAGTCTTCGTGTCAACGCAAGCGAATTTTCACACCTGTTGAGTTTTTTTCTTGCGGTGTATTACGAAGCGGTTGAGGGGATATGTCCAGAGTGTGGGTACGGTCATAACAACAAGCTTCGTAAGCGCTTGCACAAGGGCGTTATCCAACCCGTTGTTATTGATAAGCGTTCCGAGAAACGCTCCGAACCATGTGTTGAACGCTATTGTGCAGGCAACCATTATTGCATAAACCGCAGTTGAAAATACGGGATTTGCGTCCGCCTTAAAGGTGAGCTTGCGATTCATTATATATGCCGCGGCATAGCCGATTATCGCCGATATTGCATAGGAATAAAGGTAGCCCTTATATTCGATACCGAGGAAATTGAGCACCGCGTTGTCCGTTACGGGCTCAACATTCAACGATTTGAAAACAACATATTGCAAAAACATAAATACGCCGAGCTCTAAAACCGAGGTGCTCGCTCCCGTAAAGGTGAATTTTACAAATTTCCACAGCTCTGCATGCTTTTCTGTAAAAGCCGTTACCTTTTCTTTCATTTTTCCGCCTCCGATTTCTTGTATATGACCGCCGAGACACCCAAAAGAATAGCTCCGACCGCAAGCCAAATAAGTGTAAGTCCCGCAAAGGACGGGAAGCCTATTTTGCCGACACTTCGTGAATATAAATATTCGCCCGCGATAAATATCGCAACCGTGAATATAAAGCTGACCGTGATTTTTTTCATATTTACCGTCTCCGTTTTGTTTGTTTTGTTTACAAAAACAGAATATCCCTTTCGGCGGATTTTCGAAACCTTGTTTGTGTAAAATGAAAGTAAAGATAAAGTAAAATAATAAGGCTTGATTTTTTAGAAAAGATGTTATACTATACTTTTAATTCATAGTAAAAAAGTCTGATATAAATTACGGGAGGCGTATTTATGAATAAAATACATTTTGATGTTGAGACCGACGGCTTTTACGGCGCTTATTGGGAGTGCCCCGAGAAAACCGACTGCGGAATTATTGCAATGCTCGGCGACGACCCCGAGGACCATATGGCTCGTTCGGCGGTCAAATGGCTGCATAAAAGGGGCGTAAATGTGCTTACAATGTCGCCCGGAAAGAAAAATTACAGCCATCACAACTATCCGCTTGAAAGGGTTGAGAGCGCAGTTGCGTATCTTAAATCGCACGGCAACAAAAAGGTCGGAATTGCGGGCGCGTCCACAACGGCTACACTTGCGCTGACGGCGGCTTCATATTTTAATGATGTTTCGCTTACCATTGCAATGACTCCGAGCGATTTCATCTGGCAGGGCTTTGAGCAGGGCAAGAGAGACGGATATACAGAGTGGCCGATTGAAAACGAATCGCTGTTTACATACAGAGGCGAACCGCTGCCGTATATGCCGTTTAAGTATCAGCACCCCGAGTACGGCAGGATTATGAAGGAAGAGTGCAAGCGCACGGGCGATATGCTTTCCTCCGTAAAGCTGTTTGAGGACTCGGAAAAGGACAGACCTCACCCCGAGGACGAGATGATAAAGGTCGAAAACATAAAGGGAAAGCTTGTTTTAATCGGTGCGGAGGACGACTCACTTTGGAACGCCGCAAAATATATCCGCAGAATGGAAAAAAGGCTGTCCGAAAAGCCGCACGACTGCGATGTCGAAATTGCGGTATACGAACACGGAACGCATTTTGTGTTCCCCGATAGTATGCTAAAATGTATGCTTCCAGTAGGTGCGGATTTGTTTGTGAAGATTGCGTTCGTTGCGGCTAAAAAATATCCGCAGGAGTGCAAGCAGACGAGAATTGACATTGACCGCCGCATATGCAAGGCGATTTCGGATTGGAAAAAGGTATAAAATGTGCAAAAAGCTATTGACAACTGCTGAAAAACAGTATAATATAACACTGTTATATGATTTGCGGGGTGTTGATGTTGACTGAAAACTCGACTTTAGAGAAAATACAGTCGGCTGCCGAAGCGGAATTTTCTGAAAAAGGCTTTAAGTCGGCGTCCCTTCGCAATATCGTAAAAACCGCAGGTGTTACCACCGGAGCGTTCTACGGATATTACAACAGCAAGGAAGAGCTGTTTGGTGCGCTTGTCAAAGAGGCATATGATTATGTCCTTGACACTTACAAGAGGTCATTGAACGATTTCGATGAGCTCCCCGACACTGAAAAACCGCAGCATATGGGCAAGGCGGGCGGAAACTGCATGAAAGAAATTTTGGTTTACGCCTACTCCCATAAATCGGCGCTGAGGCTTATTCTGCTTCATTCCGACGGAACGGAATATTCGGGAATGGTTGATAAGATGGTGGAGCTTGAAGTTGAGGCAACGCACAGGTATTATGACACCCTGCGCCGTCTCGGCCGCAAGGTCCCGTATATCGACGAACGGCTTGAACACATTCTCGTCACGGGAATGATGAACGCCTGTTTTGAGATGGTAATCCACGATATGAGCTTTGAAAAGGCGGAAAAATATCTTGAAGAGCTCAATGCGTTTTACACTGCGGGCTGGTTAAAAATTATGGGGCAGTAATGCTCTTTAATTTTTAGCACAGAGTTAGCGGTTGCTAACTCAAATAACAGTTTTGTATATCGTTACAAGGAGGTAATTTCTTTGAAAGAAGAGAAAAAGCAGTCAAATTTAAGCCGCTTGCTTGAATATGCGGGCTCACGCAAGGCACTTGTATATCTTTCCTGGGTCCTGTCCGCCGCAAGCGCATTTTTAGCGCTTATGCCGTTTTGGTATATTTGGCGCATACTTAAAGAGGTTATAGAGGTTGCGCCGAATTATTCCGAAGCGCAGAATGTAACCTTGTACGGCTGGACGGCAGTGCTGTTTGCGGTGCTTACGGTGCTTGTGTATATAGCGGGTCTTATGTGCTCGCACGCCGCAGCGTTCAGAATAGCGACAAACATCAGGATAGACCTGACAAATCACATATCAAAATTCCCGTTGGGAAAGCTTGAAGAATTCGGAAGCGGTAAGCTTCGCAGAGTTATTTCGGAGACCTCGGGTGCTGCGGAGACATATCTTGCGCACCAGCTTCCCGACAAATACCGTGCTATGGCAAACATAGTCGGTATGCTCATTCTATTGTTTGTTTTCGATTGGAGAATAGGTCTTTTGAGCCTTGTGCCGGTCGTTATAGCTTTCATTTGTATGAGCGGTATGACGGGCAAAAATATGCAGCAGAAGATGACGGAATACCAAAACTCGCTGAGCGATATGTCCAACGAAGCGGTTGAATATGTAAGGGGTATCCCCGTTGTAAAGACCTTCGGTCAGACCGTGTTCTCATTTAAGAAATTCAAGGCGACCATCGATAACTACGAAAAATGGACGACAGATTACACGCTTAATCTCCGCGGACCGATGATGCTTTACACTCTTGCTGTAAACAGCGTGTTCGCATTTCTTATAATTGCGGGCTTTTGGTTCTCGCGCGGAGGAGTTACGGGAGAATTTTTGCTCAATATGCTTTTCTACATAATCGTAACTCCCGTTATTTCGCTTACAATGACAAGACTTATGTATATGAGCGAAAACAATATGATAGTAAATGACGCCATTGCGAGAATTGACGAGGTTCTCGGCTGCGAGGAGCTTCCCGTATCGGATAATCCCCGTCATCCCGCAGACCGCTCGGTTGAGCTTGAAAATGTTAAGTTTTCATATGACGGAGTTAAAAATGCGGTTGACGGCGTGTCGCTTAAAATCGGCGACGGACAGACCGTGGCGTTCGTCGGTCCCTCGGGCAGCGGTAAGACAACGCTTGCAAACATCATCGCAAGGTTCTTTGACCCGAAGTCGGGTAAGGTGCTCATAGGCGGCACGGATGTAAAGGATATTGACAAAAACGAGCTTATGGAAACGGTTTCCTTTGTTTTCCAGGACAGCAAGCTTATAAAGGCGTCAATTCTCGACAATGTCCGCCTCGGCAAAAATGACGCAACCGAAAAAGAGGTTACGGACGCACTCAAAGCCGCACAGTGTACGGATATTATAGAAAAATTCCCCGACGGAATAAATACCGTAATCGGCTCAAAAGGCGTATATCTTTCGGGCGGCGAAACGCAGAGAATTGCCGTTGCGAGGGCTATGCTCAAAAACTCGCCGATAATCATACTTGACGAGGCAACAGCCTATGCCGACCCCGACAATGAGGTCAAGGTGCAGAGGGCTATGAACGAGCTTGCCAAGGGCAAGACGGTAATTATGATAGCTCACAGGCTCTCGACGGTAGTCAACGCAGACAAGATATTTGTTATGAAGGACGGAAAGCTCGAACAGAGCGGTGCGTTCTCCGAGCTCTCCGAGAAAGACGGACTGTTCTCACAGATGTGGAACGAGTATTGCAAGTCAGTTGAGTGGAAAGTATCAAAGGAGGCGTAAGAGATGATTAAAAAACTGCAAAGAAGATTTGCCCTTTCAAGAAAAGGCGCAATAGATACAATTAAAGGCAGTTTGTTCTGCGCCTTGCAGAATGTAGCCTTTATGCTGCCCGCAGGTTTGCTTTATCTGCTTGTAAAGGATATGCTTTCGGGCTCGCTCGAAAAAAGCCGCATACCGTTTTATATTGTCGGCTGTATAGTATGTGCGGTAATAATCCTTATCACAACAAGACTTCAGTACAACAGCACATTCCTTGCGACCTATGTTGAAACGGGCGTAAGAAGAATAAACCTTGCCGAAAAGCTCAGAAAAATTCCGCTTTCGTTCTTCGGCAAAAAAGACCTTGCGGATTTGACCTCGGCTATTATGAACGACTGTGCCGTGCTGGAAACCAGCCAGTCGCACCAGGTCTGCCCGCTTATAGGCTCGATAATTTCAACAACGGTCATAGCGATTTCGCTGTTTGCGTTTGATGCGAGAATGGCGCTTGCGAGCGTATGGGTTCTCCCGATAGCGTTCCTTATAGTCGCTTTCGCTTCCCGTGTGCAGAAGAGCCTTTCAAAAAAATCAATGCAGGCAAAAATAGCCTGTGAGGACGGAATACAGGAATGCATCGAAACCATGCCCGACCTCAAGGCGAACAACGCCGAAAAGGAATATCTTGCCGGACTTGACGAGAAGATAAGACATCTTGAGTCAAGACTTTTCAAGGCAGAGTTCGGAACGGCGGCGTTTGTAGTAACATCAAGCCTTATTTTAAGACTCGGCATTGCCACAACGGCTCTTACGGGAGCGTATCTGCTCATAAAGGGTGAAATCGATATTCTTACCTTCTTTATGTTCCTGCTTGTGGCTTCAAGGCTTTATGACCCGCTTGAAAATGCGCTTCAGAACCTTGCGGCTGTAATTGCGACAAACACAAATATCGAGCGTATGAACGAAATTCTCGACTGCCCCGTTCAGGACGGCAAAACAGAGCTTGACAACAAGGGCTGCGATATTAAATTCGACGGAGTCGGCTTCGCTTACGACAACGGCGAGACGGTACTCGACGATGTGTCGTTTACCGCAAAGCAGGGCGAGGTTACCGCTCTTGTAGGACCGTCGGGCGGCGGCAAAACCACGGTTTCCCGTCTTGCGGCGAGATTCTGGGATATTAAGAAGGGTAAGATTACGGTAGGCGGCGAAGACATTTCAAAGGTTGACCCCGAAACGCTTATGTCGCTTTACTCGATAGTTTTCCAAGATGTTACGCTGTTTGACAATACGGTTATGGAAAATATAAGAGTCGGCAAAAAGGACGCAACGGACGAAGAAGTGCTTGCGGCGGCAAAGCTTGCAAATGTTGATGAATTCGCAAACAAGCTTCCTGACGGCTTCAATTCAAATATCGGCGAAAACGGCTGCGAGCTTTCGGGCGGTGAAAGACAGAGGATTTCAATCGCAAGAGCCTTCCTTAAAGACGCACCGATTATCCTGCTTGACGAAGCGACGGCAAGCCTTGATGTCGAAAATGAAACCTCAATTCAGCAGGCTCTTTCGAGACTTATTAAGAACAAGACGGTTCTTATCATCGCTCACAGAATGAGAACCGTTTCGGGCGCAGACAAAATCGTTGTGCTTAAGGACGGTAAAATCGAAGAACAGGGCGCACCCGCAGAGCTTCTTAAACAAGACGGAGCCTTTGCCGGTATGGTAAATTTGCAGACCGAAAGCAACAAATGGGCAATCGGACAATAAAGCGTTGATTTCCCTGCCGTAACGCTGTATAATCAAATTGATAAAACGCAAGGGTGGGAACGGATATGAATTTGAGTGTGATTATATCTTTGGCTGTCATATTTATCGTTCTGTTCACACAGCAAAGCGGAAAATATCTGCGGATTATACAGAATAGGAAAAAAGGGAGGAAAAGAAGTATGCCCACGGAGCTTATTAAGGAGTTTATCGGCAAGGTTTGTAACATTTCGCTTTTCAACGACTCTTTCGGAGTTACGGGAAAAATCGTTGCGGTCGAGGATAATTGGATAAAGATAAATGAGAAATCGACCGTGCGGCTGATAAACGGAGATATGGTAAGGGATATAAAAATAATGCCCGACAAATACCAAAAATAATATACGAACCCACGGGTGTCGGCAAAGTCCGATACCCGTATTTTTTTGTTGAAAGAGCACGGAGTGTGTGATAAAATAAATTTATCAATGTATTGAGGAGAAATAGTGTGAAAAATCACACTATTCAACTTACATTGCCCTCAAAATTTGCCTTTGGCAAAATTTTGAGATGGCAGAAATCACCATCA
>CAVFQD010000013.1:0-35804 GCA_963624605.1 Eshraghiella crossota | reverse complement strand
ATCGGTGATTTTTAATAAACTATTTGTTGCCTGAAAGGCTATGGTGATTATTATGCTTGAAAACAAATGCCTTTTGTGCAAGATAACGGGCGTTATAATAAGCGCTGTTGCGGCGGTAATCCTTGCGGTAACGGTAACAGCCGCCGCTTACGAGTGGATAAAGTATCTGCATATCGCTATTTGGACAGTAACGGCAATTTCTCTTTTCGGCGCATTTATCATTTCAATGATAAACGCTTACAACACAAACAAGCGTGTTTCCAAAATGCTCAAAAGCAATCTCGTTTTGCTGTATATCGGAGCAATCGGCGCAATAGTGTCGACTGCCGTTTTTACGCTTCTGATAAAAAACGGTGCTCTCACGGTGCTTCAGCTTAAATTCCTAACGGGAATCACTTCGTTTACCGCAGGGCTGGTTATGACGGCGGGTATGTGTTTTATTGACGGACTTGTTCACGGCTATTGCTGTAAAAGAATTACGGTATCCGAAAGCCGTTGCGGAGAATAAACAATCAAAACAGGACCGTCTTGGGTGAGTGTTCATGAGGAAGTATTGGTTTCTCGCATAAAAATTTATTATGCCTTTGTCGGAAAGCCTCGCAAGGCGACAGCCTTGCTTCGTTTCCCAACTTCTGCATAAAAGAATTTTTATAGCTACGAAACTGCAACGCACTTCAAAATGATATATTTTTGATACAAGAAAAGGCAAACCCCGCAGATAATGCTGACGCATATCTGTGGGGTTTAACGCATTATTGTACAAAAAGATGTTATTTGAAGCAAAACCGCCTTATTAACGCTCAGCCTTGACGGTCCTGTCGCTTTTACCGTTGCAAAATCAATCAAATAATGTTACAATAAAACATATTGTCGGCAATGCCGAAAATAAGGATTTGTAAAAGAGGTAAACAATGTTCAAAAAGGTACTTTCCGTATTTTTGATATTTATATTTGTTTTTCTGCTTGCTTCGTGCGGTTCGGATTCCGATTCGTCAAGCGAAAGCAATATATTCAGTCCCGATGGCTCCGCACAGACACAGGCAGTCGAAGAGTCAAGCGAAAGTGACGGAAAATATGCTAAGGTTACGGTCCCCGAGGGCTATACGCTTCTCAAAACAGCTTGGCTTTTGGAGGAAAACGGCGTTTGCTCAACAGATGATTTTCTCAATGCTGTAAGCAATTACGACACATCAAAATATTCGATTCTTTCCTCAATTCACGACAGGGATAAAATTTGCTTCCTGCTTGAGGGCTATCTTTTCCCTGCAACATATACATTTGAAAAGAATTCCGACCCGACAGAGGTCATAGATAAAATGGTCGCAACGGAGGAGAAAAAATTTACAGATGAAATGAAGCAGAGAGCGACCGAGCTCGGATATTCCGTGCATGACATTCTGACCATTGCCTCGATTATCGAAAAAGAGGCTTTCACAGACGAACAGCGCACGCTTGTTTCCTCGACAATTCACAACAGATTGAAGCAGGGAATGAGGCTCGAGTACGACGTTACCGTCAAATACTGTACCGGCGTTATTGAGCTTCAGTATCCCGACAAGATAGATTATTACAAATATTATTACAACGGTAACCGTTGCGACGGCTTGATTGCAGGACCCATCTGCAACCCGGGTACGGCTTCAATAAACGCGGCGCTTTACCCTGCGGATACCGACTATCTTTTTTTTGTAATTGACACAAATCCGCCGTATAATTCGGCGTTTACAAATTCCTATGACGAGCACCTGAAAAATGTTCAGAAATGGAAAAACGGAGAACTTTAATAAATTCGGAGAAAAAATATGACGATTTCAACAGCAGACAGACTTGTGCAGCTCCGCAAGGACAGCGGACTTTCACAGGAGGCGCTTGCCGCAAAGCTCGGCTTGAGCAGGCAGGCAATTTCAAAATGGGAGAGAGCCGAGGCTACACCCGATACCGATAACCTTATAGCGCTTGCGGAAATTTACGGGATAACGCTGGACGCGCTTCTCGATCCGTCCAAGGAGGTGTCGGACGCCGCAAACGAGGAAACGCCACAGCAGTCCGAGGAGGAGAAAAAGGAGGATAAAAAAGAAAAGAATGTCAGACATTCGCTTTATCCGCAAACAGCCAAAAGGATGTTCCGCTTTCCTTATCCGCTCGTGACAGTAATCGCTTATCTTGGGCTTTGTTTTGGGCTTAAAGGCGTTATGAGCGTTACACCGTGGCTTGTGTTTTCACTTCTGTTTTTAACGATACCGATGTACTATATGATTGCCTGCGCTTGCAGAATGACCAGCAAAAGAACCTTCCTGTTCCTTATGCCCGTGCCGATACTTGTTATCACGGTATATCTTTTCTGCGGCTTTGTGTTCAAGGCGTGGGTAATGCCGCTTATGCTTTTCCTTGTAATTCCGCTTTACTATTGGTGCGTTGCTGTGTATGCAAAGGGCAACAAAAAGAAGAAAAAGTAATTTATCAGACAAAAATGACCGCTTCAGATATGCGTCGGCGTTATCTGAAGCGGTCGTTTTAATTTTTATTTATTTTCAGCCCCAGACTTCTTCGGCTATTTCCTTAACAAGTCTTAACTTTGCCCACTGCTCTTCCTCGGTAAGCTTGTTGCCGATTTCACAGGAAGCAAATCCGCACTGCGGGCTCAGACACAGTCTGTCAAGCGGAATGTACTTTGCCGCCTCGTGAATTCTCCTGATTACATCTTCCTTGTTTTCAAGCTTGGGCGATTTTGTGGTGATAAGACCCAAAACTACCTTTTTGTCGCTTGAAACCTTCGCAAGCGGCTCAAATCCGCCCGAACGCTCATCGTCATACTCAAGAAGAAGGGCATTGACATTTTCTTTTGCAAAAACATAATCCGCAATCGGGTCATATGCGCCGCTTGAGAAAAATGTCGAATGATAGTTTCCGCGACAGATGTGAGAGGTTATAACCATATCCTCGGGCTTGCCTTCAAGCGCAAGGTTGTTGACCTTGAGAAGCTGCGCCTTGAATTCTTCAACGTTCTTGCCGAATGCTTCGCCGTTTGCGCTGTCGCCTATTGCAGAGCCCCACGAGCAGTCGTCAAGCTGAAGATTGCGGCAGCCTGCGTCATAGAACTGACGGATAACATCCCTGTATGCCGCAGCAATGTCCTCGATAAGCTCATCGTCGGTTTTGTAGAATTTTCTTGTGCTCTCTGTATTGGTCGGCACAATAAACTGTAAGAATGTCTGCGCGGGTGCGGGGATTGTGTACTTCGCAACCGTGTTTTCGTCCTCAAACTGCTTTAAGAACTTGAAATATTCAACAAACGGGTGCGGCTTCGACTTGAATTTCCCGACCAAATATGTGTCGTCAAGCACTGCAAGCTCCGCATTAAATGGAACGCCGTTTCCCGTGTCCTCGTGCTCAACGCCGTCAAAGCCCCACATAAAGTCGAGGTGCCAGAAGGTTCTTCTGAACTCGCCGTCCGTAACAGCGTGGAAGCCCAATTCCTTTTGCTTTTTAACAAGCTTTGTGATTTCTTCGTTTACAACTTTATCGTATTCCTCCGAGGTTATTTTTCCCTCTTTTAAGCTCTCTTTTGCGTCCTTTAACGCCTGCGGTCTTAAAAAGCTGCCGACAAAATCGTATCTAAAAGGTGTTTTTAATGTACTCATGATAAAATGTCCTCCGTGAATTTGTTGAGCACAGTTTATCATATAAAATTCGATTTGAAAAATACTTATAACCGTTGTTTTGGCATAGCTTTAATCTATGACTCTACGCTTCCTTAAGGCTTCTATATAGGACAGCGCATAGCGTGAGAGCAGAATATTTTTCTTTTTTATCATACCTATATGCATTGTGCAGTCCATTTCGAGCGGTCTTGCAATTATGTCCTCGCCGTTCAGTTCCCTGTCTATAACGCCCGAGCTTACCGTAAAGCCGTTGAGACCTATCGCAAGGTTGAAAAGCGTGGCACGGTCCCTAACCTGAATGCTTTTCGGCATATCAAGCACGCTTAAAAATTCCTCGCTGAAATAGAACGAATTGCATTCGCCCTGCTCGTAAACAAGGTAAGGGTAGGGCTTTAACATATCAAGCGTTATTTTGCTTTTATCCGCCAAGGGGTGCTTTTGACTTATGAAAACATGCGGTTGAGCCGTGAAGATTTCCTCAAATTCCAGATTGCTTTTTCGGAACATTTTTTTTAGCACATCCTCGTTGTGCTCCGAAAGGTAGAGAATACCCAATTCGCTGTTTCCGTCGGCAACATCGTCAATGATTTCGCCCGTCTGCGTTTCACGGAGAATAAAATTGTACTCGTTTGAGTCGTATTCGTTTACAACATCTACAAATGCATTGACCGCAAAAGAATAGTGCTGGCAGGACACGGAAAATTTCGGTTTTCTGTTTGAGTCAAGGCAGAACCTGTCCTTCATAATATCAGCCTGTTCAAGCAGATTTCGGGCAAAGGAAAGCAGCTCCTCGCCCTCTCTTGTGACGGTAACGCCCTTGTTTGTGCGGACAAAGGCGGTAACGCCCATCTCCTCCTCAAGGGAGTGGATTGCCGCACTTAGGCTCGGTTGGGTAATAAAGAGCTTTTCCGCCGCCTGCGTAATATTTTTACATTCCGCAACGGTAACAAGATATTTTAACTGCTGTAATGTCATATCGCACCTCTGAAAAAGGATTTGTAAAAATTATACTACATTCGGCAACATACATCAACAAAAAGCCGAACACTCAACCTTAAAGTCGGGTGTTCGGCTTAAATTATTCTACCGTAACGGATTTTGCGAGGTTTCTGGGTTTATCTACATCACAGCCCCTGCCGAGAGCCATATAGTAAGCAAAAATCTGGAGCGGAACTACCGCAAGCGACGGCATAAGAAAGTCGCTCACTTCAGGTATTCTTATTATATCGTCGGCAAATTCCTCTGCCGCCGAATGATTTTTCCCGACAAGCGCAATTACCCGTGCGCCTCTTGCCTTGACCTCTTTTATATTGCCGAGAGTCTTTTCGTTGAGGTCTGACTGTGTTGCAACCGCAAACACGGGCGTTTTGTCCTCGATAAGCGAAATTGTTCCGTGCTTTAATTCTCCCGCCGCATATGCCTCGGAGTGAATATAGGAAATTTCCTTTAATTTGAGAGAGCCCTCAAGGGAAATGGCATAGTCAAGCCCTCTGCCGATAAAGAACACATTCTCGGAGTCGGCATAGCTTTTGGCAAGCTCTTTAAGGAAAGCGTCGCTTTTGAGCAGACCGTCGATAAGCTCGGGAAGTCGCAGCATTTCCTCACAGTATTTTTTCTCGTCGGACTCGGAGAGCAAGCCTTTAGCCTTTGCAAATTTCAGTGCAAGAAGATAAGCCACGCAAAGCTGGGCGGAAAATGCCTTTGTCGTTGCAACCGCAATTTCGGGACCTGCCATAGTGTAAATCACATCGTCGGATTCACGGGCAATGGTGCTTGCGACAACATTGACGATTGAAATTGTCCGTGCTCCCTTTTTCTTCGCCTCGCGCAATGCGGCAAGGGTGTCCGCTGTCTCGCCTGACTGCGAGATTACAAGGCATATATCGTTATTTTTTATAATCGGGTCCCTGTAACGGAACTCGCTCGCAAGGTCAACCTCGCACGGTATTCTCGCAAGGCGTTCGATTATATACCTCGCCGCGGTTCCGACATGCCATGCGCTTCCGCACGCAACTATGTGAACCGTACCGATATTCTTTATCTCCTCGTCGGAAAGTCCGAGCTCTTCGATAACAACTCTGTTGTCCTTTATCCTCGGGGCAAGCGTGTCACGCACAGTCCTCGGCTGTTCCGAGATTTCCTTTTTCATAAAATGGTCAAAGCCGCCTTTTTCCGCCGCCTCAACATCCCATGTAACATGGTAAATATCCTTGTGAACTTCGTTTCCGTTTATGTCGTATAGCTTTACCGAATCCCTTTTGAGCAAAGCCATCTGATTGTCGTCAAGCAGATAGCAGTCCCTTGTGTATTTGAGCACGGCAGGAATATCGGACGCAAGGAAGTTTTCATTTTTCCCTAAGCCGACTATCAGCGGACTGTCCTTCCTTGCCGCAATTATTTCGTCGGGCTTTCCGTCTATAAGAACCGCCGTCGCATATGAGCCTCTTACGGTTTTCATAACATTCGACATAGCCTTTAGCGGGTCGCCGTTATAAAAGAAATCGAACAAATGGGCAAGTACCTCCGTATCCGTCTGCGAGACGAATTTGTACCCCTTTTGTTCGAGCATAATTTTAAGCTCGATATAGTTTTCAATAATGCCGTTATGCACCAGGGTAATACGACCGTTTCCGCCCTTATGGGGATGAGCGTTTATGTCGTCGGGCGCACCATGTGTTGCCCAACGGGTATGACCTATACCCACGCAACCGGGGGCTATACCCTCCGTAAACAGCTTGTTTTCGAGGTCGGCAATCCTGCCCTTAGTCTTTTTGACCTCGACAAAGTTGCCGTTAAACACAGCTACGCCTGCCGAGTCATAACCTCTGTACTCGAGCTTCTTCAGACCGTCAATCAACACGGGCGACGCACTGCGGCCTCCGATGTAACCAACAATTCCACACATATTAACTTGTTCCTTTGCAAAAAATATTTGCACGGTACATTTACCTCTGTTTTGCCGTCGCCGACAGTTTTTAGTAAATGTTTATGTCCCCGCACATACGGGACAAGAAGCATCCGCCGAATGTTTCGATAACTTCTTCCTCGTCATCTGCCAAATACAGTGCAAGCAGACCCGGCGCTATTTTTAAGGGGAAATTTCAAACCCGAGGGAACTGCACAATTCCGTTTAAATTATATCCTGTGCTTTTGATTTTGTCAACTGCTTAAAATTTGTAATTAAAAATCAACATATTGGGAAAAATAAAGCAGGTGATATTTATGAAAGCTTCCTCGGTTAAACTTATTTCACGGAGCATCAATGCACGCTGCGGCAAAAAGCTGTACCTCGCAAACATATTTTTTATCCTTTTAAGGCTTATATTCCTGTGCCTTTTTGTTTTCTTTTCCTACACTCTTTCGATACTTCACAGCTTTGCGCTGACCTTGCCAAAGACTGCTTACTATGCTCTTTTTTCGCTCGGTGCGTTTTTTTCGCTTTGGTATTTTATTATATGCGGACACTCGCGAAAGCGTACATTTTATCTTTCCGGCAGAAAAAACGGCAGGGTAAAAATATTCCATATTATCAAAGTAAGCGCACAGATAAAAATTATCTATCTCCACATATTGCGAACACTGATTAACCTCGGTAGGCTTGTTTTATATATTCTGCCGTGTGCAATTTCCTTTGCTGTAAGTATGTATTTTTTGACAGGAGGTATGCCGAAACCGATTTTTTACGCTTGTGCCGGACTCTTTTCGGCACTGCTGTCGGCAGGCTTTTTCTTCTATCTCGTATCAATGCAGAAGCTGACATTTTTGGACGATGTAATCTGCTCTCAGCCCTCGCTCGGAGCGGTCGAAACAATGCGTTATCTGAACTTGCACACAAGATTCGGCAAGTTTGCGCTGCTGAAATTCAAGTTTAGCTTTTTCGCTTGGCTTTTGGCTTCAGTTTTTATGTTTCCGATACCGTTTGCGTCTGCTTATTATCAAAGAAGTCTGTCGGTATATGGAAAATCGGTTCTGAAACTTTATGTTCCAAAACCGATTGAAAAGCCTGTAGTGTTTATGAAGCTGAAATTAGTTGAAATTTAACTAAGGTCGCCGTTTTCATAGTCGGTATAATCGTTTATGTATTCGCTGATGTCAAAATCGTCCTTGTCTGGGTCGTAGTCGAAGGTGTCCCACAAGTCTCTTTCGGCGTCTATCTGCTGTGGGATAGGAGGACACTCGGCGAACGCTTCAAGCTTCTGACCCATTCTCCAGACGGTCGGGTCAATTCTCAGCGTGTAGCCGCAGCCGTTCGGTGTCAGCCATTCGTGCATAGGTGCTTCGGGAATGGCAAAAGCCGCCATAAGCGACATTATAACGCCGCCGTGAGTAATGATAGCAGTGCTTGCCGTACCCGAGCGGATTATACCCTCTATAATGCGGACGAAGCAGCCGCATATTCTTGAGTTAAAGTCGTTCTGACTTTCGCCGAACGGAACAGGCTCCTCGGGGTGTGCGCCCGCAATCCAATCCTTGAAGGTATCAAGGTCCTTCAGCTCATCGGCAGTCATACCCTCAAAATCGCCGAAGTCGTATTCGATAAGCTCCTGCATAATAACGGGCTCTTTGTCGGGATAGATAAGCTTTGCGGTCTGTATACAACGCTTTAACGGACTTGAAATTACAACATCGGCATAGGGGTAGCCCTCGTTTTCGCCCATAAGGTTTTTAATCTGGTCCAGACCCTCCTTTGAAGCTTCGACATCGGTCTGACCTATGTACTTGCCCTCGGTATTTTCCTTTGTAAGGGCATGTCTGATTAAATGTACGGTGTAGGTTTTCATAAAATTCTCCTATACAAACAGTATTTTTTATGATAAAATAGTATATAAATTATACAGCGCGTAATAATAAACGGGGTGTTGTAAATGAAAAATTCGTTTGCTGCAAGATTGGGCGAATTAAGGCGTCGCAGGGGATTGAGCCAAAAGGAAACTGCCGACGCCCTCGGTGTATCGCAGGCGTTGCTTTCCCACTATGAAAAGGGAATACGGGAATGCGGACTTGACTTTTTATGTAAAGCCGCCGCCTATTTTGATGTGAGCTGCGACTATCTGCTCGGTATGAGCGACACAAAGGACGATTTCGCCGAAAATTTTGATAAGGGCGAAAACATACTTGACTCGGAATACAGAATGAACACCGTGCTGCGTGCGGTTATGATGCTTTATTCACGCTATTCCGACTCGGATATAGGTAAGGATGCCGAGGTGAAAAATTACTTTGCTCTTTCGGTGTATCGGCTTGCGATTATTGCTTCGCAGGCTGACTGTATTCCCAAAAGCTGGATAAACCTGCCGAACGACTCGGCGCTTGCGGCTTGTAACGCACAAACCGAAATGCTTTCAAATATACTTGACAATGAGGTGTCAAAAAAGCATGCAAAGAATATCGTTGAGCCCGAATGCCTCAAAACTGTAATTTCCGCCGCCGAAAAGACTATCGCAAAGGAATGCGAAAGAATTGTCAGCAGTCAAAGCATTTGATTTGGAAATACGCCTGCGGCTTTGAGCAAACGGGGCAGTAGGCGGGCGGAGTTTTTCCCTTGTATATTTTACCGCAGTTGCGGCAAATCCATACGGTGTCCTCGTCGCCGTCAAAGACAGTGCCCTCCTTGACCTTTTCAAGCATATAGGCGTATCTGTCCTCGTGGTGCTTTTCTATCTGCGCCACATTTTCAAAAAGAAAAGCGATTTCATTAAAGCCCTCTTCGCGGGCGGTCTTTGCAAATTCCGAATACATCTGCGCCCACTCAAAGTGCTCGCCTGCAATGGCGTCGGTTATATTTTCGGCAGTTGACGGCATACCCGAGTTCAACTGCTTAAACCATATCTCGGCGTGCTCCTTTTCATTGTGGGCAGTTTCATCGATAATGGCGGCATACTTTTCATAGCCGTCCTCTCTTGCCTTTTCGGCATAGAAGCTGTACTTTATACTCGCCTGCGATTCTCCTGCGAATGCGGCGAGTAAATTTTTTTCTGTTTTTGAACCGATAAGCTCCATAGCAATAACTCCTTATAAAAATATTACGGAGTTATTTTCTGTAAAGTTTTACGGAATATACCTTTAGTTAAAATTTATCTATATTGTTCTTTATAAACTCTTTTATTTCTTCAATAAGCTTTTCTTTTGAATAAATATCGGCAAAATCCGAGTCGGCTTTTTCTTTTGTGACTTTGTCGAACGAAACCGCCTCGTTGCGGTCGTCATACATTTCGTATTCCGACTTTACAAGCGGTAAAAGGTCGTCCGCACCTATTCCGGTCAGCGCAGGCACGATAATGTCCGTGATTTCGCTTGTGTATTCGTTGAAAAACGTCGAAAGACCGTCCGAAACCTCGGGGATAAAGCAGTTGAGCGTGTATATGATTTTCTGCTCGTCGTTGAATTCGGAAAAAGCCTTGTCGCCGTCGTCCGCTTTTTCGATTTTTGCCTGCAAGACGGCGTTCACACCCTCAAACAGCTCTTCGGCTTCAGCGTTTTCGACCTTTTCGGGAGTTAAATCCTTATATTTATCTTTCATCTTTTTAAGGCGTTCAAGGCGTGCCATAATTTCCTTTGTCTGCTCGTTGTGGGCTGATACCGACCTGCCAGCAAACACGATAACTATTGCGGTTATTATCACAAGCCCCGCAAGTATTAGCCAAAGATACCAATATTCCATATCATTCTCCCAGCAGGGCTTTATAAATGTCACCCTTTTTAAGCTTCGTTTCCTTTGCCGTTTCCTTTGAGGCGTCATTTATTGCCATTCCGCTCTCGACAAGCCTTTTGGCAAGCAAAACAGCCTCGTCAAGGCTGACTTCCTTTTGCTTCGGCTCCGTTGAGCCCTCGATTACTATTACAAATTCGCCCTTCGGCGTCTGCTGCGAATATTTTTCACACGCCGCCGAAAGCGTTGTGCGCTCAACCGTTTCGTGAATTTTTGTAAGCTCCTTTATAAGAGCTATCCGCCTGTCGCCGAGATATTTATACAGGTCCTTGAGCGTTGCGGTAAGCTTGTGTGGAGCTTCGTAAAAGACCATTGTGCGACGCTCCGACACAATTTCCTCCAGATGCTCCCTGCGGCTCGGCTTGTTTACACTTAAAAAGCCCTCAAAAGTAAACCGCCCGCTCGGCAGTCCCGACATTGCGACTGCGGTTGCAAAGGCAGTGGGGCCCGGTACGGATTCAACTGTAATTCCGCTCGATAGACATAAATTGACTAAATCCTCTCCGGGGTCTGAAATAGCAGGCATACCCGCGTCTGTTACAATGGCGCAGTTCTCTCCCGCCTTTATTCTTTCGAGGATAACCTCTCCCCGTTCCCTGCGGTTGTGCTCAAAGTAGCTTACCATAGGCTTCTTTATATCAAAATGATTTAAGAGCTTCAGTGTAACCCTTGTGTCCTCTGCGGCAATGAAGTCAACCGAGGCAAGCGTTTCAACGGCTCTCGGGGAAAAATCCGAAAGATTTCCTATCGGAGTTCCGACAACATAAAGCTTTCCCGACATCTTCATTCCTCCCTGTAAAGAACCAGCAAACCGTCCATTTCGACGGTATATTTATTGTTGCTGTCATATAAGACAAAATTTTTTTCAACCGTAAGTCCGCTTTTCCCGCCGAGCCTCGCTTCAATAAGACATAGCCACGGCTTTTCCCCGTCACGGCTTGTGACAAGGCGCAGTCTTTTGGGTTCAAGTTTGTGCTCGGACATACTCTTCATTGTTTCAAACATACGCTCGGGGCGTATGCAAAGGCAGAACCGCCCGCCGAATTTCAAAAGATATGCCGCCGCGGTACAGATGTCGTCAATGTTGCAAAGAGTTTCATGTCTTGCGATTTTCTCATTTTCCTTTTCGCTCTTTATTCCCGCATTTTCCTTTTTATAGGGCGGATTCATCGTAACAAGGTCAAACGCACCCTGCGGCAGCTTGCCTTTTAACAGCTTCAAATCGGAATTTATCGGGAAAATGCTGTCGGAGAGCGAGTCCGCTTCAACGCTTCTTAAAAATTGCGAGTAACCTTTTTCCTGAATTTCCACGCCGTAAACCGTTTTACAGTTGCCGTCACGCTTCCACAGCAGGGGGATTATTCCGCAGCCCGTTCCGAGGTCGCACGCTGTGTCGTTTCGCCTTGCGTTTGCGAAATATGCAAGCAACATCGCATCGGTGCCGAAGGTATGCTCTTCGGATACAATGACCCCGATGTCGTTGCCGAGTGTTTCTATATGTTCGTTTTCAAAAAGCTCTGTGTTTTTCATAACACTTTATTTTAACATAAATAAACCTGATTGTAAATTATAAAAAACTTGATAAAAGCGCTTAACTGTGATAAAATGTTCTGCGTAAATATATGTAAAGGGTGATTTTTGTGTCAGGACACTCAAAATGGAGTACCATCAAACGAAAAAAAGAGAAAACAGATAATGCAAGAGCGAAAGTATTTACCAAAATCGGCAGAGAAATCGCAGTTGCGGTTCGTGAGGGAGGTCCCGACCCTGCGGGCAACTCCAAATTAAAGGATATTATCGCAAAGGCAAAGGCGGCAAATGTTCCCAACGACAATATCGACAGAATTATTAAAAAGGCTGCAGGCGACGGCAATACCGATAATTTCGAGAGCATTACATACGAGGGCTACGGTCCGTCGGGCATTGCGGTTATCGTTGAGGCACTTACCGACAACAGAAACCGTACGGCAGGTGATGTCCGCCATTACTTTGACAAGTTCGGCGGAAATATGGGTCAGTCGGGCTGCGTTTCGTTTATGTTCACTCGCCAGGGCGTTATCATAATCGACAAAGAGGGCGTTGACGAGGACAAGCTTATGGAGGACGCTCTTGAAGCAGGCGCCGTTGACTTTATCACGGACGGCGAGGTCTTTGATGTTCGCACCGAGCCCAACGATATGGGTGCTATAAGAGACGACCTTGAAGCTAAGGGCTATACCTTCCTGTCGGCTGAGGTCGAGTATGTGCCGTCAACCTACACAAGGCTTGACAACCCCGACGACATCACAAATATGGGAAGAATGCTTGAAATGTTCGAGGATAACGACGACATTCAGGAGGTTTTCCATAACTGGGAAAACGAGGACGATTACGAGGGCTGATAAGCCGAAGAAATGTTAAGAAAATTAAAGGCAACGGAAAGATTTGGTTTTCCGTTGCCTTTTTTGCTGTTACTGTTTTGTTGTAATATCGGCGTATTTTGCGTGAGTGAGCCGTAAAAGCTCCGACGGGGATAGCTCGACCTGCGTGCCGATTTTTCCGCCGCTTACGGTGACGGTTTCCTTGTTTTCGGCAGAGGCGTCAAGCACGGTCACAAATTGTTTTTTCATTTCGATGGGACTGCAACCGCCTCTAATATACCCCGTTATTTTGTTGATGTCCTTAACATGTATCATCTCGACCGATTTTTCGCCGACCGCCGCCGCACAGAGCTTTAAGTCAAGCTCCTTTTCGACGGGGATTACAAATACATAAAAGTTTTTCGACTTTCCTTGCAAAACAAGGGTCTTGAACACTCTTTCGGGGTCCTGTGAGAGCATTTTCGCAACGCTTACGCCGTCAACGGCAACGCCCTCCTCGTGCTCGTAAAAATGCGGAACATAGTCAACCCTTTCTTTGTCGAGAATACGCATTACATTTGTTTTGATTTCTTTTTTACTCATAAAGATACACTCTTGCCTCATACGGACGCAACGCGCATACGCCTCGTTTTGATTCGGGATTTTCATAGTTGCAGAGGATTATCTTGCCCTTTGTCAAATCGAATTCCTCGGGTGCGTGGAAGGTAAAGGTTTCGTCCGAGAACGAGCAGACAACAAGCGCACGCTTGCCCTCGTAATTGCGCTCATAGCAGTAGATTACATCGCTGTCGGGGAAATGCTCCTTATAGTCGCCGTAAATGAGGATCTTGTTTTCTTTTCTTACCTTTAAGAGCTTGCGGTAGAAGTTGAGAATTGAGTTAGGGTCCTTTTCCTCGTTTTCTACATTTATTTCCGTGTAATTCGGGTTTACGCCGAACCACGGCTCTGCGGTCGAGAAGCCTGCATATTCGCTTGAATCCCACTGAACGGGGGTGCGGGCGTTTTCACGGCTCGTCTTGTTGGCAATGTCGAGATAACGCTTGCCCTTAATTCCGACTTTTGCAAAAAGCTTTTGATTGTTAAAGGTAACAACATCCTTAAACTGATTTATATCGTCAAGATGGTTGTTGAGCATACCGATTTCCTGACCCTGATAGATAAAGGGCGTGCCCGACTGCATAAAGCAGGCGGTCGCAAGCATTGTGCCGCTCTCCCTTCTGAATTTTTCGTTGCCGTAGCGGCTGATTACCCTCGGATGGTCGTGGTTTTCAAGATAAAGTGCGTTCCACGCAACGCCGTAAAGGTCCTTTTGCCAGTGTGTAAACGCCTTTTTGAGCTTGTGCAGGCTGAAAGGCATTGCTATTGTGTCAGTCATGAAGCAGTCTGCCTGCATATGGTCGAAGCCTATCATCATGTCAAGCTCGGGGTCGTCGCCCGCTGTAAATTCAATACAGTCCTTGGAGTTCGACATCGGAGACTCGCCGACAACAAAGCAGTCGTATTTGTCAATGACATCGTGGCGGAATTCCTTTAAGTATTCGTGAATATGCGGACCCTTTTTGTAGTGCTCAATTCCCGTCGCAATCGGGAGCGGGAAGCCGTTGGGCAAGCCCTCTTTCTTTGAAATGAAAGTGATAACATCCTCACGGAAGCCGTCAACGCCCATATCGAGCCAAAATCTCATAATGGATTTTACCTCTTCGCGAACCTTGGGGTTATCCATATTGAGGTCGGGCTGTTTTTTTGCAAAAACATGGAGATAATATTCGTCGATTTCAGGCACATACTCCCACGCGCCGCCTTCAAAGGTAGAAAGCCAGTTGTTGGGCGGCTTTTTGCCGTTCTTACCCTTGCCTTTTCTCCAGAAATAGTAGTCGTGATAAGGATTGTCTTTACCCTTTTTGCTCTCCTTGAACCACTCGTGCTCATCGGAGGTGTGATTTACAACAAGGTCCATTATGACTTTAAGACCTCTTTTGTGAGCCTCGTCGAGAACCTTTTTGAAGGTTTCAAGTCCGCCGTATTCCTCGGCGATGTCCTTGTAGTCGGAAATGTCATAGCCGTAGTCCGCAAGCGGGGAGGGGTAGATGGGGGAAAACCAGATGGCGTCAACGCCGAGGCTCTTTATGTAGTCGAGCTTTTCAAGCACGCCGTAAAGGTCGCCTATGCCGTCTCCGTTACCGTCCTTGAAGCTTCTGCACCAAATCTGGTAAACCGCCATTTCTTTGTACCAACCGTTGTTCATAAAATCACATCCTGCATAAAAGATATTTTATATGTATAATCCGATTTCATTTTATCACACACCGAGGAATAATACAATGAAAAAAGTGAACAGGAAATTAACAATTTGCAAAGAAAATTGACAAAAGTATAAAAATGAACAAATTATCGGTTAATTTCGGTGCGTTTTTTTAGTTGAAATTCCACTTGCTTTTAACCGAAATTGTAATATAATATACCATAATGAAAGAATGCGGTTACTACAGACTAACCGATACAAGGAAAGGCAGTGATATTTTATGAAAGATGTATTGAAGCTTATAGTCGAAACGGACAGAGCGTCAAGACTTGAGGTTCAGAAAGCGGTTGACGGGCGCGAAGCTCTCAACGAAAGCCTTACCAAAATCAAAGATGAAATTTATTCGAAATATGACAAAAAAGCCCAGACGCAGACGGAAAACGAAAAGACGCTTGCCGACAGTGAAATAAAGAAGGAAAAGGAGCGTATCGCAGCTTTCACCGAGCAGAAAAAGCAGGAACTCAATTCCCTTTACGAGAGAGAGCACGCCGCTTGGGAAAAGCACATTGCCAATGCGGTTGTTTCCGATTGATTTTCGGTGCGGTAATTTGTCGAAAGGAGGCAGAAAATGAGTAAAATATCCAATCTTGCGGGTAATGCGATACTTGCAAAGGCTCGGGCAATGAGCGCGGGGTTTTTAACGGACGAGGATTATGCCTCGCTCATTAACTGCCGCAGTGTGAACGAGGTCGTTTCGTATCTCCGTTCCGACACCGCTTATTCCGAGGCGCAGTCGCTTTCGTCGTCAACGGTATTTTCCAAGGCGAGAGTCGAGACGGAAATTCGTAAGTATAATTACGGCAGGATAGCCGCCCTTGCTTCGTTTGAAAAAGCGATAGGGCAGAAAATGAACGAGCTAATCTTTTTGAATTACGACATTTCGCTCATTCTTTCGTGCGCCGACCGGCTTAATTCAAAAGCGATTTCAAAGTTTTCGCTCTTCTCTCCGGAGGCTTATTACAAGCACTCTCAGCTCAACAGAACGGCACTTGAAGCCGCCTCGAATTTTGATGAGTTTTATGCGGCTCTTGACGGCACGAAATATCAGCATGTGCTTGATATATTCAAAAATTCCAATACCGAATTCACCGTAACCGGTCTTGAGAACGCCCTTTACCGTTATCTCTGCGACAATGTCGAAAAGCTTATTAAAAAGGAATATAAGGGCGACGCAAAAACAGAGCTTTCAAAAATCTTTATGGCAAAATCGGATTTTAAGATGATTGAGAGCATTTATCGGATGAAAAAATATTTTCCGAATCAGCCCTGTACATATGAGACGGTGTTTTATTCCAATTATTCGGCGTTTTCGAAAAATGAAATCGACCGGATGCTCTCCTGTACGGACACGGACGGAGTGTTTGAGATATTCAAAAAATCCGTTTACGGAAAATTCGTGGACGAAGCTCTTAAAGACAATATTGAAAAGTGCACGCATCGCGCCGCTCTTTCAATGAACAGGAAAAACCTTTTGTTTTCAACGGCTCCCGAGGTTGTTATGTTCAGCTATATAGGAATACTTGAAAACGAAACGAAGAATATAATTATGATTACCGAGGGCGTCGATTATTCCCTGTCGCCCGAATCCATATCGGAATTTCTCATAAAATGAGGAAAATTTTTGAAAGGAGATAAAAATGGCAATCGAAAAAATGGAACTCGTTAAAGTCAGCGGTTCTCTCGAGAGTATGACCGAAGCCTGCGAGAAGCTTTGCGAAAGCGAATGCTTCCACCCCGAGCAGGCGGCAAAGCATATCTCGGCGGAAATGGGACTTATACCGTTCACGGACGAAAACCCTTATGCTGCACAGCTTTCCGAGCTTAACGAGCTTGTGTCAAGCGCCGGAATTACGCCCGAGCTTGTCGAGCTTGAAAAAATGACGCAGCTCAGCGAAGAGGATAAGGAGTACATACGGTCCGTTAAAAAGAAAATCGCGGATTATAACGAAAAAATAAATTCACTCAACGAACAGAAAACGGTTTGCGAAGCGGGTATCAAGAGCTATGAGCACTTCAAGGGTCTTGATGTCGATTTGGACGACATCGCCGAGTGCGAGTTCATAAAGGTACGCTTCGGGCATCTTCCCAAGGAGAGCTATAAGAGGCTCAACACGGTGTATATGGACAATCCCTATGTGTTCTTCTATCCGTGCTCGGAGGATAAAACGGACTATTGGGGCGCATACTTTGCTCCCGTTGACAAGCTTGACGAGATTGACGGAATTTTCGCATTCCTGTTTTTTGAGCCCACTCCGGTGCCCGGCGCGGCAGGAACTGTAGACGAGGTTATCGAACAGTTCACGAAGAGCATTGAGATACTTACCTCGACTCTTGACGAAACGCAAAAGGAGCTTACGGACTTCCTCTCAAGCGAGACGGAGCACCTTAATTATCTCTATTCAAATATGATGTATCTCAACTCTGTTTATGAATTGAGAGGCTACGCTTTACACAATGAAAAGTTCTTCGCCTTTGTCGGATATGTTCCGAAAAGCGAGACCGAGAAGCTTAATGCGGCGCTGAAGGATGTAAAATCCGTTCTTGTTGAATACGAGGACGCGCCCAAGGATGAAAGCGTGGTCGTTCCTGTCAAGTACAAAAAGCGTAACAAGCTGTTTTCGCTTCTTATAGAGCCCTATAAATTCTATGTCGATATGTACGGCTCTCCGTCCTATACGGATATAGATGTTACGGCATTTGTCGCAATTACATATACCGTGCTTTTCGGCATAATGTTCGGCGACCTCGGTCAGGGCTTCGTGCTTGCCGTGCTCGGCTTCTGTCTGTGGAAGTTTAAGAAATCCGGACTCGGCAAAATCCTTGTTCCCTGCGGAATTTCCTCAATGATATTCGGATTTGTCTTCGGCAGCGTGTTCGGCTTTGAGGAAGCGCTCAATCCGGTTTACGAAAAGCTCGGTTGGAGCGGAAAGCCGCTGTCGGTTATGGACAGTATCAATACGGTATTGCTGTTTGCCATAGCCATAGGCGTAGGACTTATGGTTGTCGCAATAGTTATGAACATATACGCTTGTATCAAGAGAAAGCATATAGGCGAGGCAATATTCAGTCAGAACGGTCTTGTCGGTCTTATACTTTATCTCTGCGGCGTAAATTTGGCTTCCGGATTTATGGGCGGTCCGTCGCCTATCCCGTCGGCTGTGTGTGCTCCGATGCTCGGTGCGTGCGCGTTCCTGTTGTTTATCAAGGAAATCCCGATAGGAATTATCGACAAGCACCCTGATTGGAAGCCCGAGAGCGTATCGGACTTTATCCTTCAGAATTTGTTCGAGCTTCTCGAATACATCCTTTCTTATCTGTCGAACACGGTTTCGTTCCTTCGTGTAGGCGCGTTTGTGCTTGTCCACGCAGGTATGATGATGGTTGTTTTCTCCCTTGCGGGCGACAGTGAAAATATCTTCGTAATTGTTCTCGGTAACGTGCTTGTAATTGCCCTTGAGGGATTGCTCACGGGTATCCAGGCATTGAGACTTGAATATTACGAAATGTTCTCAAGGTTCTTTGACGGCAGCGGCATTGCCTATACGCCGTTCAAGCTGAATAAAAGCGTTAACAAATAATTTTTCGGAGGAATAAAAAATGACTACATTGTTTTACATCTTAATGGTACTCGCTCCCGTTGCTCTCTTTGCGACGGCATTCATAGCAGTTAAAAACCGCTTCAGCGGCAAATCAATCAAAAAGCCCCTTAAAATGAACATCGCCGTATTCGCTGTTCTCGTTGTTCTTATTTCCGTTCTTTGCGTAAATGTATTTGCGGCAGAAGATACCGCAAGCACAAGTGACGCAGCGGCAACAAGCGTTGAAGCTACCGAGCAGACAGCTACGGACAACTCAAAGGGTCTCGGACTTCTTGCGGCAGGTCTTGTTACGGGTCTTGCAGGTATCGGCGGCGGTATCGCTGTTGCTGCAGGTGCTCCCGCAGCTATCGCAGCCACAGCAGAAAACCCGAAGTCATTCGGTAAATCAATCATCTTCGTTGCCTTGGGTGAGTCAATCGCTCTTTACGGCGTCGTTATTTCAATTCTTATTCTTAACAAAATATAAGGGTAAACAAAATGAAAATGTTACTTATTACCGACAGTTCGGACGCTCTTATCGGTATGCGCCTTGCCGGAGTTGAGACGGTTCGCGTCAAGAACCCGACTTCTGCCGCCGCCGAGATAAAAAAGGTTTATACGAACCCGGAAATCGGTATAGTATTTATTACTGCGTCGATTGAAAAAATGTGCAAGGACGACATTTTTCAGTTGAAGCAGGCAGGCAGACCCCTTGTGGCGGTTATTCCGGACTCGGACGGCAGCGGACAGAGCGCAAATGCCGTTGCGGAATACATTGCCGACGCAATAGGAATTAAGATTTGATGCGAAGAGGTGAACGAATTGAGCGCTTTTGAAAACAATGCAAAAGCATTTACCGACGCTATTCGCAAAATGGCGAAAGAAAAGTGCAAAACGATAAACGAAGAGACAGAGTTTATCAAAAATCAGCGGATCGACGCGTTTGAAAAGGACGCCGAAGCCCGTTGTGACAGCTACATAAAATATGAAACATCAAGAATAAAATCGGAAAAGAACAAGGCTGTTTCGGCAGCCGAGGAGGAAGCGAAAAAAGAGCTCTCCGCTTTGAGAAACGAGCTGACTCAAAAGGTCTTTTCGTCTGCCGTACAGCAGATAGAGAGCTTTACCGACAGCACAGAGTATGTCGAGTACCTTGTAAAATCGGTTAAGGAAATATACAAAAACGCTTCCGAAAACACGGTTTATTATCTTTCCGAAAAGGACTTGAAGCACGAGGCAGACATCAAAAAAGCCCTGCTCAACGACAATTTGAAGTTCTTAAAGAGCAATGAAATCGTTCTCGGCGGCGTCAAAGCGCACGACAAGGACTCGGGCTGCCTTTATGACAATTCGCTTGATGTTAAATTCGAAGAACAGAAGGAATGGTTCCTCGAAAATTCCGGCTTGAAGATATAAGGAGGGCGAAATTATGCAGGAAAACAAAATATTCGGCATTAACGGCCCTGTCGTTACCGTAAAAGGTAAGACCGACCTTGAAATGATGGAGACGGTTTATGTCGGCAATGCGGGACTTATCGGCGAGGTAATCAAGGTTGACTCCGACTTTACGACAATACAGGTTTATGAGGAGACCACGGGTCTTAAACCCGGCGAACCCGTTGTATCCACAGGCTCGCCCATGAGCGTTACGCTGGGTCCCGGAATTCTCGGAAACATCTTTGACGGTATCGAGAGACCCTTGCCCGAGATTGAAAAGAAATTCGGTCCGTTCATAGGCAGAGGCGCAAACTTCAGCTCGCTTGACACCGAAAAGAAATATTCGGTTACCGTAAAGGTCAAGGTTGGCGACCGTCTTTCAGGCGGCGATATTTTCGCAGAGTGCCCCGAAACCGATATTATCACACATAAGGCTATGGTATCGCCGTATCTTTCGGGCGAGGTAACGGAGGTTGCCCCCGACGGCGAATACACCGTAAACGATACCATAATCAAATTAAAAACCGACTCGGGCGAGATAAAGGATTTAACCCTTTGCCAGAAGTGGCCCATCCGTAACCCGAGACCTATAAAGAAAAGACTTCCGGCTGTTAAACCGCTTATCACGGGTCAGCGAGTAATCGACTCCGTTTTCCCGATAGCAAAGGGCGGCGCGGCGGCTATCCCCGGAGGCTTCGGTACAGGTAAAACAATGACTCAGCACCAGCTTGCAAAGTGGTGCGACGCAGATATAATCATCTATGTCGGCTGCGGCGAGCGCGGAAACGAAATGACGCAGGTACTTACTGAGTTTTCGGAGCTTATCGACCCGAAATCACAGAAGCCGTTGCTTTCGAGAACGGTGCTTATCGCTAACACTTCAAATATGCCCGTTGCGGCTCGTGAGGCTTCCATTTACACGGGTATTACCCTTGCGGAATATTACCGTGATATGGGTTATCACACGGCGCTGATGGCGGACTCCACCTCCCGTTGGGCGGAGGCGTTGCGTGAAATCTCGGGACGACTTGAAGAAATGCCCGCCGACGAAGGCTTCCCGGCATATCTTCCCTCAAGACTTTCCGAGTTCTATGAGCGTTCGGGATATGTTGAAAACCTCAACTCAACCGAGGGCTCAATTACGCTTATCGGTGCGGTTTCTCCGCAAGGCTCGGACTTCTCGGAGCCTGTTACACAGAACACAAAGAGATTTACCCGTTGCTTCTGGGCGCTTGATAAATCGCTCGCATATGCAAGACACTATCCGGCAATCAACTGGAATTTGTCTTACAGTGAGTACATAGGCGACCTTTCGGCGTGGTACAGGGATAATATCGCTCCCGACTTTATAGAAAAGCGTGAAGAGATATGCTCGCTGTTGCTTGAAGAAAATTCTCTTATGGAGATTGTTAAGCTTATCGGCTCCGATGTCCTTCCAGACGACCAGAAGCTGATAATCGAAACGGCAAGGGTAATCAGGGTAGGCTTCTTACAGCAGAACGCCTTCCACAAGGAGGACACCTTCGTTCCGCTTGAAAAGCAGTATAAGATGATGGACGCAATTCTTCATCTTTACCACCGTTCAAAGGAAGTCGTGGCAAGGCAGATACCCATTTCAAAGATACTTGCCACGGGACTTTTCGACAGGCTTGTACAGATGAAATACGATGTTCCGAACGATAAGCTTTCAATGATTGACGACTGCATCAAGGAAATTGATGTTCAGCTTGATTTAATAATGAGATAGGCAGGTGAGCAGAATTGATTATTAAGCACTTAAACATCGATGAAATCAACGGCTCTCTTGTCGTATTGGACCATGTAAAGGACGCTTCGGCGGAGGAAATGGTAGAGTTAAGGCTCAACGACGGAACCGTCAGAACGGGCAGAATAGTTAAAATCGACGGCGAGAGAATTACGGTTCAGGTCTTTGAGGGTACAAGAGGCATTTCCATGAGCAATGTTACGACAACCCTTATGGGCAAGACCATGGAGGTTTCGCTTTCACCCGAAATTCTCGGCAGAACGCTTGACGGTCTCGGCAGACCCATAGACGGTCTCGGCGAGATTTATCCCGATGAAAAAAGAGATGTAAACGGCTCTCCGATAAATCCTGTTTCGAGAGAGTATCCGAGGAATTTCATTCAGACTGGTATTTCTTCAATCGATGCTCTTACAACGCTTATCAGAGGTCAGAAGCTTCCCATTTTCTCGGGCTCCGGTATGAAGCACAACGAGCTTGCCGTTCAGCTTGTCCGTCAGGCTACAATTTCCGACGGAGACGATTTTGCGATAGTTTTCGCCGCAATGGGCGTTAAAAACGATGTTGCAATGTACTTCCGCAATTCGTTTGAAGAGGCAAATGTTATGAACAGGGTTGTAATGCTCTTAAACCTTGCAAACGACCCGATTATCGAAAGAATTATGACCCCGAAATGTGCGCTTACCATTGCGGAGTATCTTGCGTTTACGCTTCATAAGCACATACTTGTAATTATGACGGATATGACCTCATACTGTGAGGCTTTGCGTGAGTTCTCAAGCTCAAAGGGCGAAATTCCCGGCCGTAAGGGCTTCCCGGGCTATCTTTATTCCGACCTTGCCTCGCTTTATGAGAGAGCGGGTATGATTAACGGCTGCGAGGGCTCGGTTACACAGATACCGATTCTTACAATGCCCAACGACGACATTACGCACCCCATTCCCGACCTTACGGGATACATCACGGAGGGTCAGATAGTTCTTGACCGTGAGCTTGACTACAAGGGTATTTATCCGCCCGTAAGCGTTCTTCCGTCGCTTTCCCGTCTTATGAAGGACGGCATAGGCGAGGGCGCTACGAGAGAGGACCATCAGACCCTTGCGAACCAGCTTCTTGCAACCTATGCAAAGGTTCAGGACGCAAAGGCGCTTGCCTCGGTTATCGGCGAGGACGAGTTGAGCAAGGAGGATAAGCTGCTTCTTAACTTCGGCAACGAGTTCGAGAAGAGGTTTATCAACCAGAGCTTTACCGAGAACAGAAGCATCAACGAAACGCTTGACCTCGGTTGGGAGCTCCTTTCGGCATTGCCGAGAAATATGCTTGACCGTGTTGACGACAAGACCATCGAGAAGCACTATAAGGGCGCAGTAAAATAATAAAGCTTCAATGAAAGGAGCGTGAGTAAATGGCGCAGGTTTTCCCGACAAAAGCCAATCTTATGGCAACGCAGAAATCGCTTTCCCTTGCAAAGCTCGGCTATGAGCTTATGGACAGGAAAAGAAACATACTTGTGCGTGAGATGATGCAGCTTGTTGACGAGGCGAAGGAAGTCGAAAGCACAATAAACGAGGCGTACAAAAAGGCGTATGCGTCACTGCAAAAGGCGAATATAACGCTTGGACTTTGCTCCGATTACGCACGCACCGTTCCGCTTGACGATACGCTTAAGGTTGATTACAAGAGCGTTATGGGCGTTGAAATTCCGCAGATAACCCTCGACGAGCAGGATATGAAAAACTATTACGGCTTTGACACCACAAATTCTTATCTTGACGAGGCTTATTTCAATTTCAACGAGGCTAAAAAGCTCAGCGTCAAGCTTGTTGAAACGCAGACCTCAATCTATCGTCTTGCCGACGCGATAAAGAAAACGCAGAAGAGGGCGAACGCACTCAATAACATTATGATACCGAGGTTTACGCAAACGGTTAAATTCATTTCCGAAGCTCTCGACGAAAAAGAGCGTGAGGATTTTACACGCCTCAAGGTTGTCAAGAGCACAAAGGAAAAAGTCAAAAACAAATAATTGTATTATGTATGCAAAAACAGGGCTTCAAAGGCTGAGCGTTAATAAGGCAGTTTTGCTTCAAAATAACATCTTTTTGCACAATAATGCGTTAACCCCCACAGATATGCGTCAGCATTATCTGCGGGGGTTGCCTTTTCTTGTATCAAAAATATATCATTTTGAAGTGCGTTGCAGTTTCGTAGCTATAAAAATTCTTTTATGCAGAAGTTGGGAAACGAAGCAAGGCTGTCGCCTTGCGAGGCTTTCCGACAAATGCGTACCGAATTCCTATGCGAGAAACCGATACTTTCTTATGAACGCTCAGCCAAGGGTAAGTCCGTAAAAATTATTTGAAAATCATATCGGCAAAAATGAAACCGCAATGCCTGACAGCACCGAGCAGATATACATAATTGCAACGATTTTAAGGTTTTCCTTAACATTTCTGTTTTCGCGGAACATAACTATAAGTCCGGCACCGGCACCCATGGAAAGCCCTGAGATTACCGAGGCAAAGCTTATTGCGCCTTTAAGGTACAGCTCCGTGAGCAAAATCGAAGCGGCGCAGTTGGGAATCATTCCGATTACAGCCGAAAGGAACGGCTGAAAAACAGAGTCGGACAACAGCAGTTTTGAAATTCGCTCCATGCCGAGAAATTCTACCGCAAGGTTAAGAATGAACACCGTCAGCACAAGAAAGCCGAAAATCTTTACGGTGTGCCGAAGCGCAGGCTTCAATATTCCTCCGTGCTCGTCATGGCAACCGCAGTGCTCGTCCTCGCACAGGTCCCCGACATGCTTTTCCGGCTCGGGCTTTTTCTTTTCAAAAAGTGTTATTATATATCCGAAAAATACCGCAATGATGATTTTTACGGCTATGAGCTTGAGTATTTCCGCTTTGCTTTCCGGGTGTGAGAACATAATTATCACAGCCTCGTCCGATGTGGAGAGAAAAACCGCAACAAGCGTTCCGAGCCCTATAAGACCGCCTGAATACAGGTTTGCGGCAAAAACCGAAAAACCGCACTGGGGAACACAACCGAGCAATGCGCCGACAAGCGGACCGAAGCTGCCCGATTTTGCGAGAATTTTATCAGTCTTTTTTGATGTGTGGTGCTCTACCGCTTCAAGCAAAAGAAAAGCGAAAAACAAAAACGGCAGCATTTTCAGGCAGTCAAGCGCCGTGTCAAGAACAACATCCTTTAATATATCAAGCAATTAAAATCAATCCTTTCTGCGGCACTCTCCGCAAATGCCGTAAAGCACGGTTTTCTCTCCGTCAATGAGAAAGTCGTGCTCTTTTTCTATATGTTCCGACAGGCTGTTTAAGAACTCACACTCGGCGTGCAGAAGCTTGCCGCATTTAAGGCATTTTAAGTGGTAATGCCTGTGGCAGTCGCCGGAAACTTCAAAATACTGATAGCAGGCACAGCCGCCGTCTCCGAGGACGTATTTTCTTATAACTCCGTCTCCGTGAAGCCTTTCAAGGTGGCGGTAAACGGTTGTTCTGCCGATATTGCAGCCGCTTTGGCGCAGGGAATAAAAAACGTCCTCGGCTGTGAGGTGTCTGTCCTTATTATTCTTCAAAAAATCAAGAATTTCAGTGCTCTGCTTTGTCGTATATCCCATATTCCGCCTCCGAAATGAAATTGAAAACGAATTTCAATTTGCAATTATATAATTTTTATTGTCTTATGTCAAGGCAAAAAAATAAAGACCCGTAAATCGGGTCTTTATGTAACAGCTTTTCCTAAGGATTATTCCTGAGCGGGAGCTCCTACGGGGCAAACTTCTGCGCAGTTGCCGCAGCTGATGCAGGTATCTGCATCGATTACATACTTATCGCCGCCGTCTGAAATAGCTTCAACGGGACATTCTGCAGCGCATGCACCGCAGGTAATGCAATCATCACTGATTTTGTATGCCATAATTCTTACCTCCCTTGTTATTTATTGATTTACATTGTAACACAATTTTTCAAAATATCAAGTGCTTTTTATGAATTTTATTCAATGCCTTTCAGCGCCTCAATTTCTTTCCTGTCAAGCTTAATCTGAGCGTCCTTTATAAGCTTGACGCTGTGGCGTTCAACCGTTATCGGAGCGGCGTCGCTTCGTCTGTCAAGCCTTATTTTGAGCATACCCGTTATAAGGTTGTTTTCAATTACCGTGCCTCTGCCTTCAACGGTTTCGACAATTGCGCCGACCTTGGGGGTGTGGCGCAATAGATGCTCGTAGGTGTCCTGCTCATATTTGAGACAGCACATAAGTCTGCCGCAGGTTCCGCTGATCTTTACGGGGTTTAATGACATGCCCTGTTCCTTTGCCATTTTAATGGAAACGGGCTGGAACTCGCCGAGAAATGACTTGCAGCAGAACGGTCTGCCGCATATTCCGAAGCCGCCGAGCATTTTTGCTTCATCCCTTACGCCTATCTGCCTTAATTCAATTCTTGTTCTGAAAACGCTTGCAAGGTCCTTTACAAGCTCACGGAAGTCAACTCTGCCGTCGGCGGTAAAATAGAAAAGGATCTTGCTCGAATCAAAGGTGTATTCAACATCGACAAGCTTCATTTCAAGTCCGTGTCGAGCGATTTTTTCCTCACATATCTTATACGCTTTTTTTTCTTTTTCCTTGTTCTGCTCAACCGTTTTCAAATCAGCCTCGGTAGCAGGTCTGATTACGGGCTTGAGCGGATTTACAATGGTGTCGTCGGGAACATCTCTGTTTTCCATCGCAACCTCGCCGCACTCAAGACCTCTTGCTGTTTCGACTATTGCACGGTCGCCCTTTTTGAAGGTCATTCCGTTAGGTGCAAAGTAGTAAACCTTGCCTACATTCTTAAATCTTATACCGACTATTTCTGCCATATATTTCTCCTTTATTTGCCTACCGCCGAGCGTAAGCGTCCGCTCATTGCGGTTATGAGTAAATTGTAATTTGCGTTTTGTTTAAATAATCCGACAAGCTTTGCCGTTTCCCCGATAAGGGCATACAGCTTGTTTGCCGAAAGCTTTGAGCACAGCACCTGCGTAACATCGGAAAAATCCGAATTATTTTTACCCGTCTGCTTAAAGATAAGCGCGTCGGTAAATATCCTTGTGAGCACCGACAGAGTTTCAAGAAAGCTTCCCTTGTCGCTTGCGAGGAAAGAGAGCTCTTTAAGCAGCTCGAGCTCCGCATCCGCACAAAGCGAGACTGCGATATTTTCGGCAAGGGTAACGCATTTTTCGGAATATGCTTCCTCTGCGTCAGAAAGGCTTATCAGTGACGCCCTTGAAATTATCGTGTCGAGCATTGCGCTTTTTGACGAGCAGGTGAGTATGAAGTAATCGAAATACGGCGGCTCTTCGAGAATTTTAAGCATTGCGTTCTCCGAGGAGTCGTTCATATTCTGCGCTTCGGTTATTATATATACTTTTTTGTCCGAATCGTTCGGGATGACAAAGGCGTCCTGCCTTATCTGCCTTGAGGTTTCGACCTTGAAGGTGTAGTTTTCCTTTTCTTCGCCGTATTGCTTTATATCGGGATTTGAATTTGCCCTGCATTTTATACAGGCGGGGCATATGCCGCAGGGCTTTTCGTCCTCGCCCTTACAGACAATCATATTTGCAAGAAAACGGGCAAGGTTAAGCCTCGTTTCAAGCGTTCCGCCCTCTATGAGAAAGGTTTGCGGAAATGTACCGTTCTCTGCATATGACCGAAGAGCTTCGCTCTCACGGCGGTTTAGATTAAAATCGTCTATTCTCATAAAATCAAAATCTTTCGTTAAAAATTCTGCGAAAGTGCTATCATGACCGGCATTGTAATAATCGAAATAAAGCTTACGACCGCAACCGTCTGCGACGCCGCCTCGTTGTCCCTGCCGTACTTTGTCGAGAACATAACCGTGTTGTTCGCAGTCGGAGCGGAAGCCGAAAGAATAAGTGCAGTGAGCAATGTGCCCGAAATGCCCATAAGCCTGAACACGCCGAAAGAAATAAGAGGCGTTGCAATAAGCTTCAACAGCGCCACAAGGTACGCTTCACGGCGCAAAAACATCTTTTTGAGGTCCGTTTTTGAAAGGTATGTGCCGAACATAAGCATGGCAAGCGGTGTGTTTATGCTTGCAATGTATTCGACGGGCGTGAGTATAATATCGGGAAGTCTTATTTCCAAAAGGTAAATCGGAAGCCCGATTATAACCGAGATAATGCCGGGATTCAGGATAAGCGATTTAAGGCTTATCGGTGATTTTCCGTTTTTGCTCTTTTTCATAAGGCAAACGCCGTGCGTAAACGAAAAAACATTGAAAGGGATAAGCACGCCCGAGCAGAAGAATACGCCCTCTGTGCCGAGAACAGCCGCTGCAAGCGGCAGCACCATATATCCGACATTGCCGTATACACAGGCAAATTTATACACCCTCATTGAGTCCTCCTTGCCGTGCCTGAAAAACGGCAGGGAGATTATAATTGCGATAATGTGGAACACCGTTCCGCCGAGGAACGACATAAGAAGATTGTGCCAATTTTCATCGGTCAGCTCCATTGCGGTAAACGATGAAATTATTATGGCCGGGGTAACAACATAAAAAAGAAGGTCGTTTGTAAGCCTTGACGCCTTTTCGGTATAAAGCTTGGTTCTGTCACAGAAAAAGCCGACGGCAACTATAATATAAAGAATCGCCACCTGCTTTGCCGCAACTGCAACATTTTGTAAGAACATGGATTTCCCCGCCGTCAGTTGTCAAGGAAATCTTTGTTAACGGGCTCCTTTGACGGCTTTTCGGTTTCATCAGCCAACAGCTCGTCCTCGTCTGCACTTCTGCCGGATTTTGAGCAGGCGTCAACATAGATAATCGCAAACACGCCGAAGGTTAAATCGGTGAGCGAAAACGGGAAGCCTGTCGGGAGCGTCTCGGAAAGTCCGCAAGCCGTAACCGCAAGCCTTGAAACGCCGATAACAAGTGCAAACATTGCCGCGATAAGGGCATATTTCATAGCTTTGCGCATTTCATATTTCTGACATATCTGCGAGCTTATTCTCGCAAAAGACATAAAGAAAAGCATCATAAACACAAGCATTGCAAGCTCAAGCATAAGGTCTGCGAGAACTATAAAGCTTATCTTTGTCATAAATCTGTAAACTGTTCTGAACATAGCCCAGAAAAGCGGGGAAAGCGCAAGAAATTTGTAATCGGCAAACGATCCCTTGCCGTCGTGATAATAGAGGGCGAAAAGTATGAAGTAAATACAGGCGCAAAGTCCGAAGAACGCCTCGAAAAGCACGGAAAACATACCGTTTGAGAACAGATATGACATAACGTTAGAACCCGCGCCGTAGCTTGAGACCGATTTTATAAAGGAAGCGACGCAAACACCCGTGTCATATGCAAGGCCGAGAGCAAACAGCGCTGCGCCGACGCAAAGCGGCTTCGATTTGCCCCTTACCGATTTTGAAGCCGTAACCTTGTTTGTAAGAGTTACGAGCACGAATATTGCCGCCGCAAAGATAACTGCGAGTGCATAAAAGACATAAACGCTTGCGTTTACTCTTGAGAAAAATCCGCTTGAATCTCTCTCGTTAAGGCAGACAAGCTGATAAATTCTGACAGGGATTAAAGCCGCAAGAGCAACGCCGAGAACAGCGTATATCGCTTTGAAGCCGATATTCTTTTTTTGTGATTTTGAACTCATTTTTTAAGCCTCTTTCGTAATTATCTTTCTTCGGTGGGTATATATTCGCTCTGTACCGTATGGTCGTCAATTCGCTCCGAAAGCGGAACGAAGCTCCTCGGCAGAGAAACGCTCTTGTATGCGGGGCGCATTATCTTGCCGGCGGAATAAAGCTCCTCTATTCTGTGAGCACACCAGCCGGGAACCCTTGCCGACATAAACATCGGCGTAAAAAGCTCCTCGGGAATTTTGAGCATCGAGTAGATAAGACCCGAGTACAAATCGACATTGGCGCATATTTTCTTCTTTATGCCCTTGTATTTACAGAATAGCTCGGGCGTAACCTTTTCAACGGCTTCGAGGATTTTGAATTCCTCCTCGTAGCCGAACTGTGCCGAGTACTTCTGAGCATCGTTTTTAAGAAGCACAGCCCTCGGGTCCGAGAGCGTGTAAACAGCGTGACCCATACCGTATATAAGGCCGGAGCCGTCGCCTGCCTCTTTTTTGATAACCTTTGTAAGGTAATCGGCTATCTGACCCTCATCTGCCGTGTTTTTGACATTTGCCTTTATATCCTCAACCATATTGTGAACTCTTATGTTTGCACCGCCGTGCTTGGGGCCTTTAAGAGAGCCGATACCGGCGGCAATTGCCGAATAGGTGTCCGTTCCGGTAGAGGAAATACAACGCGTTGTGAATGCCGAGTTGTTACCGCCGCCGTGGTCTGCGTGAATTATCATACAGGTGTCGAGAAGCTTTGCCTCGGCGTCCGTGAATTTGCGGTCGGAACGGATAGAGCCGAGAATGGACTCTGCCATTGTGTAGCTTAGCCTGTTCTGATGAATATACATACTCTTACGGTCAAAGGTTCTTCTCTTTGCCTGATATGCGTAGGACATAAGCATCGGAATTTGCGCTATAAGCTGAATTGACTGGCGAAGAACATTTTCAAGCGAGGTGTCATCCGGGTTTTCGTCAAAGGTGTAAAGTCCGAGCACGGAGCTTGCGACCTTGTTCATAATGTCCCTCGACGGAGCTTTCATTATTATATCCTCAATGAATTCATCGGGAAGCTCCCTTGCCTGAGCGAGGACGGAGGTGAAAACATCAAGCTGCTCCTTTGTCGGCAAATCGCCGAAAAGCAGGAGCCATACGACCTCTTCAAAGCCGAAGCGGTTCTCCTCCTTACAGTTTTTGACTATATCGCTCATATTTATACCGCGGTAAAAAAGTCTGCCCTCTCTCGGTACGCGTTCGCCGTCGTCTATGTAGTAGCCCTCGACCGAGCAAATTCGCGTAAGACCTGCCATAACGCCCGTGCCGTCGGAATTTCTCAAGCCCTTTTTAACATCAAATCTTTTATAGTCCTCGGGCTGTATGCTGTTATTTTTCAACAATTCGTCGCATAAACTATGAATGGTATTGTCGGAGATGGAAGAAATAAATTCGGACATTTCCGAGCCTCCTTACAAATAAAATAATATATCAGGACACAATTATACATTTTAATTGATATTCTATTGTATATCAAAACAGCCGTAAAGTCAACGAAAACCAAAGAATTATAAACGGAGGTATATTAAATGAAAAGACCGGTAATTTTTGTATTTGTAATGCTTGCCGCAATGATAGCGACTCCTGTGGCGGCACTTGACCTGTCGGAGTTTTCGGCAAAGAATGTAAAGGAGACATTTTCCTTCTCGTTTTCTTCCGAAGCGGACGAGTCAGACGATGCGGAAAACGGCGTTGTCAAGGTTATGGCTAAAGCAGACGGCAATATAATGACGGCGTCCGTTACGGAATATCTTGTCGGCTGCGTTGCAAGTGAAATGCCTGCGACATATCACGAGGAGGCGCTTAAAGCGCAGGCGGTTGCGGCATATACAAACCTTGTAAGACTTCGCAAAAATCCCGATTCCTCACTCAACGGTGCCGACATATCGGACGACCCGAAAAAGCATCAGGGATATTTGAGCGAGGAACAGCAAAAGGAGAAGTGGGGCGATAAATATGACCGTTATCACGAAAAAATACTTGCCGCCGTAAGCGAGGTTGCGGGGCAGGCGGTAACCTACAATTCCGAGCCGATAGTTGCGGCGTACTGCGCCATAAGCACGGGCAAGACAGAAAACGCCTCGGACATATGGGGAGGGGAATTGCCGTATCTTGTCTCGGTTGTGTCCTCGGGAGATAAATTGTCCCCCGACTGTTCTTCGAGCGTCGTTATGACTGCGGAGCAGTTCAGACAGGCGGTGTCCGGCGATACCGAAATTCAGCTCGGCGACGACCCGTCTGCGTGGATAGGAAACACGGAGCGCACTGAAGCGGGAGCGGTAAAAAGCATCGTCATAGGCGGCAAAACACTTACGGGCACAAAGACACGCAATTTATTTTCACTGAGAAGTCCCGCTTTTTCCATTGAATATTCAAACGGAAGCTTTACCTTTAATGTGACGGGCTACGGACACCTTATAGGAATGAGCCAATACGGTGCCGACTATATGGCAAGAAACGGCAGTGATTACAAGGCGATACTTTCCCATTACTATACGGGCACGAAAATCGAAAAAATACCGCTTGAATAAACAAAAAACGGAGACGCTTGGCTGGACACTCAGCCTTAATCTCCGTTTCTTTGTTTTATAATTCCTCAGCCAAAGCCTTTAACGACTTTGCGACGAATGAGGCTTTAATATCGCTCTTTTCATAAGAAGCAAGGTCCGTAACGCCCGTCAGCACAAGCACGGAGGTAACTCTGTTGTTCATACCGATTGCAATATCCGTTTCGAGCCTGTCCCCGATAAAGCAAAGCTCCTCCTTTTCACAGCCGAGCTTTTCGGTAAGATAATCGACCGTGTGGGCGTGGGGCTTGCCCATAACCTCGGGGTCCTTACCCGTGGAGGCTTTGAACATAGCCATCATTGAGCCCGTGTCGGGCATAAAGCCGTCTGCCGTCGGGCAATTGAAATCGGGATGGGTGGCAATGTATTTTTTGCCGTCTGCAATAAATTTGCAGGCTTTTCTTATCTTTTCATAAGTAAGGGTTGTGTCAAAGCCGAGTACCACGATGTCGGGATTTTCTTCGTCGAGCTCAATACCTGCGTTTACAAAATCGGCTGTCAGCCTTTCGTTGCCGAGAAGATAAACCTTGGCGTCGGGATAATTCCTTTTGAGATGCGAAATCGTAACATGGGAGGAAATGACAATTTTATCGTCCGTTACATCACAGCCCATATTGTGTAGCTTCCTTTTGCATACCTCAACATTGTTCGACGAGTTGTTGGTGAAGAAGCAGAAATCCTTTCCCACGCTCCTTGCCTTTTCAAGAAAATCAAGCGAGCCGTCGATAAGATTGCCGTCAAGGTAAAATGTGCCGTCCATATCAATGATAAAGTATTTTGTTTTGTCGAATAAATTGTTTTTGCTCATTTCACTTTTCCTTTACCATTCGACTGTGTATCTGTCCTCAAAGCAGAGACCGACCTTGCAGTCCATGCCGAGAGCGGACAGATTGAGATACAGCGGCATATGAACATATAAGTTCGTGATATCTCCCGTTGCTTTGTCTATGCTTGCAATGAGATATACATTTTCATAATCGCAGTGAATATCCGAAATTTCGACATATCCCGCAACTGCGTCGGTGATTTCCTGCTTTGTGATTATTGTGCTGACAGCTCCCGTTCCTTTTCCGTTTACGGGGTCAACCTCCGGCAGCATATGTATTTCCATTTCGTAAAAATCGCCCTTATCGGTACAGGTTGCGTTTTCAACATCGTCTGCCGACAGCGCACAGACCGTATTGGCGGGCGGAAAGTTTGCCGCAATTTCATCACGGGAGACGAATGTTTTCGGTTCGAGATCCTCAGTAAGGAATTTTCCCATTACGGCTTTGCCTATTCTTGAAAGCAACGGGTTGTTTCCCGTTTCTATAACGCCGTTGTAATTGGAGGCTCTGTTATATGTTCTTGTAATGCTCTTTGCCTGCGATTTCACCTTTGCGTTTGCCGCTTTGTAATATTCGACGATTTCCTCCTTCGTCTGCGGCATTTTTGTAATATCAACAGGCGGAACCTCGCTGTCCGGCAGCGGAAGAGCCGAGCCGTTTGCATTGTCGGGAACGGTAACGCTTCCGTTTGCAGGTAAAGACGACGGAGAAACAAAGTCAGTGCCCGGTTTTTCGGCAGACGCCGACTGATAGAAGGTATTGCCGTCTTTATACGCCATATAAAGCACAATGTAAGCTATTGCCACTCCCATTATAAGACCGACAGCCTTGGCAAATACGCTCCAGAACGATTTGCCTGTTTCGACCCTTTCGGAAGAGGTTGTTTTTTCATTCATATAATTACTCTTTTCTTCTTATACATTTTTCACTCGTATTTTACATTTTTTGCGGCTTAAAGTCAATAAAATCACATTATATTTTGTTGAGCCTTTTCGGATAATGTGATATACTCTTATAAAAAATACAGGAGTTAAAATAAATATGAAAAAATTTATTTCTTGGAATGTAAACGGAATAAGAGCGGTTATGAACAAGGATTTTATGACTGCGTTCAACACGCTTGACGCCGATATATTCTGCCTGCAGGAGACAAAGGTGCAGCAGGGTCAGATAGATTTTGCTCCCGAGGGTTACCGCTGCTACTGGAATTATGCGGAGAAAAAGGGGTATTCGGGTACGGCGATATTCACAAAGGAGGAGCCCATAAGCGTTGAGTACGGAATAAAACAGCCGTTTTATGACAATGAGGGCAGGGTCATAACGCTTGAATTTGAAAAGTTTTATTTTATAACCTGCTACACTCCGAACTCGCAGGACGGGCTCAAAAGGCTTGAGTACCGTATGTCGTGGGAGGACAAGTTCAGGGAATATGTCCTGTCGCTTGACAGGAAGAAGCCCGTTGTTTTCTGCGGAGATTTGAATGTGGCACATAAGGAAATCGACCTTAAAAACCCGAAAACAAACACCAAAAATCCCGGCTTTACTCCCGAGGAAAGGGAAAAGATGACAACGATGCTTGATTGCGGATTTATCGACACCTTCAGATATTTTTATCCCGACGCCGAGAATGAATATTCATGGTGGTCGTACCGTTTCCACGCAAGGGATAAGAATGTCGGGTGGCGTATAGACTATTTTATAGCGTCAAAGAAGCTTGAAAAAAATCTTGCGGGCGCGTCCATACATCAGGAGATTTTCGGCAGCGACCACTGTCCCGTGGAATTACTTTTGGATATATGACAAGGGCTTTGGCGGTATGACGGAGGCGATAATTTGAAAAGTAAATATAAAGGTATTATCCTTATGATAACCTCCGCTTTTTCCTTTGCGCTGATGATGACCTTTGTAAGGCTTGCGGGGGACCTGCCCACGCTTCAGAAGGCGTTTTTCAGGAATGCGGTTGCGGCGCTGTTTGCGCTTGCGGTGCTTCTTAAAGATCCGAGTATGTTCAAAGCACCGAGGGAGTCGTATAAATATATGTTCTTTCGTTCGGCGGCGGGAACACTCGGACTTGTGTGCAATTTTTATGCGATAGACAGACTTGTGCTCGCCGACGCGTCGATACTCAATAAGATGTCGCCGTTTTTTGCGATAGTTTTCAGCATTATTATATTAAAGGAAAAGGTAACGCCGTTCCAGATAAGCGCAATAACCGCGGCATTCCTCGGCAGTATGCTGATAGTCAAGCCCTCAATGGTAAACGCTGAGCTTTTCCCGGCTCTTATGGGCTTGCTCGGCGGAATAGGAGCGGGCGCCGCCTATGCTTTTGTCAGAAAAGCGAGTGAAGCAGGGGCAAAAGGACCGTTTATTGTGTTCTTTTTCTCGACATTTTCCGTAGTCGTTCTGCTTCCGTTCTTTATAATAGACTATGTGCCTATGAGCGCAAAGCAGTGGCTGTTCCTGATTCTTGCCGGTGCAGGTGCGGCAGGCGGACAGTTTACGATAACCGCCGCATATTCATATGCGCCCGCAAGGGAAATATCGGTTTACGATTATTCGCAGATACTTTTTACCTCGGCAATAGGCTATTTCGTGTTCAATCAGATTCCCGATTTACTGAGCTTTGTCGGATATGCGGTGATTATCCTCGCCGCCGTTTTGATGTTCTTGTATAACAATAAGCACGAACACACGGCAAAACAGAGTGAATAGCAAAGAGCGTCGGCGTGCCGCACGGAAAGAATTATACCGTGTTGTAGGGACAGCCCTTGCGGATGTCCGGAAATACGCAAAAATCGGTAGCGACGACACGGTAGGGTGGGGCGGTGCCCTTTGGGCGAGGTAAGAGTGAATAGTGAACAGTGAAGAGGTGCGGGTGCTTC
>CAVFQD010000012.1:0-37947 GCA_963624605.1 Eshraghiella crossota | reverse complement strand
TTCGGACCTGCCGACAATATTCAAAGACAGGATTTTGTAGTTGTACTTGCTAAAATCGCAAACGCAGACCTTTCGGCATATGAAGGTCAGAACGGCGGCTTTGCGGATGTACCGACCAATGATTATTATTCCGCTGCGATAGCTTGGGCTAAGGAAAATAACATACTTTCAGGCTATGCAAACGGCTTGTTCGGCGTAGGCGACCCGATTACAAGAGAGCAGGCTTGTGTGATTTTCTATAATTACTGTCACGGTTCTGTTTCGGGCGATGTCAACACAGTTCTTGCAGGCTATCCCGACGGCGGCAATGTAAGCGATTGGGCAAAAGCGGCTGTTGCATGGGCGGCAGAAAACCACATTGTCGGCGGCAACGGAACATTAAACCCCGTAGGCAATGCCAACAGAGCAGAAATGGCACAAATCATTATGAATATGTCAAATAACGGTATTTTGTGATTGATATTATCAACAACAAACTTACGCCCCGAACGGTAATTTTCCGTTCGGGGTGTGAAATTTTTATATGCAACCGTAGGGACAGGGCTCGTCCCTGTCCGTCCGATATAGGCTCCCTTGTGTAAAGAGAGCTGTCGTCATTTATGACGACTGAGGGATTGTTATAAAATCATATAAAAACAATCTTACAATCCCTCCGTTTCGCTCCGCTCAACACCTCCCTTTACACAAGGGAGGCTTAGTTCTGTCAGCATTTTTATCAAATCTGCTTAGTACTTCCGCCCCGTCTTCGAGGGGGCAGTTATTTTTATAATTTGATGAAATCTATTTAACTCCTTCAGTTTCGCTACGCTCAACAGCTCCCTCGGAGAGGGAGCGGACTTCTAAAGAATTTCCATATAAAATAACGGCAGGAGCAAGCCCCTGCCCTACCGGATTGGTTATTTCGGACAGCCGCAAGGGCTGTCCCTACGGCGTCGTCGTTTGCTCCGTATCGTTCACAACAGCCGTTGGCTGTTTCTCACTCACTTTGCAACTCCTCCTTTTCCGCAAAAATCTCGCTCGGCTCGCCTGCTCGGTTGTAAACGCCCTCACGACGGCTCGCTGTCGCTACCAACTTTTGCGGATTTGCGGACAGGGGCAAACCCTGTCTCTACGGCTTCTATCAAATGAATTTGCCCGTCAGAGGGAGCCTATGATTGCAAATGCGGCTTGGAGCGCCTACAAAGCACATTGAACACAAAAAGCACCCCTTTTACAGGAGTACTTTGCTTTTGTGTTATTTTGTAACTTTTCAATTACTTCTTAGCCGTCTTTTTGCCTGCCGATTTCTTATCGGTTGTTTTCTTGTCAGCTGTTTTTTTCTCTACCGCTTTTTTCTCAGCAGGCTTCTTTTGCGCAGCCTTTTTTGCTGCGGGCTTTTTGGAAGCCGGTTTTTCGGCAACGGGCTTTTCGGGATTGGTTTCCTTTTCAAAAGCCGACTTGGTGTGCCAAATATCCCTTGCATAGTCATTGATAGCACGGTCTGCGGCAAATCTGCCTGCGCCCGAAATATTCATAAGCGACATTCTGTTCCACTTTTCACTGTCGTTATAAAGCTCAACCATATGCTTCTGCGCTCTTCTGTAATCGGCAAAGTCCGCAAGAACCATATACGGGTCGTAGTTTATGATGTTTGCGATTTCGGGGAACTGCTTGCCTGCAATTCCGTTCTGCGCAATATAATCCACAACACGCTTGATTTCCGCATTGTTGTTATAGTAGCTCATCGGGTTGTAGCCGCGGCGTTTGAGCTCATCAACCTCGGGCGCGCTCATACCGAAGATAATGATGTTATCGTCGCCGACAGCGTCGTGAATTTCGACATTTGCGCCGTCCATTGTTCCGAGAGTAACTGCGCCGTTTATCATAAGCTTCATATTGCCCGTACCGCTCGCCTCTGTTCCGGCAAGAGAAATCTGCTCTGAAACATCAGCCGCCGGCATAAGCTTTTCAGCCATTGTTACATTGTAATCCTCAAGATATACAACCTTTAATCTGCCCTTGACATCGGGGTCGTTGTTAATAAGGTCGCCGAGAGCACAGATAAAGGAAATTATCTTCTTCGCCATAAAGTAGCCCGAAGCCGCCTTTGCGCCGAAAATGTATGTGTGAGGCGTGAATTCGCCGTCGGGATTGTCCTTGATTTCAAGGTAATCCGCAAGGATATTCAACGCATTGAGATTCTGTCTCTTGTATTCGTGCAGACGCTTAACCTGTACATCGAAAATCGAATCGGGGTCAAGCTCGATTCCCATCGCTTTCTTGACATGAGCCGCAAACTGCTTTTTGTTGTCGTGCTTAATCTCGCCGATTTTCGCAAGCACCTTTTTATCGTCGGCAAGCTTACGCAAATTGATAAGCTCATCGGCATTTCTGACAAAGCCGTCTCCGATAAGCGACTGCGCATAAGCGGTAAGCCTCGGGTTCGACTGGCAAAGCCAACGCCTGTGAGCGATACCGTTCGTTACATTCTTAAACTTGCTCGGTGTGAGCGCATAGAAATCGCTGAATACGGTTTCCTTGAGTATCTCCGAATGGAGAGCCGAAACGCCGTTTACCGAGTGAGAGCCTACAACGCAAAGGTTAGCCATTCTGACTACGCCGTTTGACATAACAGCCATTCTCTCAACCTGGTCCGCATTGTTTGTTGCCTGCCATACAAAGTTTCTGAAGCGGTTGTCGATTTCCTTGGTAATCTGCCAAATTCTCGGCATAAGACGCTTGTAAAGGTCCTCGGGCCAGCACTCAAGAGCCTCTTTCATAACGGTGTGGTTTGTATAAGCGACGGTCTTTGTAACAATGTTCCATGCGTCGTCCCAACCGTAGCCGCACTCATCAAGCATAATTCTCATAAGCTCGGGAATTGCAAGGGTCGGGTGTGTATCGTTGATGTGAATTGCAACTTTTTCGGGGAGATTGTCAAGCGTTCCGTATGTGCGGAGATGCTTGTGGACAATATCCTGAATTGACGCCGAAACCAGGAAATACTGCTGACGGAGTCTCAGCGACTTGCCCTCGGGGTGGTTGTCGGCAGGATAAAGAACCTTTGAAATGACCTCTGCCATAGCGTTTCTTTCCATAGCTCTCATATAGTCGCCCTGGTTAAAGAGCGTCATATCAAGAGCGGGAGCCTTTGCAGCCCAAAGACGAAGCACGGAAATACCCTTGCCGTCCTTACCCGAAACATACATATCGTAAGGCACAGCCTTAACGGGATTGTAATTTACAAGCTCAACATGATGGTACTGATTTTCCCATGAATCACGCACCTCGCCCTCAAAGCAAACCTCCAGAGCGCTCTCCTCGTGAGGTACAAGCCATACCTCGCCGCCGGGAAGCCAGAAGTCGGGGAGCTCTGTCTGCCAGCCGTCAACAAGCTTCTGCTTGAAAATGCCCGCCTCGTAAAGGATGGAATAACCTCTTGCGGGATAGCCCTGTGTTGCAAGGCCGTCAAGATAGCAAGCGGCAAGTCTGCCCAATCCGCCGTTACCGAGACCTGCGTCGGGTTCACATTCGTATATGTTTTCGAGCTTTACGCCGTAATCGTTGAGGACGCTTTCAAAAACATCCGTAAGATTAAGATTGTAAAGATTGTTTTTGAGCGAACGGCCCATAAGGAACTCCATGCAAAGGTAATAAACTCTTTTTGTTCCCTTTTTCTCGGCGTCGGCGGTAAATTCCGCTCTGCCCGCGCTCATCATATCACGGACGATAAGAGCGATTGCCTTGTAGTACTGTTCGTCCGTTGCCTCCTCGGGATTAACTCCCATAAAGTGAGAGAGCTTTGCCTCAACAAGCTCTTTCGCTTTCTTTTTAGTAAGCGAATAGTTCATTATATTCCTCCAAAAGTTTATAAGCAATTAAATTTCAACTCATATATATTATACTATTTTTAATGCAAATTCAACCTTGCGCCCGTTAAAACGGAAAATTTCGGCTATTTAACTAAAAAACAAGCCCCATACAAACAAATTGTCTTAAACTTGTCGGCGGGTAAAACCAAAAAACTCTTGCAAAATAAATCACTATGTGTTATACTACTTTAGCATTTCGGCATCACGGAATATGGCGTAAACTTGTTTTTCAAGTGTTCACCTGACCTTATCCTGTGGTGTGCGGGGCAAAATAAATTTTAATGAGGTGAAACAAATGACACAGGCAGAGAAGCAGGCTATTATGGCTGAGTATGCTATCCACGAGGGCGACACAGGTTCTCCCGAGGTTCAGATTGCTGTTCTTACAAAGAGAATTCAGGACCTTACAGAGCATCTCAGAACAAATCAGAAGGACCATCACTCAAGAAGAGGTCTTCACAAGATGGTAGGTCACAGAAGAAACCTTCTTGCTTACCTTCAGAAAGTCGATATCGAAAGATACCGTGCTATCGTTAAGAAGCTTGGTCTTCGTAAATAAGACACTTTTCGGGCAAGCAGGTTTCCTGCTTGCCTTGAATTGCTTTTACAGAGATGTAAATTATCAGGGCGAAATCCTTGCATTTAGCGGTAAACAGAGCATTTGATACCAAATGTTGTGTTTATTGCTAAACAGATTTCAGCCTTGAAAGAATAAAAAGAGAGGTTAAAAATCATGTTTTTCAAAAACTTTAAGGTTTGGGAAACCGAACTCGCCGGCAGAAAGCTTTCAATCGAAACCGGCAAAATGGCAGGACTTGCAAACGCCGCTGTTATGGTTCGTTACGGCGACACAAATGTACTTTGTACCGTTACCGCTTCGGCAAAGCCCCGTGAGGGCGTCGACTTCTTCCCGCTTTCCGTTGACTACGAGGAGAAAATGTACTCGGTAGGCAAAATCCCCGGCTCATTCCAGAGAAGAGAGGGCAAGGCAAGCGAAAAGGCTATCCTTACTTCAAGATGTATCGACAGACCTATCCGTCCGCTTTTCCCGAAGGATCTTCGTAACGACTGCACCGTTGTTGCCACCGTTATGTCGGTTGACCCCGATTGCAGCCCCGAAATCGCAGCGATGATCGGTGTTTCCGCCGCTATCGCAATTTCCGATATTCCGTGGGACGGTCCTATCTCGGGCGTAAATGTCGGTCTTGTTGACGGCGAAATCGTCATCAACCCCACTCTCGAGCAGAGAGCAAAGACTGACCTTAACCTTACCGTTGCTTCTACGGCAGACCTTGTCGCTATGATTGAGGCGGGCGGTAACGAAATCCCCGACGACCTTATGTTCGACTGCATTATGGCAGGTCATGAGGAAAATAAAAAAATCGTTAAATTCATTCAGGGCATCGTTGACGAGGTAGGCAAGCCCAAGTTCGCTTATGAGTCATCCGACCCCGACCCCGTTATATTCAAGGAAATCGAAGACTTCTGCGTTGAAGATGTCAAGAAAGCACTTGATACGGACGACAAGCTTGTTCGCGACGAGGCTCTCCTCCCCATCTATGCGGCTGTTCACGAAAAGTATGACGAACAGTTTGAGGGCAACGAAGCAAAGATTGACGAGATTATGTACCTTGTTCAGAAGCATGTTGTACGCTCATGGCTTAAGGACGAGCACAAGAGAGTTGACGGCAGAGGCATTGACGAAATCCGTCCGCTTAACGCTGAAATCGATCTCCTTGCAAGAGCTCACGGCTCGGGTATGTTCACAAGAGGTCAAACACAGGTTCTTTCCGTTGCAACGCTCGGTTCAATGAGCGACGCACAGCAGCTTGACGGTCTTGATGAGCAGAAAGAAAAGAGATATATCCATCACTACAACTTCCCGTCATACTCGGTAGGCGAGACAAAGCCGTCAAGAGGCCCCGGCAGAAGAGAAATCGGCCACGGCGCACTTGCGGAAAAGGCTCTTATCCCCGTTCTTCCGTCAGTTGAAGAATTCCCCTATACAATCCGCGTTGTTTCCGAGGTTCTCTCCTCAAACGGCTCCACATCACAGGGCTCAATCTGCGGTTCGACGCTTGCTCTTATGGCTGCAGGCGTTCCGATTAAGGCTCCCGTTGCAGGTATTTCCTGCGGTCTTATCACGGGGGACGAGGGTGTTTACGGTGACTTTATGACAATGGTAGACATTCAGGGTCTTGAGGACTTCTACGGCGATATGGACTTCAAGGTTGCAGGTACAAAGAAGGGTATCACGGCAATCCAGATGGACCTCAAGGTTCACGGACTTACTCCCGCAATCATCAAGGAAGCCTTTGCAAAAACGCACAAGGCAAGAGAATATATACTTGACGATATTATGCTTCCCGTTATTTCAGAGCCGAGAGCAGAGCTTTCGAAATGGGCTCCGAAGATGCTTACAACAAAGATTGACCCCGAAAAGATCGGCGAGGTTATCGGTAAGCAGGGCAAGGTTATCCAGAAAATCTGTGCAGAGTGCGACTGCAAGGTTGATGTCAACGATGAAGGTCAGGTATTTGTTTCTGCTATTGACCTTGACAATGCAAAGAAAGCAATCTTCATTGTTGAGACAATCGCAAACGGTCCCGAGGAGGGCGCAATCTATAAGGGTGTTGTTACCCGTCTTATGAGCTTCGGCGCATTCGTTGAAATCGTTCCCGGCGTTGAGGGTATGGTTCACATCAGCCACCTTGATGTCAAGAGAACCGAAAAGGTTGAGGATGTTGTCAATGTCGGCGACGAAATCATCGTAAAGGTTCTTCCTAAGGACGAGCAGGGCAGACTCAATTTCTCACGCCGCGAGGCTCTTATAGAGGTTGAGGGTCTTACTCCCGAAAACGAGCTTACGGAAAGAGCTCCGAGAAGAGATAACAGAAGAGACGGAAGAAGAAACAACTTCCACAGAAGATAATAACAAATTCGACTTAACGGGACGGCAAATGCTGTCCCGTTATTTTTATGCACAAAAGCGGCGGCAGAGATTTTCGTCTCTGCCGCCGCAGTTATTTATTTGTGTTTACGGGCTTTGAATTATTCTTCGGTCGGCTCTATAAGTCCGTAGCCGCCGTCCTTTCTCTTGTAAACAACATTTATGTCGTCAGTTTCGGCGTTTCGGAACATATAGAACTGATGTCCGAGCATATTCATCTGCAAAACCGCTTCGTCAACCGTTTCGGGCTTTAAGATTACCGATTTTGTTCTTACAATGTCAAAATCCGTCTCTTCATCAACGTCCGCATTGAACACTTCGTCAAATGAAGCCTCATGAATTTTCTTTTCAAGCTTTGTCTTATTCTTTCTTATCTGTCTGATAAGCGAATCAACGCAAGCGTCAAGTGCGTCCTCAAGATCCTGCGAGCGTTCCTGCGCTCTGAATATAAAACCGCCTTTGGTCAGCGTTATCTCAACAATTTTGATGTTTTTTTCAACCGTTGCAGTTATCTTTGCAGTTGAATCCGGTCCGAAAAACTTTTCAACCTTGCGAAGCTTCAGCTCTGCCCTTTCTTTGAAAGATTCTCTCGGTGTGCATTTTCTGCCGACGATGGTAATGTTCATTAAGACATCCCCTTGTTTATATATTCAAAAGCTTTTCGCTTTTGTTTTCGTCTTTAGTATAGCACAATTTTATAATAAAATAAAGATATTTTGTGAATTTTTATTTAATTTTCACAAATCAGACATTCCAGCTGTTGATGTACTTCTCCTGCTCTGCGGAAAGCGTGTCTATCGAAATGCCCCACGCCGCAAGCTTCCTCATTGCGACATTACGGTCAATTTCCTGCGGAACGAAGTTCACGCCGACCTTTACCTTGTCACGGTGCTGAGCCATATACTTTGCGGAAAGAGCCTGAATAGCAAAGCTCATATCCATAATCTCGGCAGGATGTCCGTCGCCTGCGGCAAGGTTTACAAGCCTACCCTCGGCAAGCAGATTTATCCAATGTCCGTTGGGCATTTTATAGCCCATAATGTTATTTCTCTTTTCGGCAATTTCAACAGCGTTCTTTTCGAGGTCGCCTATGTTTATTTCAACATTGAAATGACCTGCGTTGCAGACAATTGCGCCGTCCTTCATATTGAGCATTGCCTCTTCCGTGATAACATCCTTACAGCCTGTGACCGTAATGAAGAAATCGCCGATTTTTGCCGCCTCAACCATAGGCAGAACGGTAAAGCCCTCCATTTTGGCTTCCATAGCCTTTATCGGGTCGATTTCCGTAACGATAACATCCGCACCGAAGCCCTTTGCCCTCATTGCAACGCCCTTGCCGCACCAGCCGTAGCCGGCAACGACAACCTTTTTGCCTGCAACAACAAGGTTCGTGGTTCTGTTTATACCGTCCCACACGCTCTGACCCGTTCCGTAGCGGTTGTCAAAAAGATACTTGCACTGTGCATTGTTTACTGCCATCATCGGGAAAAGAAGCTTGCCGTCCTTTTCCATAGCTTTGAGCCTGATAATTCCCGTTGTGGTCTCCTCACAGCCGCCGATAACGCCCTTGATAAGCTCGGGGTACTCGTTGTGAATGAGGTTTACCAAATCTCCGCCGTCATCGATAATGATATTCGGACCGACTTCAATAACTCTTTTAAGATGCTCGCCGTATTCCTCGGCAGTTGCGCCGTGATAGGCAAAAACATTGAGACCGCCCTTTACGAGAGCCGCCGCAACATCGTCTTGGGTTGAAAGCGGATTGCTTCCCGTAACGAACATTTCCGCACCGCCTGCCGCAAGAACTCTGCAAAGATACGCCGTCTTTGCTTCAAGATGAACGGAAAGCGCAATTTTAAGCCCCGCAAACGGCTTTTCCTGTGAAAACTCTTTTTCAAGAGAGGACAAAAGCGGCATATTAGCCTTTACCCACTGTATTTTTCTTTCTCCCGATTCATAAAGGGATAAATCTCTTATATCACTCATTACATACACCTTCCGTAAATTTTATTAACCATAATAAAATAACATATTCCCTGCCAAAAAGCAATAAATATTGACATATGTTAATAATTATGCGATAATTAAGCTAACTAAAAGGCGGTATTGGGAGGCACACATTTTTATGGAAAACAGCAATAACATTATTAAAAGAATAATCTGTGTTGTTCTCGTTATTACAATCACGGTTTGTATTTTTTCCTCCTGTAAAAAGGATAATCAGGAAGAGGAAATCACCCGAGGCAACGCTCAGATAGAAAGACCGACTTACGCCGACGAAACTCAACCCGACGGCGAAGTGACAACGGACCCTGCCGCAACCATGGCAGACGCACGCAACACCACAAAGGCGGCTTCTTCCGACACGGCTGCGACCACCGAAAGCACTACATACAGCAGTGATCCTCAGATAAACGACGCTATCAACGACGCCGCAAACGCAAGCGGCTTGAGTGCCGAGCAAATCGCTCAGTTTATTCAGATAATGGGCTACGATTACGACCCCAATCAGGGCATTTTCTACACAAGCCTTGACAACTGGCAGAGACAGGCAAACTTCGTTGCTCACTATGACACGGCGGCTCATTATATCAATATGAACTACCGCACCGCACGAATTGACTTCGGAACTATTGACGGTCTTGACTGGAGAATTCAGCTTTGGAAAGGTCAGTACGGCGCATTCGGCGGAAGTGAAATCGGTGTTTACACCAAGGACCCGAAGCAGAACGCAATGCTTTATCACTGTGCTGACGACGACCACCTCCTTTATATGGAGTCTGCTCTTTATCTCAGCAAAAGCGATTACGAAAGCGGCAAGGTATACTTCACAAGAGAGTGGCAGGCGCATTGGTGGCTTACCGGCTTCAAGGCAGGCGTTGTTAATCCCGCTTCTCTCATTATGACAATGCGTATTCGCTGCACATCCTCAAAGATGGCAACACAGTTTGTCTCAGCTCTTGAAACCGCGGGCTTTACACAGGTTAAGAATCAAAAGAGCTTGGCATATGACACCTTCTGCAGAAGCCTCAATGATATTTACATAGTCTGGGACAGTGTAGGCGAATTAAACTACGCCGTTAATTAAAAAGAAAGCCCACTACGGTGGGCTTTTATAATTACAATATGGATAATGGTGATTAGTGTGAAAAAAGGATTTTTTGCCTTTACGGGCAGAATTAAATATATCAACCGTTGGGCGCTTATGCGTAACACAACCTATGAAACCTTGAGCCAACATTCGCACGAGGTTGCGGTTCTGGCGCACGCCCTCGCAGTTATCGGCAACAAAAAGCTCGGCAAAAGCTACAATGCCGAGAGAGCCGCTCTTTTGGGCCTTTACCACGATGTGCCCGAGATAATAACGGGCGATATGCCCACCCCCGTCAAGTATTACAGCAAGGATATGCGCAAGACCTTTGAGCAAATCGAAAATAACGCTTGTTCAACTCTCCTTGATATGCTTGACGACGATATAAGAGGAGAATACACCTCATTGTTTTTCAAGGACGAAAAAGACGCAGAGCTTTGGCGGCTTGTCAAAGCGGCAGACAAGCTGAGCGCATATATCAAGTGCATTGAGGAAAGGAAAGCGGGAAACTCCGAATTTTCCGACGCCGAAAATTCGACAAGAGCGTTAATTGATTCGCTCAACTGCGAGGAAGCGGATATTTTCGTAAAAGAATATCTCCCCGCTTACGAATTACCTCTTGATAAGCTTAAATAAAAAAACAGACAGGCAAAATTAAAATTGCCTGTCTGTTTTTATTTCCTCATCATATTAAGCAAGTCGGGAATATCAAACTTCAAGGTTTCGAAGATCACATCCAAGTCAACACTTCCGTAATCGTGAACTATTCTGTTCCTCAATCCCGACATTGCTGTCCACGGGATATTCTGCCTTGCTTTCTTATATTCGTCTGTCAGATGCTTTGAATTTTCGGAAATCTGTATCATTCTGAAAAGCATTGAGTCGAGCAAAATTTCATTGTGATTAAGCTCATCAATATCCACATCTGCCATATGTTCAGTAATAAATTCCAAATCCCCTACGATTTTATTTATATAGAACTCATTGTCCTTAATGTTATCCATAAATTTTTATCCCATCCTTCAAAATCTCATTTATTAAATCCGGATTGTTATTTAACTGCTTTACATCCAATGCGTCAACCTTTTTATGCAAAGTGTTTCGCAAGTCCTCAACCAACGCAAAAAACTGCAAGCCTTTTATATTTGACGAAATCAGCAAATCCACATCACTGTCAGGCTTGGCTTTTCCCTTTGCATATGAGCCGAACAGATAGCAATACTCAACATTGTACTTCTGAAAAATAACGGCGCTTTTTTTTATTATGCTGTCTTGCGTAAGTATGCCGTGCTCTTCATCAATCGGATTTATCTTCGCTAATTGTTCAAGAATGTAATTGTACTTTATTGTTCCTATCTTGCTTTTATCATTCTCATATGATTTGTAGGAGCGCAAGGAAATGCCCACAAGCTCTGCCGCTTGGGGTTGTGTAAAGCCTTTTTCGATTCGTGTTTCTTTTAATGCGCTCATTTTTTGCACCTCAAGAAATATTATAGTGCAATATTTGCACTTTGTCAATTGTTAAAAGTGCAATATTTGCACTTTTTCTTTTTCAAAATGCAAATCAATGCTTTTATATTATTTATCAATACTATATGATTATGTAACAAAAAACGGCTGAAGGATATTCAGCCGTTTATCATTATTCTTTTTCCTCTGTCCTTGTAACCGCAATGCCGAGATCGTCAAGCTGAAGCTTGTCAACGGGTGCAGGACATTCGGTCATAGGCTCCGAAGCATTCTGAACCTTGGGATAAGCCACTACATCCCTGAGGCTCTCACAGCCGAGCATCTGCATGCAAAGTCTGTCAAGTCCGATACCCATACCACCGTGAGGCGGTGCGCCGAAGCGGAAAGCGTCAAGCAGGTAGCCGAACTTTTCGTACGCCTCTTCTTTTGTAAGTCCGAGCAAATCGAAAATCCTCGACTGAAGCTGCGGGTCTGTAATTCTTATTGAACCGGAGGAGAGCTCAATTCCGTTAAGCACAAGGTCGTAGCATTTTGCCCTGACCTTGCCCTTGTCGGTTTCAAGATATTCAAGGCAATCGTCCATCGGCGCAGTAAACGGATGGTGCATTGCAAGCCACTCTCCGCATTCCTCGTCATATTCAAAGAACGGGAACTCGGTAATCCAAAGGAGATTGTATTTGCCCTCGGGGATAATGTCGAGTTTCTTTGCAACCGTCTGACGCAATGCGCCGAGTATTGAAAGAACATGGCTGTTGTTGGCGTCGGCAATAACAAGAAGCACATCGCCCTGCTTTAATTCAGCTTTAGACGAAATTTGACTAATCTCATCCTCCGTCATAAATTTGGCAAATGAGGAAGCCATACCGTCGAGGTTCATTCTTATCCAAGCCATACCCTTTGCGCCGCTTCCCTTTGCCTGCTCGGTAAGCTTGTCTATCTCTTTTCTTGTAAGAACGGAAGCAGCATTTTCAACCTTTATCGCCCTTACGCTTCCGCCTGCCTCGATTGCACTCTTAAAGACAACGAACTCCGAATTTTTAACAATATCGGTAAGGTCGATAAGCTCCATACCATATCTTGTATCGGGCTTGTCCGAGCCGTATCTCTCCATAGCCTCTTTATATGTGAGACGGGGCAACGGAGTGGGAATATCCACGCCGAGTGCGTCTTTGAACACACGCTTTATATAGCCCTCGCCCATCTCAAGAACATCCTCCATCTCAACAAAGGACATCTCAAGGTCAATCTGCGTAAACTCGGGCTGACGGTCCGCTCTCAAATCCTCATCTCTGAAGCAGCGTGCAATCTGCATATATCTGTCAAAGCCCGCAACCATTGAAAGCTGTTTGTAAAGCTGCGGCGACTGTGGAAGAGCATAGAAGCTTCCGTTGTGAATTCTCGACGGAACAAGGAAGTCTCTTGCGCCCTCGGGTGTGGAACGGATAAGCATGGGAGTTTCTATTTCGATAAAGCCGTTTTCATCAAAATAATCTCTTGTAATCTTCGCAACCTTGTGTCTGAAAATAATATTTTTCTGCAAATCGGGACGGCGAAGGTCAAGATAACGGTATTTAAGTCGGGTCAGTTCGCCAGTCTGTGAGTTTTCCTGAATTTCAAACGGCGTAGTCTCGCTCTTTGCAAGAACTCTTAACTCCTTAACCTCAATTTCAATCTCTCCCGTGGGAATATCGGGGTTTTTGGCACTTCTCTCACGAACCGTACCGACAGCAGCAAGGACATACTCGCTTCTTACCGAAAAAGCCTTGTCGAAAACTTCTTTGTCGGTGTTTTCGGCAAACGCCAACTGAACGACGCCCGTTCTGTCTCTCAAATCGACAAAAATCAATGCGCCGAGGTCTCGCTGGCGTTGAACCCAACCGCAAAGAGTAACCTCTCTGCCTATATCCCTTGCGGTAAGTGTGCCGCAATAGTACGTTCTTTTAATACCCTGCATTGTTTCCATCAATTTTGTCCTCCAAGTATATCTGTAATTTCGAGTCCCTCAATACCGTAGCCGTCAAGCGAGTCCATCGCCTGCTTTATAACGATTGACTGGAAATTATCCGTAAAATCTTCAAGCTCAATTTCCGTCTGCGTTCCGTCCGACATATTTTTGAGCACAGCCTTGCCGCTTTCAAGCTCGCTGTCTCCGAGAACCACGGTATAAAGCGCTCCTATCTTGTCGGCGTACTTCATCTGCGCCTTAACAGATCTGCCGACCGTGTCAAACTGAGCGGAAAGCCCTTCGTTTCTCAAATCGGTTGCGAGAGCCGACGCCTTGATGTTTGCCTCTGCGCCCATTGAAGCGATATAAAGGTCGCACTTTTTTCTTTCGGGGAACTCGGTTTTCTGTGTATCCATCAAAAGCATAAGCCTTTCAAGTCCGAGTCCGAAGCCGCAGGCGGGAGTAGGCTTACCGCCCATCTCTTCAACAAGTCCGTCGTAACGGCCGCCGCCGCAAACCGTGCCCTGAGCTCCTATCTCGTTCGAAACGAATTCAAACACCGTTCTTGTGTAATAATCAAGCCCTCTGACTATCGTCGGATTAACCGTAAAATCAATATTGTTTGCTGTTAGATATTTTTTTACTAACTCAAAATGCTCGTTGCAGTCATCGCAGAGGTAGTTGAGAATTTTCGGTGCATCCTTTGCAATTTCCGAGCACACCGGGCTCTTGCAATCAAGTATTCTCATCGGATTTTTTTCGAGTCTGCCCTTGCAGGTATCGCACAAATCTTCATAATGAGCTCTGAAATAATCCTTGAGAGCCTCCTGATACTTTTTGCGGCACTCTGGGCAGCCGATTGAATTTATTTCAAGCGATATATTGTTTACGCCGAGGTAATTGAACACCTCGTTTGCGAGCAGGATAATCTCCGCATCCTGCGCCGCACCGCCTGCGCCGAAGCACTCAACGCCGAATTGGTGGAACTCACGAAGTCTGCCCGCCTGCGGCTTTTCATAACGGTAGCAAGGGGTAAGATAATAAATCTTCTGCGGCATAGCCTCGTTGAAAAGTCCGTGTTCAAGGAAAGCGCGCACTGCGCCTGCCGTTCCCTCGGGCTTTAAGGTTATCGACCTGTCGCCCTTGTCCTTAAAGGTGTACATTTCCTTTTGAACAACGTCTGTGGTCTCGCCTACCGAGCGCTGAAAAAGCTCGGTGTGCTCAAACACGGGCGTACGCATTTCGTAAAAGCCATAGTTTTCGGCAATTTCACGAACAGCCGCTTCAATATATTGAATTTTATAACTGCTCGACGGTAATGTGTCAAGCGTTCCTTTAATTGCGTTGGTTATAAGCGCCATAAGTTTTCATCCTTTATTTATGCAGAATTGCCCCCTCCGAAAAGGAAGGGGCGATTTTATTCAGCGTTGTTCGCCGTTCTTCGGGTTTACAATATCTCTCCAGTCAAGGTCGCCCCTCGCAAGGCTGTGAATAAGCGCCTCTGCGGTAGCGATGTTTGTAGCGACGGGTATATTGTGAACGTCGCAGAGCCTTAAAAGATTTGCTTCGTTAGGCTCGTGAGGCTTGGGATTAAGAGGGTCTCTGAACATAAGCAAAAGGTCAATTTCATTACATGCAATCATTGAGCCGATCTGCTGGTCGCCGCCTTGAGAGCCGCTTAAAAACTGTGTAATTTTCAGACCTGTTGCCTCTGCGACAAGCTTGCCTGTAGTTCCGGTAGCGCAAAGGTTATGCTTTGAAAGAATTCCACAATATGCAATGCAGAACTGCGTCATAAGTTCTTTTTTCTCATCGTGTGCTATGAGAGCTATGTTCATATATCTTCCTCCCTGTAATACTCCTCAAACAGTATGATACCAAATTTTCACTCGGTTTTCAACTGTTTGTCAATAAAAATCCTTCGGATTGAATAAAACGCTTTTACCCGTAATGCGCTTTGCCGTTCTTACAAACGCATTAAAAGCATATTTTGAAATTTTGCTTCCTCCCGAAAGCAGTCTAACGCTGTCGTCCTCGGGAATAACGCCGATAAGTCCGACCCTTGCCGCATCGACAACATCGTCGAGCTTCATCTGCTTCCCCGTTTCGACCTCATACCTGTCAAAGCGGTTTACTATCATCCTTATATCAATGCTTTTGTTGGCTTTTAAGACCTTGCCGATCGCCGCGTCAACGCTTCTGACGCAAACAGGATCGCAGGTAACGACCGCTAACGCCCTGCCGCAAACCTCAGCCAATATTTCGTGAAGAGAATCGGCGCCTGCCGCAGAATCGACCAACACATAATCATAATCATTATCCGCACGGGAAAGCAAATCCGACACAGACTTTTTTGTTATGCTTTCCGAAAAATCAGACGGAGCCGAAAGCAAGTCGGGTGCGCCGTCTCCGCTGACAATAGCCTGCGAAAACGAGCATCTGTTTTCAATAATATCAAGCCAATTATATACGACCTGCGAGCCTATATTCATAATGAGGTCAAGGCTGCGAAAGCCTACATCGGCGTCAACAAGCAAAACGCTTTTACCCATCGAGCACATGGCATTTGCAAGCCCGACTGACACGGACGACTTGCCTACGCCGCCCTTGCCGGATATGACAAGAATTTTTTCAGCCATTTTTCCTCACCCCAAATCAGTTTAACACCATGTTCTGACTTTCGACCGTATCAACCTCGCTGACCGTTCCGAAATACGCCTTGTAAATGTCGGAAACCAGCACCGCCGTGGCAGAACCGCTGTTCAGGTTTTCAATCGCAACGCAGACAGCTATCTGCGGATTGTCGGCAGGCGCAAAGGAAATCATAAAGCCGTTAAGACCGGATTCGATTTTTCCGCCGACCTTAGCCTTGGACTCTGCCGTTCCCGTCTTTGCCGCAACCGCAACGGGTAAATCCTTAAACGCCGTAAGCCTTGCGCCGAGCCGCTTCATTCCCTCTTTGACAATGTTGATACTGTTTTGTGAAATTCCCGTTTCGTTAAGCACCACGGGAGTACTGTCGATTATTGTCTGTGAATAATCGGCGGATTTTACGCTTTTTACAAAATGTGCCTTATATCTTGTTCCGCCGTTTGCAACGGTCGCAACATAATTACACAGCTGAATGGGTGTGAACAGGTTGTCGGACTGACCGATTGCCGCTTGAACCGTATCGCCGGGGTACCATGTTCCGCCGTGTGCCTCTCGGTACTCTATACTTGCAAGCACGCCGGTTGATTCGGTTATCTCAACTCCCGTTTTCTGTCCCAAGCCGAGCCTTGTGCAATAATCGTTCATTTTTTCGATGCCGAGCTGACGGCCTGTTTCATAGAAAAAGATATTACATGACTGATTTAGCGCCTCGGCAACGGTAATCGCTCCGTGCGCTTGCAGGCATTTGAACTGTGTGTCCTGAAAATATGTGTAAATCCTGGTACAGGTAATTTTTGTGTCCTTTGTGATGACGCCCTCTTCAAGTCCGGCAAGCGCAACGGCTACCTTAAATGTAGAACCGGGCTCATATGTGCTCTGAAGAGCTCTGTTCCAAAGCGGAGATGATTTATCGCTCGCGAGAGCAGAGTAATTATCGTAATATGTCGTAAGGTCATAGCTCGGATATGTAGCGCACGCGAGCACCGCACCGCTGTTTACATCCATCACAACCGCCGAGCCTACTGCCGGCAGTGCCGCTTTATCCTTGTACTGTGCTATAAAGTTTGCAAGAGCCTCCTGAACGGCAAGCTGTAAATCGGAGTCGAGCGTAAGTATAACCGTATCGCCCTGAACAGGCTCGGTTGTAATTTCCGTGGTTTTGTTTCCGTCGGCGTCGGTAATTGTGCTTTCTACTCCGTTTGTTCCGCGAAGATACTCCTCCATTGCGCTCTCAAGTCCGAATTTGCCGATAGTGTCGTCCATAGCGTAAGCGCGGAGCTTCAAATTCGTCTTTTCTTCGGTGGTAAGATTTTCGTTTTTTATCGCCTCGTTGTATTCTTCTGTTCTCTTATTGTATTCCTCTGCGTTAAGCGAACCCGTAATACCGATTATATGCGGAGCGAGTGTGCCGTTGAGGTATTCCCTCTGAGTCGTAACCTGAATTTCAACTCCGACATAGAAGCCGCTGTTTTCCTTTATCTTTGAAGCGAGCTCAACCGAAACATCATCTGCAAATGTATAGGGGTTTGAGGTGGTGAAAGCGTTTTTCTTCAGCGAATAGCACACCGAAGCAATTTTCAAAGCGTCCTCGTCCGAATAATTTTCAAGCTCGAATTTTGTTTTCAACTCATCGAAGCAATTCTGAGCTGTTGCGTACTCGTTAAGATAAAGCACATCCTTGGATTTGAGATATTTTATGTCGGCATCACGGTCAGCGGCAAACTGAATGCTGCCGTTTTGGTCAAAATACATCGGAATGTCATTGTTCCATTCGGTCGAGTTACTTTCAAGCAGGCGGATAAGCGAAATTATAATTTCGTTTCTCTGCTGCTGTTCGTCGGTTCTCGGAAAATACGAGCCGTTAAAAATAATCGAATTCACCTGCTTGTTTGTAACAAGCGGTTTTCCGTTGCAGTCAAGAATTTCTCCTCTTGCCGCCTTTATGGTGGTATCGGTCTTTTTTAACGCTACCTTCTCCACCGTAGCCTCGTCGGCGTTTGCTATCTGTATTCTGAAAAGGTCCGCAACAAACAGCGAAAAAACAAAAAGCACCGCTACGGTAAACGCAACAGCCCTGAATTTTGTGCTTTTGGTCTTGTCCTTCATTTGCGGCTCTCCCTTCATAAGCTAAAACTCCTGCGTGGTCCTTGTAAGTCTCATAAGAGACCTGACTATCATATAGTATATCGGCGTAAACAAAACCGTATAAACCGCCGACGGCAGATAAAAGCGCAAAAACAGCCAGCCTGCCGAGTCCATGCCCTGCGCCGTAACAAAGAAAAGCACATAAAGCACGGTATAAAGAAGCGTCGCCGAGCCCGAAAGTATCAGCGCCGTTAAAAGATGATTTCTCATAAACACATTTATAAGCAAACCGCAGCCGCCGCCGATTAACATCAGAAACAGCGCATTGTATCCGTCCGCAAGCCCGAAAACGCTGTCCCACAGCGCACCCGCAAACGCACCGAGCATCGCACCCGTGAACTCACGCTCAAACATTCCGAGGCAAACCGTAAGCGGTATAAGCAAGAATGCTCTTGCGGAAAAAATCTCGGGGAACCAGCCCTTTGTGTTCTGTAAAATATGAGTAAGCAATATCAGCAAAACAAAAACCGTTCTTCTGAAAATGATAAGCTTTGTGTTATTACGCATTGCCCTTACCCTCAAAATCCGTTATGACAAAGGCGTCCTGAACCTCGCCCAAATCAATCTGGGGCGCAACCTCCGCATAATAGGAGACATCTCCCTCCTCCTGCTTTACGGACTTAACCGTACCGACAATAAGACCTCTCGGGAATATACCGCCGACGCCGGAGGTACAGACAATTCCACCCTCTGCAATTGCCGTATCCTTTGTAAGACCCGCAAACTTGACGGTTGAAGCAAGACTCATTTTAACCGTTGTGTCGGTATAACCTATTTCCCCCGTTCGTATCTCATATGCCGCAATATTTACGGTGGGGTCATAAACCGAAAGGACGGTACAGGTAGTCGGCGTTACCTCGCTTACAATTCCGATCAGGTACTCGCCGCTTATAACGGGGTCGTTCACGCTCACACCGTCATTGCTGCCGCAGTTGAGCTCAAACGAGTCAAAAGCATCGGCTGAATTCCTGCCGATTACCGTACCTGCCGTAAACTTGAAGTCGGGATTTTTCTCCTTAACGCCGAGGAAGTTTTCATATGCCTCTATCTGCTTTTTCATTTTTTCGTATTCGACAAGCTTTTTCTGATATTCCGCAACCTGCTCTTCAAGCTCCGAAACTCTCTCCATATAAGAGGATGCTGAAATAAAGCCGCCCTTTACCGAATTGAATTTTTCCGATATTGCGGTCGAAAGGCGTGACAGCGGAGAAAATACCGTGCTGACCGCAGAGGTCAACGGAGAAGAAGCACTGCTTGACGAAACACCTGCTATTATTCCCGCAAGAAGCACGACAATAAGCAAAAGCAACGCCCTGAAGGTACCGCTTCTGACAAAATTCTTCAACTGTAACACCTGCCTTCCGTCATCGGATTAAACGCTTGTAAAAGCGCAACAAGGCGGGCATAAAACCCGCCGTAAAAATAATTATCAGTCGTAATATCCCTTTTCCATAAACTTGGGATTTTCAAGACACATGCCCGTGCCGTCAACAACGCAGTCAAGCGGATTTTCGGCAATGTGAACGGGGATTTTTGTCTCAATGGAAATGAGCTTGTCAAGACCTCTGAGTAACGCGCCGCCGCCCGTGAGCATTATTCCTCTGTCGATAATATCCGCCGAAAGCTCAGGGGGAGTTTTTTCGAGCGTTGAATGAATTGTGTCAAGAATCTGATTTACCGGATCGGAAAGAGCCTCTCTTACCTCCTCGGAGGTGATTTCTATGTTCTTGGGAAGACCGTCAAGCAGGTTTCTGCCCTTAACATCCATTGCGCCCTCACCGTCATAGGGGTAAGCCGAGCCTATTTTAATCTTTATATCCTCGGCGGTTCTCTCGCCTATGAGTAGGTTATGCTTCTTTCTGATGTAAGCTATGATAGCCTCGTCGAAATTGTCACCCGCAACTCTTGCCGACTGAGCGGTAACGATGTCGCCGTACGAAATTACCGCAACCTCGGATGTACCTCCGCCGATGTCGACAACCATGCTTCCGACTGCGTCTGAAACGGGAAGTCCTGCACCGATTGCCGCCGCCATAGGCTCATCAATAAGGTTTACAAGCTTTGCGCCTGCCGAACGGGCTGCGTCATGAACCGCCTTTCTTTCAACCTCGGTAACGCCCGAGGGAATACAGATAAGCACCCTTGCCCTTGAAAACGGAGATGTGCTTATTGCCATTTTTATAAACTCCTTGAGCATATCCGATGTAATGTCGAAATCTGCAATAACGCCGTCTTTAAGCGGTCTTACCGCAGTAATTGAACCCGGAGTTCTGCCTATCATCTGCTTTGCCTTGTCGCCGACCGCAACAACCTTTTGCGGATAAGCACTGACATTTACGGCAACGACCGACGGCTCTCTGATTACAATTCCTTTACCTTTAACAAAAACCAACGTGTTCGCCGTGCCGAGATCGATACCGATATCCTGCGAGAATAACATTTCTTTTTACTTCCTTTCGATTTATTTAATCTGTTTTACACCCATTTTATCAACTAATATTATAACCTCTGAAATTCAAATACTCAACCTCTATAACGCAAAAACTTATTAAAATTTTGTGAATTTATGCGTTTTTGAAGCGTTCAGAGTTCCTTCGCCAATGAAAAAGGTACTGTTGGGCTATTCCCTCGTAGCTTTTTATACATTCGGGCAGTCCGTTCGGGTACATTTCCTCGGTAATTCTCTTAACCCAGACATCGACGGGAAACGCCTCAAGCTTACCGAAGCCATACAAAAGCGTACACTCCGCAACCTTTTTTCCGACGCCCTTTATTTTAATGAGCTCCTCGCGGCCGAAGTCTATCGGCTGTTTATCTATTTTGTCAAAATCTATTTCTCCCGAGCTTACCATTTGCGCCGCGTCAATAATATATTTTGAGCGAAAGCCCGCACGAAGCTCAGACAGGTCGTCAACCGAGAGTCCGCACAAACGCTCGGCATCCGGAAAAGAATAAACGCCGCTTTCTATCTCCTCGCCGAAACCCTCACAAAGACGGGAAATTATCCCCTTTATACGGGGTATGTTGTTATTCTGCGAAATGATAAACGAACAAAGCGTCTCCCACGGCTCCTGGCGCAGGATTCTGATGCCGGCATACTCCTCACATGCCGCTTTCAGGTTTGCATCGGAGGAAAACCCGTCGGTTATTGCCTTGTAATCCCTGTCAAAATCAAGGTATCTGCGAAGCACGGCGTTGAAATCCGCCTCGTTACAGCTGCAATAAAGCACGCCGCCATCCTGCCTTAATACATATCTTTTGCCCGACACCACGCCGCGCATATTTCCGTGTTCGTCCTTTTCCCAACGGAAAGCCTGTCCGCAATCAAGCGACAGGTCAAGGTCAAACATCTTCGGCACTTCAATTTCAAACTGAAATTCGTCCATATCTTCACTCCCGAAAAAATCCGCAAAAAATCGTAAATTTTATATAAAAACACACATTGTTAAATTGCACAAAAGCAATTTGCCGATTTACTCAAAAAATAACTACCGACCGTAATATTTCGTAAAGTCATAATAACTTACAGTATTTACCTTTGAATATTGAAAAGTTATAAACATTGGGCTTAAACCACGGCAAAAACCGAGTTTTGCACAGTTTTTGGCGGCACTTATTAACATTTTGAACATTGTTTTGAACATTTTTGTACAAAGTCCTAATATACTCATTGTAATATTTTGCGAGATAAAAAATTTGTGGAAAATCCCATATTGACACAAAACCGTTGCCGAAAACGAGTATATTTTTGAGTGAAAAGCACCATACTAAAAGCATCAAACACAAAGGACACAACAAAATGATTAAAGGTGTAAACAGGCAGGTTCTCGAGATTCACGAAACGGGCACAAAATATTTTGAAAAGGCACTGTTTTTTGTAAGACCCGAATATTCCACGCTGAGCGAAAAAAAGCTTAACGAAAAAGCTCTCCGTGCTCTTTCGGGCGATGCAAAAGTCCCCGTAACAAAGCGTGCAAAGCTGAAAACCGTTGTACTTAAAACAATATATCTGCTTTTTGCCGCCGTGGCGGGTGCAGGCGTATCTCTGCTGTTAAGATAATTCGGTGCGTTTTTTCAAAACAACGGCGCTCATACCGTCGACAAACACGGACTCGCCGTATTTCTCTCCGTTGAGAGCGTTTTCGGCGTCGTACCAATTCCGCGGCAAATTGTAGGTTATACCGTTTTCGTTCCTGTTGGCAATAACCAACAGGCTTTCTTTTTTGCCGCACCGTGAAAACGCAACGCAGCCGAGAGCCGCCGAAACGCTTTCAAGCTCTCCGTCTTTAAGACATTCGTTATCCCGTCTCAGCTTTCCGAGCGCAACATAATATTCCCGCAGCCCGCACTGAGTATTATCCCACTCAAAATACGCTCTGTTAAACGGGTCCTTATATCCCTGCATCGCAATTTCATCGCCGTAATACACACTCGGTACGCCCGGCAGCATAAACTGGAGCGTTGCGGCAAGCTTCATAAGGCATATTCCCTTTTCCTTTTGCTCGGGAGATAAATAATGTTCGCTTTGCCACTGTCTGTCCCTGTACTCACAGCCCTCGCCGACAATGCGGGTTATCGCCCGTTCCGTATCGTGCGTTCCGATATGGTTCATCATAACATCAAGTGCCTGCTTAGGATAATTGCCGACAATCGACATAACGCTTTTCATAAAATCCTCGGCAACGCCGTATCTTGCAAAATCAAGCACGGCATTTGCAAAGGGATAGTTCATTACGCTGTCGAACTGTTCGCCGAGCAGAAATTTGCGCCTTTGACCGTAGGAGAATTTATTTGTTGCATCCTCCCACACCTCGCCGAGCAGGAGAGCGTTCGGGTCGGTACGCTTTACCGCACGCCTTACGGCGTCAATGAAAACATCGGGTAGTTCATCCGCAACATCAAGCCTCCAGCCGTCTGCTCCGAGCTTCAGCCACTTGACAACAACGCCGTTTTCGCCCGTAATGAATTCGAGGTAATCCCCGCACACCTCCGTGACCTCGGGAAGAGTGTCAAAGCCCCACCACGATGTATATTCGTCGGGATAGTGCTGAAATTTATACCACTTGAAATACGGCGACTCTTTTGAGTTGTACGCTCCGCCGTCTCCGTACCGCCTGTATCTGTTAAAATACACGCTGTCATCGCCCGTATGTGAAAAAACGCCGTCAAGGATTATCTTTATACCCCTTTTGTGCGCCGACTTGCACAGCGAAACGAAATCCGCTTCGGTGCCGAGCAAGGGATCTATTCTTGTGTAATCGGCAGTGTTGTATCTGTGATTTGAATGTGCCTCGAATATGGGATTGAGATAAATACAGGTTACACCGAGCTCCGACAGGTACGGCAGCTTTTCCTCTATTCCTCTCAAATCTCCGCCGAAAAAGTCGTTATTAAGCACCTTGCCCTCTTCGTCCGGACGCCAATAGGGCTGATTTTCCGTGTCAGTGCGTAAAACCCTGTCGGACGGCACATTTTCCTTTTTTTCTCCCGAATTATAAAAGCGGTCGGGGAAAATCTGATAAATCACTCCGCCTTTGAGCCAATCGGGCGTTGTAAAGTCCGAAGCGCAGACGGTAAGCTGCCAGTCCGTAATTTCTGCGCCGAAAGGCGAAAACGCCCCCGTAAAATCCGCCGTCTTACAAAGCCTTGTCTCCCCCCACGGAGAAGAGATGTCAAAATGATACCAGTAAAGACCCGAATCGGGAATTTGAGTTTCTATATCCCACACCTCGTGCTCATCACCGTACATTCCCGCCCAGTACATACCTTTTGACAAATATTCGCCCTGCGAATCTTCCCTTAAAGACAGCCGTGCGGAATTTGCGCCGAACGAACGGGGAACAATTATCCTGAATCTTACGCTCTCTCCCGCTTTGAGTCCGCCTTTTACGCTTTTGTAATATTTATCTTCCGAGTTATAAGCTGTTATTCCCATTAACCGTACACCTGTTGCCGTATTTCTGTTTTATCATATTCCTATAAAGTATATCACATTCGCCGCAATAAATAAACCGAATATGAGCATTTATACAGAAATTTCAATTATCCCGCCAATCATACAGGTACGGTAAAACAACGCTTGATATTTAATTCAGCCTATGGTATTATCATATTGTAAAATCAAAGCGATGATGAAAAAACAACAAATTTCAAACAAGGAGTAAAGCCATGATTATCACAACAACGCCGTCGGTTGACGGAGCAAAAATCACACAATATCTCGGAGTTGTATGCGGAGAGGTTATTTCCGGCGTAAATTTCGTTAAAGATTTCGCCGCAGGTCTCACAAACTTCTTCGGCGGTCGCTCCGGTTCGTATGAGGACGAGCTCATCAAGGCAAGGCAGCAGGCTCTCTCGGAGCTCGAGGCTCGCGCCTCGGAGATGGGTGCTAATGCTGTTGTCGGCGTGGATGTCGACTACGAAGTGCTCGGACAGGGCGGAAATATGCTTATGGTTTCCGTAAGCGGAACGGCGGTAGTCCTTGAAAAGGAATAAATCGTTAGCACGCCGTAATATAAAGCAACTTTGAGCGTAAAACAAAATATACCCTCCTCACCGTGCAAATCGGTAAGGAGGGTATATTTTTATGCGCTATCGCTATGCTCTCTGAAAAACAAACGCTTATCTGCCGGCGTCATTCATCATTTTATGAAGAATACGGTAAAGGTCTGCCGCATCCTTTTCGTCTATTGAAGCACAACCTTGCATTTTATACGGCACCTCGACAGCCCTCTCTTTGAGGCTCGCTCCGTCCTCGGTAAGCGTTACAACAAGCACTCTCTCGTCCTCCGATGAACGCCTGCGCGAGACAAGACCCTTTTTTTCCAGCGTTTTCAAGACAGGCGTTAAGGTTCCGGAATCAAGGAACAAAAGCTCACCTAATTCCTTAACCGAAAGCTCCTCATGCTCCCACATAGCCATCATCGTGATATATTGAGTATATGTTAAGCCTATTTCATCCAAAAAAGGCTTGTATTTTTTTACAATTTCCTTTGAACAAACATATAAGGGAAAGCAAAGCTGATTGCTGAGCTTCAAAGCGTCAAAATTCTTATCCATGGGCATCTCCGTTCCTTGTTGATTTTACACAATTAAATATAACACAATTCGCGAAGAAAATCCAGTAAATATAAAAATCACAGGGGTTATTCTTCCTCATCCTCGGGCTTGTAATCCGGATCCGTTGACGCGTTATAAGCGGCACGGACAGCCTTGGCAAGCTGGTCGGAACAAGAGGTCGGTCGCTTACCGCACAAAACGCCGGTAAGCTTATTTTCAATTTCCTCAACCGTCTTTCCCTCAAGAAGCAATGAAATCGCTTTAAGATTTCCGTTACAGCCTCCCATAAACTGAATGTTGTGTACCGCATTCCCGTCAAGGTCCAAGCTGATAACATTTGAGCAGGTGTTTGCCGTCAAATAATCGTAATGAAACATATTATAAAATCTCCTTAATTTTTTCCTTGATATCTTCTATTTTTGCCGTCGGCTCATAACGCTGAACTATATTGCCGTTTCTGTCGATTAAGAACTTTGTAAAATTCCACTTGATATTGCCGTTGTTTTTGTAATCGGAATCCATTTTCTTTACAATCGGAGTAAGGAATAATTTAGCCGGACCGTTAAATCCCTGAAACTTCGTGCTTGCCGTCAACCATTTATACAAGGGTATTGCGTTTTCACCGTTGACATCCACCTTGTGATACTGCGGAAATGTTATACCGTAGCGACCCGTGCAAAAATCGTGAATTTCCCCGTCATCTCCGGGTGCCTGATTTGCAAATTGGTTACAGGGAAAATCGAGAATTTCCAAGCCACGACTTACATACTCGTCATACATCTCCTGAAGTTCCGAATATTGCGGAGTAAAGCCACAGCCTGTTGCTGTGTTTACGATAAGAATCAGCTTACCGCGAAATTCTTCGAGTGAGATCTCCTCCCCGTTCTGTTTTTTCACCTTTAATTCATAAATACTCATATTAAAGCCTCCTAAAGATTTTGCGCAATTAAATTGCGTTTGATTTAGCGTAATTAAATTGTACACAATTTTAATTTTGTTTGTCAACACCTTTTTGATTTTTTCTTAAAAAATTTTTTCAGCCGCATTTAAGCTTGCACAAAAAGAACAACCGACTTGAACCTTTCGCTCAAGCCGGCTGTTTACGGTAATAACTATTATTTTTTCTTTTCAATAAGGCTCTTGCCGCCCATATACATTCTGAGCGGTTCGGGAATTCTTACGGTTCCGTCCTCATTGAGGTTGTTTTCAAGGTATGCAATCAACATTCTCGGGGGTGCGACAACCGTATTGTTAAGAGTGTGAGCAAAATAATTGCCGTCCTTTCCTTTGATTCTGATTCCGAGACGCCTTGCCTGTGCGTCGCCGAGGTTTGAGCACGAGCCGACCTCGAAATATTTCTTCTGTCTGGGGCTCCACGCCTCAACATCAAGACTTTTAACTTTAAGGTCCGCAAGGTCGCCCGAGCAGCATTCAAGCGTTCTTACGGGAATATCAAGGCTGCGGAAGAAATCAACAGTGTTGTTCCAGAGCTTATCGTACCACTCGTCGCTCTCCTCGGGCTTACATACAACAACCATTTCCTGCTTTTCGAACTGATGTATTCTGTAAACGCCTCTCTCCTCGATTCCGTGTGCGCCAACCTCTTTGCGGAAGCACGGAGAATACGAAGTGAGTGCCTTTGGAAGCTCCGCTTCGGGGATAATCGTATCAATGAACTTACCTATCATCGAATGCTCGCTTGTGCCGATAAGATAAAGGTCCTCGCCCTCAATCTTGTACATCATATTTTCCATTTCGGCAAAGCTCATAACACCCGTCACAACATCGCTTCTTATCATAAACGGCGGAACATAGTAGGTAAAGCCCCTGTCTATCATAAAGTCTCTCGCATAGGAAAGAATCGCCGAATGAAGTCTTGCAATATCGCCCGAAAGATAATAGAAGCCGTTACCGCTTGTCTTTCTTGCGGCGTCAAGGTCTATACCGTCAAAAGACTCCATAATATCAACATGGTAGGGGATTTCATAATCCGGAACGACGGGCTCGCCGAACTTTTCAAGCTCGACATTTTCACTGTCGTCCTTACCGATGGGAACATCCTTGCCGATAATGTTCGGGATAACCATCATTCTCTTCTTTATCTCAGCCGCAAGCTCCTGCTCCTTAACCTCGAGCGCTTCAAGCTCTGCGTTGATTTCCTTAACCTTTGCCTTTGCTTTCTCTGCGTCGTCCTTGAGACCCTTACCCATAAACATACCGATTTCTTTGCTGATACGGTTGCGGCCGCCTCTCAAAGCGTCGCCATTTGTTTTGGACTCTCTGTATTCAAGGTCGAGCTTGATTACCTCGTCAACCAACGGAAGCTTCTCGTCCTGAAATTTCTTTTTGATGTTTTCCTTTACTGCGTCGGGATTTTCCCTGACAAATTTCATATCAAGCATTTTTATATCCTCCGATATTTATTACCATTTATTTATTCAAGATTTTCAAACTGCTTTGAAAGCTTTTCGAGGTCTGTCTTTGAGAAGAACTCTACCTCAAGCGTACCGCTTCCGCCCTTTGAAACGAACACCTTCACCTTTCTGCCGAGCACCTTTGAAAGTGCGATTTCCACCTCGTCGTAGAAGATATCACGCTTTTTCTCACGCTTTTCGGGTGCCTTTTTGGTCTTTTGCGCGCTCTTTGCAAGGCGTTCGACATCACGCACGGAAATGCCGTCTTTTACAACAAGCTGCGCTACCCTTGAAGCCTCCGCGGTGTCCTCAAACGAGAGCAAAGCCCTTGCGTGACCCATTGAAATTTTGCCGTCCCTCACGAGGTCGGATATATCCGACGGAAGGTTGAGCAATCGCAGGCTGTTTGTGACCGCAGTCCTCGATTTTCCAACCTTCTGCGCCGCTTCCTCCTGCGTAAAGCCGAAGGTATCGATTAGAGTTTTTATTCCCTGCGCCTCTTCAATTGCGTTAAGATCCTCCCTGTGCAAATTCTCGATAAGCGCAAATATACTTTCCTCTTCGTCCGTCATTTCGCGGACGGTAACGGGAACCTCCGTAAGACCTGCCATTCTTGCCGCACGGTATCTTCGCTCGCCGGCTACAAGACGGTAGCCGCCGTCCGCCATGGGTCTTACAAGCAACGGCTGTAAAATTCCGTGTTCCTTTATTGACTCGGAAAGTTCCGACAAAGCCTGTTCTTCAAATATTTTTCTCGGCTGTTCACGGTTGGGCTCTATTTCGTTGATTGAGAGTGTAACGCTCTCGCCCGAGGCGTTTTCCATTGCGTTGTCATAAATAAGGGCGCTCATACCCTTGCCCAAGCCGCCTTTTTTAGCTGCCATATATTCATCCTCCTCTACAAGTTCGCATAAGCCTTTGCCTCTTCGGGGTTCGTCTTGTTGAAATAATCCTCCCCGAAGAACGACATGGCGTTCTGACCGGTTGAAACCGTCGTTATAAGAATGTAAACGCCGTCTTTGTACCAAATATAATTGGTCTTGCTTTCGTCAACCTTTAATTCGGCGTGCTTGCCGTACTGCCTGTCATAGGTCGAAAGAGCGTCCTTAAGCACAAAGCCCGTGTTTACTGTTGAAAGATACTGCACCTCGCAAAGGCGCATATCGGAATCATATATAAAATATACCGAGCTCTCACAGCCGTCCGAAACGAACGGTAAGCCTTTTTTGTTTACAACAAAATATGCAACAGAGCTGTCGTTGAGATAAAGACTTGCCTTAATGCCCAAGGCGTTTTGCGTTTCCTCAACGCTCATGCCCATTTTGGTACCGAGAACATCAAGCTCGCTGTATTTATATGTTACCTCTTCGGTGGTGGTTTCCGTGGTTGTGATTATCGGCGCCGGCTTAAACTCCTCGGGCTGACCGCAAGAAGTGAGAAACACCGACACAAGAACCAACAAAATTGCAACAGGTGCTACTTTTTTCATTTTTCTGCTCCTTTGTTACTGCTTTTTCAAAAACTCTTCCGCAAGAGCGGCATATGCCAAAGAGCCCTTGGAGCTTTTGTCATAATACATAATCGGCTCGCCGAAGCTCGGTGCCTCGGAAAGTCTGACGTTTCTCGGAATCGTGGAGGAATAAACCTTTTGAGGGAAGAACTTTTTAACCTCGTCGACAACCTGGTTCGTGAGGTTAAGCCTGCCGTCGTACATTGTGAGCAAAACGCCCTCGATTTCTATATGAGGATTGTAAAGCCTTTTTATCTGCCTTACGGTCGCCATAAGCTGTGCAAGACCTTCGAGCGCATAGTATTCGCACTGTATCGGAACCAAAAAAGTATCGCTCGCACAAAGTGCGTTAATCGTGATAAGTCCGAGTGAGGGCGGGCAGTCAAGGAAGATATAATCGTAATTGTCCCATATCTCCGCAAGAGCCATTTTGACAAGGCTTTCACGCCTTTCCATGCCTATCATTTCAACCTCTGCGCCCGCAAGGTTCATATCTGACGGCAGTAAATCAACATTTTTGAATTTTGTGTTGATTATCGCTTCCGAAGCTTTAACGGAATTTATAAGCATATCATAGGTTGAATTTTTTATTTCCTTTTTATTTATACCGTAACCGCTTGTAGAGTTGCCCTGAGGGTCAATATCGACAAGCAACACATTTTTGCCCAAAGCGCCTATCGCCGCTGAAAGGTTGACGGCGGTCGTAGTTTTGCCGACTCCGCCCTTTTGGTTGATAATTGAAATGATTTTTGACAATTTTTTCACTCCGTATATATAAATCCCGAAATTGAGCCGTTCTTGCTCAGTTTCGCAACCGAAATAATTATGCCGTATTATTATAGCATACCCGCACGCAAAATTAAACACTTTTTGTCAAAAACGCAAGATTTTTATAAATATTTGTTTCACGTGAAACAAAGCAAAGCAAAACGGCGAAATTCCGAAGAACTCCGCCGCTCTGCTTGTGGATGTGGGGTGTGAAAGAGAAGGATATGGGTATATATAAAACGGCGAGTGCAACAGGGGTATTATTACAAACGCCCGTTTTATCGGTTATACTGCCTCGTCGGTCTCGCCCGGTAAGGCAATGCGAAGCTGTTCGACCTTTGGAATACGGACAACATATTCAATGTATTCTTCAGTCTCGCTTCTTGCGGCGTCGGCGTCTACGCCTGCTCGGCGTATCGTGTCAACCGCATGATTGAGTGTATTTATAAACAACCTTACATCTCTTATACCTCTTAAAGGATTTCGTGAACGGTTGTTTTTGTTTATCATCTGGTTTATCATTCGCTCGCTTTCGGCAACATTCAGATGTCTGTCAACAATTATCGAGAGTGCCCGTGCACGCTGATTGTCATCCTCCAGCATAAGCAACGCCCTTGCATGGCTCTCCGTGAGACCTGCCTTTGCAAGCTTAAACCGCATTTCTTCGGGCAAGCGCAAAATTCTGAGCTTGTTTGACACGGTGGACGGTGCTATGCCTAACTTTTGCGCCACCTCTTCACGGCTCATAGCGTATTCGCCTACAAGCTTTTCTATCGCTTCTGCCTCTTCAAAGAAATCAAGGCTCTGCCTTTGAAGATTTTCTATTACCGAAAACATTGCCGACTCTTTTTCATCTATGTTTATCACTATCGAGGGAACCTTGACAAGTCCGACAAGCCTCGCCGCACGCAGCCGTCTTTCACCGGAAACAAGCTCAAACTTCTTGTCCTCCCGTTTTCTTACGGTTATCGGTTGAAGTATTCCGTTTTCCCTTATGCTCTGCGCTAAATTTTCAAGCTCATCGTAATCAAATCTTTTTCTCGGCTGATTAGGGTTCGGAACAATCATATCCTGCGGTATGTTGTATATCTCCGCCGTGCATTTAACTTTTTGCTGCTTCATAAAAAAACCTCCGCAACGCTTGTCCTTGTCTAAAGGATAGCACCGCAGAGGTGGTTTTGTAAAGAAAAAGCGTTCGTCAAAAATCAACGCTGTTTCAAGGCTTTCGCCATTATTTTATCGGATTTTTCGCAATTTTTGCCGAAGGTCTCGGATACTTTGTCGGAGTTTGCGATAACTTCTTTATTTCGACAATTCTCCTCGGCATACCGTCCGTCAGGTCAAAGATAATGTCCTCTTCAATCTTTCCGCCGAGTATTCCTATCGCTTTTTTCGCAGAGGCTATTTCCTCATCCGACGCCGCAGCTTTCATTGAAACGAACTTGCCGCCAACCTTTACAAACGGCAGGCAGTATTCCGAAAGATTGGTAAGATTTGCGACAGCCCTTGCGGTTGCAAAATCAAATTTCTCACGGTATTGCGGGTTTTGACCTGCCTCCTCCGCCCTTGCGTGGACGACTTCTGCGCTTATTCCCGTTTCGTCAAGCACGTTTTGAATAAAACCGAGCTTTTTCTTTGTGGAATCGAGAAAAGTCATTTTTATATCGGGTCTTGTAAGCAAAAGCACCAATCCGGGGAAGCCTGCGCCCGTTCCGACATCGATTATTTTTGCGTTTTCGGGTATGATGACCTTACCAAACAGAGCAAGACAGTCCGCAAAATGCTTTACGGTAACATCATCAGACTCCGTGATAGCCGTCAGATTAAAGCATTTGTTGGTTTCAACAAGCATTTGGGCATATTTGTCAAGCCTTTCTAAAGCTTTACCGTCAATACTCACGCCGATTTTTTGAATTGTAGTATAAAGCAATTCTTTATTTAACATAGTTTATTTCCCCATTTTTGCCAAATATATAAGCAATACCGATATATCCGACGGAGACACGCCCGATATTCTCGACGCCTGACCGACAGAATGCGGTCTTATTTTTGTAAGCTTTTCCCTTGCTTCAAGCCGTAAGCCTTCGATTGAATTATAATCGATGTCTTTCGGCAAAACCTTGACCTCAAGGCGGCGCATTTCGTTTATCTGTGCCTGCTGACGCTTGATATAGCCCTCATACTTCAACTCGATTTCAACCTGTTCAAATATTTCGGGCGGTAAATCTGGGCGCTCGGGGTCAAACGGAGTTAAGTCGGCATAGCTTATCTGCGGCCGCTTTATAAGCTCAATAAGCTTCATTCCCTTGTTTATTGGCGCTGTTTCACGTGAAACAAGCAGCTTTTGCAGCTCGTCTGACATATGTATTGTGGTTTGAGCCGCCCTGTTCATTTCGTCCTTGATAAGCTGCATCTTATGAAGGAACTTTTCATACCGTTTATCGCTGATAAGACCGATTTTGTGCCCGTAGGGCGTAAGGCGGATATCTGCATTGTCCTGTCGGAGCAAAAGACGGTATTCGCTTCTCGATGTCATCATTCTGTACGGGTCCATACAGCCTTTTGTAACAAGGTCGTCGATAAGCGTTCCGATATACGACGACGCACGGTCGAGAATAAACGCATCTTTTCCCTGAACTTTGCGTGCGGCGTTTATGCCTGCGATCAAGCCCTGTGCCGCCGCCTCCTCATAGCCTGAAGAGCCGTTAAACTGTCCTGCGCCGAAAAGTCCGGACAAATCGAGAAATTCGAGGCTCGGTTTGAGTGCCAACGGGTCAACGCAGTCATATTCTATGGCATATGCGGTTCTCATAACTTCAACATTTTCAAGACCATTTATGGTTCTTAAAAACTTGAGCTGAACATCCTCGGGAAGTGACGAGGACATTCCCTGCAAATAAAGCTCCTCGGTGTCAAGTCCGCAGGGTTCAATAAAGAACTGATGGCGGAGCTTATCGGGGAAGCGTACGATTTTATCTTCAAAGCTCGGGCAATATCTCGGGCCTATGCCCTCGATTTTTCCGCTGTACAGCGGTGAGCGGTGCAGATTGTCGAGAATCACCTGCTTTGTATCGTCATTGGTGTAGGCTATATAGCAAAACGACCTGTTTTCAGCTGCTTTTTCGGTTTCAAAAGAAAAAGGAGTTTCGGTTTCATCTCCCTCCTGCTTTTCAAGAACGGAAAAGTCGATGCTTCTTCTGTTTACCCTTGACGGTGTGCCCGTCTTGAACCTACGCAGGGGGATTCCGAGCTTTTTAAGAGAAACGGACAGCTCGGTCGCGGGGAACATTCCGTCGGGTCCGCTCTCATATGACACCTCGCCGATATATATCCTGCCGCCGAGAAAAGTTCCCGTAGCAAGCACTACACTTTTTGCGGTGTAAATTGCCTCCAGCTTGGTTTTTAACTGCCATAAGCCGTCAGAGGTCTGCTTTATATCAATGATTTCAGCCTGCTTCAAGTCAAGATTTTCCTGTAACTCGACAACATGCTTCATATATTTTGAATACTCACGCCTGTCTATCTGCGCACGCAGAGAATGAACCGCCGGACCTTTTCCTCGGTTCAACATTCTTGTCTGTATCTGTGTTTTGTCTGCCGCCTTGCCCATTTCGCCGCCGAGAGCGTCGATTTCACGCACAAGGTGTCCCTTTGAAGTGCCGCCGATTGACGGATTGCAAGGCATATTGCCGACCGAGTCAAGGTTTATCGCAAATACCACGGTTTTTGCCCCGAGCCTTGCCGAAGCCAAAGCGGCCTCAATGCCTGCGTGTCCCGCACCGATTACGGCAACATCATATTCTTTTGCAAAATATTCCATATATAAAACTCCGTTTGAGTCAGTTTTGTTTCACGTGAAACATCATTTACCCACACAAAATTGCGAAAAAATTTCGTCAACAACGCTTTCGGTCGCCCTTTCGCCCGTCAAAGTATCAAGGCTCTCAATAGCAACATCAATATTAACATTCAAGGCGTCTCGGGTCATACCGATTTCAAGAGCCGCAAGCGCTTCTTTTATGCTTTGCAGGGCAGCTTGACAACAGGAAAGCTGCCTTTCGTTCATAAGAGTTGCCGCCGAAGTGTCAAAATCAGCCGTTCCGAGTAATTTTTCAATCGCTTTTTCAAGTTCTGTTACTCCGTTTTTAGATTTTGCAGAGAAATAAACAACATATTTGAAATTATTGTTAATTACCTTCGTATCGATTTTTTCTTCCAAATCTGTTTTGTTTATAATTGCTATGGCATTTTTACCGCCGCACATTTTAATAATTTCCCTGTCCTCGGTGTCAATTTCCGTCGAAGAATCGAATACGGCGAGCACAAGTACCGCCCTGTCAAGCTTTTGTCTGGTTCTGTCAACACCGATTTTTTCAACCGTATCCTCGGTGTCGTGAAGCCCTGCGGTGTCCGCAAGTCGCAATACATTGTTACCTAAAGTAACAGTTTCCTCCACAATATCCCTCGTTGTGCCTGCAACAGAGGTCACAATCGACTTTTCGTGACCCGACATAAGGTTCATAAGGGTAGATTTTCCGACATTGGGTTTGCCCACAATTACGGTTTCAACGCCTTCAATTATAATTCTGCCGACATCAAAGCGTTTGATTAAAGCTTCAAGCTCCTTTTCGGCAGAGATAAGTACATTTTTAAGATTATCGTCGGACAGCTCGTCAATTTCTTCATCGGGATAATCGACCCATGCAGCCATCTGTGCCGCTGTTCTTTTCAACGAAAGCGATATTTCCGATATTTTTTTGAAAAGCGCACCGTCAAGAGTGTTAAGTGCCGCAGACCTTGCCTGCTCCGATTTTGCGGAAATGATGTTCATTACCGACTCCGCTCTCGTCAAATCCATCTTACCGTTGAGAAACGCGCGCTTTGTAAATTCGCCGGGCTCTGCGGGAACAGCACCGTTTGCAAGAGCCGCACGCAGCACCTGCTTTGTAACAAGCAATCCGCCATGGCACGATATTTCCACTACATCCTCGCCGGTATAGCTTTTCGGCGCCTTGAAAACAAGAGCCACTGCCTCATCAATGCATTTTTCGTCAAAAAACACCTTTCCGAATGCCGCTTTGTAGCCGCTCAGTTTTTCCAATTTAATACCTGATACGGTTTTGAATATTCTATCGGCTACAGACAGGGCATTTTCACCCGAAATTCTGACAATTCCGATGCCTCCGGCGGCTTGTCCGGTTGAAATTGCCGCAATAGTGCTCATATTTTCACCGCTTTTCCTATAAATAATAAAATCGGGAGAGGAACTCCTCGCCCGATTTTCACACGAGGGAAAACCCTCTTATTCTTCGTTATTTTTCTTAACTTCGATTTTGCCGTAAACCGACGCACCCGAATAGTCATTCTTCTTTTCACGGTTCTGTGAAATTTCGGGAACATAGGGTTCCTTCCTCGGTCGCCTTGAACGGCTTCTGTCATTTCTGTCACGGTAACCGTAATTTCCTCTGCCGCCGTTTTCGGGAGCTATTACAACTCTCCTGTCAAGGTCAGTGCCCGTTGAAAATGAGGTTGCACCCTTAATTTCCTGTACAGCGGTGTGAATAATTCTTCTCTCGTAAGGATTCATCGGTTCAAGCGTAATGTTTCTGCCGCTCTTTACCGCACGAATTGCATTTTTCTTTGCAAGCAAAACAAGAACCTCTGCCCTCTTTTCGCGGTAATTACCGATATTAACGGATACTCTCTTGTAACCGGAAACTCCCTTATTGGCAACCATTCTTATAAGATACTGGATAGCGTCAAGAGTTTCGCCTCTTCTTCCGATAACAATACCGTAATCATCTCCGCAGTCGAGCTCAAATGAAATTTCTTCGTCATCTGCATAAACCTCAACCTCGCACTTTTCCATACCGAGACCGAGAATTATAGATTTAAGATATTCCGCAGCAGAAGCATATTCGGTTGTAGGCTTGAGAGTTGCTTTCTTTTCCGCAAGAATTTCCGCAACGGTTTCTCTCTTTTCCTGATTTTCAACAGACTTTTTTTCCGCAACGGGCTTTTTGCTTTCTTCCTTTTTAACAACGGGTTTTTCGGGTTTTGCCTCATCGGGAACCTCAATGGTAACCTTTACCTCTGCGGGAGAACCGCCGAAAAGTCCGAGAATTTTCTTTTCAGGCATTTTGAGAACTTCGATTTTGTAATCGTCAAATTCGGAAAGACCCAATTCAAGCAATGCCGCCGCCTTAGCCTCATCAACGGTGGAAGCCTTTTTAATACATTCTTTAATCATAACAGAACACCTTACACAATTAAATTATTTATCTTTCAATTCTTTTATTTTTTTAGTATTGTTTTCTTTTGAGCGACGATAAACGGTTTCGTCAATCATCGCCTTTGCAAGTACCTTTTTCGGCGAATATAAATGATTGAGAACAATCATCTGTAAAAATGAAATTGCCGAAGACATAATGATATAGATGCCTACGCTGGTCGGGAAAAGGAAAGCAAAATAAATCTGCATTGCCGGCGTAAAGAGCATCATACAGCCCATAGAGGGATTTTTTGCCATTTCGGGATTGGTTTTTCTCTGACGGATAAGTGAATAAAAACTCATTCCGAGGGCAATTATACCCGTGATTATCGGTATTACCCAATATATGTCAAGTGACTTAAAATCCGGGGTGTGAGCAAGGTCAAGACCCATAAATTTGAATTTTGACATAAATTCCTGAATTTTATTGATAATTTCAGGAGTAAGACCTTCAATTGAACTCTTGTCCAAAGAATCCCAATGCTGTAAAGCATAGAGCTCAAGCCTGAAGGAGGATTTTGCTTCGCTTTCGGTCAGAAGAGGAGTAACAGCCTCTTTAAGTGAAGCGACTACGGTCGAAGGAATTCTCAAAACCATTGAAAAAGGATGATAGTTTACCTGATAAAGACCTATCATTACAGGAAACTGAATAAGTAAGGGAAGACATCCGCCGCCCATTGCGGAGAAACCCTCACGCTGATAAAGAGCCTGAGTTTCCTGCTGAAGACGCTGCTGATCGTTACCGTATTTTTCCCTTAATCTTCTAAGCTTCGGCTGAAGTCGCTGCTGCATCGCAATACTCTTCTGCTGCTTTATTGAAGAGGGAAGAAGACAAATTTTAACAATAAGCATAAGGCAGAATATCGAAATAAGATAGTTGCCGCTTAACGCATAAAATATTGAAATAACGAATCCGAAAGGAATTCCCAGTATTTCGTATAATTTACTCATTTATGTTCCTCCGAACAAAATGCCGGGCATTTTATTTTTCTTTATTATTTATTATTTTTCTTCTCCGGAACCGGATCCACTCCGCCCGGAAAAAGAGGATTACACCGCATAAGTCGGGCAACCGCCAACAAACCGCCCTTGATAATTCCGAATCTCTCAATTGCCGTAACCGCATACTGTGAGCAGGTGGGATAATATCTGCACCTCGGCGGAAAAAGCGGAGAAATTTTTCTCTGATAAAACCTTATTGCTTTAATAACGGCTTTTTTCATCCGATTGCACCCGCCTGTGCGAAAATATCAAGCATAACATTCTGAATATCGGTGCTTTTAAGATACTTTGTTTTACTTCTTGCAACAAAAATAATATCGTACGAACCGTTTATTTTAGGTTCAACGCCGCGCCATGCGGCTCTGATAATTCTTTTACAGCGATTTCTTTCAACTGCACATCCGATTTTTTTACTTACGGTTATTCCTATACGACAAATTCCCGCACCGCTTTTTTTTAAATAAACAACCAGTGCAGGATTTGTATAGGATCTGCCCCTGTAATAGAGGCGTCTGAAATCACAATTACGATTTAAGGTTACCGTACTCAAATTATTTACCTATTAGTAAGACAACTGCTTTCTGCCTTTAGCTCTGCGGCGTGCAAGTACTTTTCTGCCGTTTCTTGTTGACATTCTCTTACGGAAACCGTGTTCCATCTGACGATGACGCTTTTTCGGCTGATATGTTCTTTTCATCGTTATACCTCCGTTTCATTACAAAAATAATCTGCGGAAAGATATTATATACTAAATTATATAAAAAAGTCAAGATTTATGCTGATTTTATAATATTTTTCTTATTTTCAACTATAAGC
>CAVFQD010000011.1:14609-40141 GCA_963624605.1 Eshraghiella crossota | reverse complement strand
CAGAAGCAGAGGGTTGCCATCATACGCACGCTTGCGATGAATCCGGATGTTATACTTTTCGATGAACCTACATCGGCACTTGACCCCGAAATGGTAGGCGAGGTTCTTGACCTTATGAAGGAGCTTGCCGAGAGCGGTATGACAATGATTGTCGTAACGCACGAAATGGGCTTCGCAAAGGAAGTCGGAAGTAGGGTTTTGTTTATGGCTGACGGCAGAATTGTCGAGGAGGGCACTCCCGACGAAATATTCAATCATCCGAAGAACGAAAGACTCAGAGATTTCCTTTCAAAGGTGCTCGCATAACAAAAGCAGAATAAATTATTGAAAGCAGGACGGTTTTGTCCTGCTTTTTTGTATGTTTGTTATGACGGCGATATACAAACTGCAATGTTTGCAGAGAAAGGGTATTTGCCAGATTTTTGACACATACCCTTTCTCGGGGAATTTTATATAAGTAATATTGACGGACAGCCGCAAGGGCTGTCCCTACGGGTTGTGCGTTTCAATATCGGGTATGGCGGGGGCAGCGCCCTTTGGGCGAGGTAAGAGTGAAAAGTTAAGAGTGAAGAGTGAAGAGGTGTGGGTGCTTCGCACGGATTAAAATTTATATTATACCGTAGGGACAGGGCTCGCCCCTGTCCGTAAGAAATTATATATAAATCATATTGATGGACAGCCGCAAGGGCTGTCCCTACGGGCTGTGCAAACTGAATTGCACGCAGAACCATGCCTTCCTCTGACGAGGAAGGTGGCACGCCGCAGGCGTGACGGAAGGAGAGAGGCAATAAACATCAAATTTTCAGTATCTCTCCCTCAGTCAAACGCAGAGCGTTTGACAGCTCCCTCGTCAGAGGGAGCCTATGTTTGCAAATGTGGCTTGGAGCGCCGCACAAAATCGACTGCTGCGCCGACAGACGCTTCCTTTATCCGCCACAGGCGGTGGTCGCATATGTTGCCCGTCAGAGTATCGGACAGCCGCAATGGCTGTCCCTACGGGTTTCATCAAATTAAAATGCTTGAAGAACCAAGCCTCCATTTACAAGGAAGCCGGTATTGTGCACAGCTTGAAATTTATATTGACCGTAGGGCAGGGATGAACCTTGTCCTCAGTCTATAAGCACAAAAAAGCACCCGATTACGGGTGCTTAATGTTTATATAAGCTTATTCTTCCGTAGCGTCCGCACTTTCCGTGCTTTCAACGGAAGCCTCCATTTCGCTGACTCTCTTTGCTCTTCTCTGCTCAAGATCTGCAAGCATATTCTCCTTGAATTCGCCGTGAACGGGGAAGAATATCCACGAAATGCCGAACAAAAATCTTGCAATGGCGGGCATAAGAGCGAATACCGCAAAAAAGCCGCGGAGAACGGTCGGGTTGGTTTCACGGATTACATCTCCGAGTGCGTCCTTGTGAGCGACATAGCCGACAAGCGTAATTACAAGACCGGAAAGCAGGCCCGTAACCGCATTTGCGAGCTTTCCGAAATAGTTTGTAACGGTCTGAACAAGAGCCTCGTTACGCACGCCGTATTTCCATTCGCTGTAGTCGTAAACATCGCCCTGAAGAACTGCCTGACAAACACGGATAACACAGTTCGGAAGTCCGCATATCGTAAGCATAAGGGTTATGTAAACCATATTGAGAACGCAGGGAAGCGTTTCATCGTAGCTGCCGAACGGCTTGTAGCCGATAACAAACATAAGCGTGTAAGCAACGCCGCCGAAAACGCCTGCGCCGAGGGCGGTGTTTCTTGCACCGAATTTACGGATAAGCTTGGGGGTCAGGGGAGTGATGATATAGTTCGGAAGTCCCGTGAAAAGACCTGCGAGTGTTCCGTGGAAAAGGCTTCCCGTGTTGTGAAGCCAGAAGAAGCTCTCCGTTGAAGCGCCGACGCTCTTAAAGCCGTTGAAGAAGTTTGCAATGACCGAAATAAACATCGGCTTGTTCTTAAACGCATTCTTGAACGATTCGAGAATGCCGATTTCCTGCATCTGCTCACGGGAGGCAAGCGGCACTCTTTCACGCATTGCAAAGAAGCCGTAAACAGCGGTAACAGCGGCAATGACAACCATTGCAATGGCAAACGAGGTGTAAATGCTCTGCATACCGACCTTGCCCTTGGTAAGCGAAATGAATATGGGAACGAGCGAGGGAACCCAGGTTCCGAAAAGCTCGAAGAATTTTGAAGTGGCGATAAGGTTATCACGCTCCTTGATGTTGGGCGTGATGTTATACAGGAGTATGTTCCACGCATTGAAGTAAGACATACCGAGGTTGTATGCGAAAATCGCAATGACTGCCCAGACGATTTTTGAGGTCTGACCCGCAAGGAACGACGGAGTAGTAAACAGCATCATTGTCGATACCGCCCAAACGGGAACGGTAATTATCATATACGGGCGAAGTCTGCCCCAACGGGTTCTCGTTCTGTCTATAATAAGACCCGAAAGCGAGTCGTCAAGCGCGTCGTATATGGATTCAAAGAAAACTATAAGTCCGTACGCCTTACCCGAAATGCCCAAAAAGCTTATCATAAAGAACTGCCTGTACGAGTCAACAAACTGGCTCAAATTCTTCTGACCGAAGGTAGTTAAAAGAAATGCGACAATTTCGCTCGGGCGAAGGTATCTTCTGTTACCCGCCGACGCCTTTTCAATTTCTTTTTCGACTTCGTTTTCAAGCTCTGTTTCATTCGTTTCGATAACTTCTGAAGTTGCCAAAAAATCACATCCTAACCCAAATGTCCGCATAGCAGACTGATACTATATATATTATCATATTTTAATAAGGTAAATCAATAGTTAATCGTATAATAGAAGTAATTTTATTTTCCGAATTTTTTTGACTGTGCCACGGCAAGGAAATCGCACCGCTCGTTTTCGGGATGCCCTGCGTGTCCCTTGACCCAGATAATCTCTACATTGTGCGTTTCGAGAAGCTTCAGAAGCACCTCCCAGAGGTCTGCGTTGAGCGCAGGCTTTTTGTCGCTCTTTTTCCAGCCGTTTGCCCGCCACGATTTTGCCCAGCCGAGCTTTATTGCGTCGCCGACATACTTTGAATCGGTTGTAAGCCTGACATCGCACGGCATTTTAAGTGCCTTCAAGCCCTCGATAACGGCGGTAAGCTCCATACGGTTGTTGGTCGTCTGCGCCTCGCCGCCCGACAGCTCCTTTTCTTTTCCCTTGCATCTTAAAACGGTTCCCCAGCCGCCGGGACCGGGATTTCCCGAGCAAGCGCCGTCCGTAAACATTTCCACAAAGGGTCTCGGACTCATTTTCTCACCTCAATTTTTATGTTAAAAAAGCCGCACACATATCACGGTAATATATCTGTAATTTTACCACTGTTTTCACTGTTTTACAACAGGCAAAGATTATAAAGGCGCACGGCGGTCAACAATATAATAAATATAATCGGAAAACGGGGGGAAATAATCAATGACAGAGTCTGAAAACAGTCTTTTTATGTGTAAAGGCGAAGAACTTGACATAAGTGACGCTTCGACAATCGGTACGGCGCTTGCGTTAAGCGGTATCGGGGGAAAAACGGGCGTTGCGACGGACGGAAGCAGACTTGCAAAATCGGCGGCATACTCGCTTATGGGCGCACTTTCGGCGGCGTCGAGCAGAGTGTGGAATTTCGGCGAGAGCTTTTATGCGCAATTTGAGTATCTTGTGAAATTCTGCTCGCTTGACTCGGGAGTTTTCATAAGCCGAAAAAATTCTTCGGCAGTTATACGCATTTGCGGAAGACACGGTATGCCCATATCGGAAAAGGCGCAAACGGAAATAGAAAATTATATTAAAAACAGAAACTTTACTTCACGCGCTCCGTCGGAGTGCGGAGAAATTTCCGAAATGCACGGCGTAAGTATGATGTATCTGCGCCGGCTTTTACAGCAGTCGGGCGGTGAAATAAAAAATTTATCGTGCCTTGTAAGATGCAGAAACGAGAAAATCTCTTCTCTTATGGAGGATTGCCTTTACCGCCTCGAATGTAAGCAAGGTGATGAAATGTCGCTGAAAATAAACAACGACGGAAAAACCGTCTCCGTTTTCCACAGGGATTGCGGCTGGCTGCCGTTCGACAGGATTTGCGCGATTTTGGTAAAATATGAGGCGCAAAACGGAAGAGATATTGCCGTGCCGTTCAATGCGCCGTTTGTGCTGTCCGATATAGCGAAAAACGAGGGCGTGATGGTTTACGGATATTCTTTTTCCGATACGGATTATCCCGTACAGGTGCAGAGCGTGATTGACGGCTGCGCATTTTTAACCGACGGACTGTTTGCGGCGGTAAAGCTGCTTTGGGCGGTATCGGATACGGGGAAAAGCGTTGCGAGGCTTTCAAAGGAGCTGCCGGATTTTTATGTTTCGAGAAAAATTGCCGACACTCCGTTTGACCGCTCGGATTTTAGCCGCGAATGCGAAAAAAACGGAATTAAAGTCGAGAACGGGGCTGCAATTCTTAATTATGAACACGGCAGGGCACTTGTAACGCCGTCGAGGACGGAGAGAAAAATACACATTTTATCAGAAGCGGCAAATTACGAATTTTCAAAGGAAATATGCAGCCTTACCGGGGAGCGTTTCGGTAACCTAAGCATTGACACGGACGACAAATAATAGTATTATATTATAATCTGTAAGTATGTCTTAAAAAGCATCGTAAATATATATTTTCTATTAAGTAACAGGAGTTTATAAATGGCAAACACAAAAAAAACAGAAAACAAGCCTAAGGCTCCGCAGGGCAAGACAAAGCGTAAAAACGCCGAAGCGCCCGCAACCGCAGGCAAGAAAAGAAATCCGAAAAATTCGGACGGCAAAAAAAAGACTGCGCAAAAGCAGCAGAGCAGGTCGAAGAGCTATCAGAGAAAATCCGCTCAAGGTCAAAACGGCAGAAAAAAGACAAAAAAGAACAATACACCGATAAATATTACCTTCCTCGGAGGACTTAACGAGGTCGGTAAAAATATGACTCTTTACGAGTGTCAGGGAGACATGATACTTGTCGATTGCGGTCTTGCTTTTCCGGATCCGGATATGCTCGGCGTCGACCTTGTAATACCCGATTTTTCTTATGCGGTGCAGAACGCCGACAAGATAAAGGGCATTTTCATCACTCACGGACACGAGGATCACATCGGCGGACTGGCGTTTTTGCTTAAAGAGATGAACATTCCCGTCTATGCTACAAGGCTGACAATAGGTCTTATCGAGTGCAAGCTCAGAGAGCATAAGCTGCTTGACACGGCAAAGCTGAACGTCGTAAATCCCGGAGATAAGGTAAGCCTCGGTTGCTTCGAGGTCGAGCTTATCCATGTCAACCATTCGATTCCCGACGCAGTTGCGCTCGCTATCAAATCGCCTGCGGGCGTAGTCGTTCAGACGGGCGACTTCAAGATAGATACAACGCCTATTGACGGCGGTGTAATCGATATGGCAAGGCTCGCACAGCTTGGAAACGAGGGCGTGCTGTGTCTTTTGTCAGACTCTACAAACGCCGCAAAGCCGGGCTTTACCGAGTCCGAAAGGAAGGTCGGCGACACCTTTGCAACCCTGTTTGCAAAGGCAAACGGCAGGCGGCTTATCGTAGCCACCTTCGCTTCAAACATTCACAGGGTTCAGCAGATTATCGACGCCGCGGAAAGGCTCGGCAGGAAGGTTGCGCTCTCGGGCAGAAGCCTTGAAAATGTCGTTACCATCGCCGCAGAGCTCGGATATATAAAAATTCCCGACGGTCTGTTGGTCGGCATTGACCAGATAAACAGGTACCCGTCGGATAAGATGGTAGTCGTTACAACGGGAAGTCAGGGCGAGCCTATGTCGGCTCTTTACAGAATGGCTTTTTCCGAGCACAGAAAGGTCGATATAGGACCGAACGACTATGTAATCATCTCCGCAACGCCTATTCCCGGCAATGAAAAGATGGTCGGCAAGGTTGTCGACGAGCTTCTCAAGCAGGGCGCGGAGGTCGTTTACGAGAGGATGTACGAGGTTCACGTTTCGGGACACGCCTGTCAGGAGGAGCTCAAAATTATGATGAGCCTCACGAAGCCCAAATACTTTATACCAGTTCACGGCGAGCAGAAGCATTTGAGAAAGCACGCCGCGTTGGCGAGCTCCGTGGGCATTGCTCCGCAGAATATAATAATTGCCGACAACGGAAAGACCGTTGAGGTGTCGGAAAAATCAATTAAGGTTGCCGGCGAGGTTACCTCAGGTATGGTATTTGTTGACGGCACGGGCGTCGGAGATGTCGGAAGCGTGGTCTTGAGGGACCGTACAAAGCTTGCCGAGGACGGCATTGTCATCATCGTTCTCTCAACGGACAGTGCTACGGGCGATGTTATATCGGGACCCGAGGTCATAACAAGAGGCTTCGTGTATGTCAGGGAGTCCGAGCAGCTTATAGACGGCACAAGGCGACTTTGCGAGAATGTCCTTGCCGACTGTATGTACGACAGAATTACCGATCACGGAACAATAAAAAACAGGCTTCGTGACGCGGTTTCAAAGCATATTTATTCAACCACAAGGCGCAGTCCCATGGTTCTGCCCATCATTATGGAGGTGTGAGCTTGAATTTCGATGTCGGACGGGCACAGCCTGTCAGTGCGGCGATCGAGAAAGCAATACTTCATTCGTCAAATGTGCTTATAATGGGACATAAGTATTCCGACGGCGATTCTTTGGGAGCGGCTGTGGGAATGTTGAAGTTTTGCAAGGATCTCGGAAAAAGTGCTAAAATCGTTATTTCGGTCAAGACAAGTCTTGCCACTCTTTTGGTAAATCATCTTAAAAAGAATAATTTGGGAAGCGAGCTTGTCAGCGTTGACGAGGGAAAGAAGCTTGTAAATTCAAATACGCTTCTTATCATTGTCGACACTCACAGGGCGGCGTTCTTTGAAAGCCGTGAGATATACGAAAGCGCAAGAGATGTAATTGTTATTGATCATCACGAGAAATCGGGAGACTGCGTTGAGGACGCGCATGTGTTTTATCAGGATTCAACAGCTTCCTCGGCGAGCGAAATGGTAACGCAGCTTATCTATTGCAACGAAAAGATAAATCTCACTCCCGTTTACGCAAACGCATTGCTCTCGGGCATAATGCTCGACACAAGGGACTTTATGCTCAGAACCACTCCGGTAACATTCGAATGTGCGGCGTATCTTCGCTCATCGGGCGCGGACATTGCGGCGGTCAAGCATTTTTTCAACAACTCGCTCAGAAACAAAAAATTAAAGGGCAAAATAGTTCTTGCGGCATATGAGTATTCAAACTGTGCCATTTCGGTGGCAAATGTAAAAAGCGACAACATAAGAATCATATGCTCGCAGGCGGCGGACGAGCTGCTTACCGTAAACGATGTCGAAGCATCATTTGTGCTGTTCAAAACGGATAATATCGTCAACATATCGGCACGCTCAAAGGGTAAGGTGAATGTCAGACTTATAATGGAGGCATTTTCGGGCGGCGGTCATATGACTATGGCTGCGTGTCAGCTTGAAAATGCGGACATTGACGGGGTAAGGCTTAAGCTTGAAAAGAAATTGGACGAATATTTCGCAAACAATAAATAAACGGAGGTAAAACTATGGAAGTTATTTTGAAGGCGGACGTTAAGGGTCTCGGCAAAAAGGGTGAAAAGGTTAAGGCTTCGGACGGCTATGCGAGGAACTACCTTTTCCCGAAAAATCTTGCAGTCGAGGCAAACGCTCAGGCTATGACCGAATACAAGAACAGCGAGGCTTCAAAGCAGCACAAGCTTGAGGTTGAAATAGCAAATGCAAACGAGGCGAAAAACAAGCTCGATTCAAAGACCGTAAAGCTCAAGGCAAAGGCGGGTCAGAACGGCAAGCTCTTCGGCTCGATAACCTCAAAGGATGTTGCAACGGAGATTAAAAATCAGCTCGGAGTCGATGTTGACAAGAGAAAGATTTCAATGGCTGACATCAAAAACTTCGGAACATATTCGGCAGAGGTAAAGCTCTATCAGAACATAAGCGCGGAAATTTCCGTCGAAGTCGGCGAATAATTTTTGGGTGGAAATGATGGATAACATATTATTTGACCAAAACAACGAGCCGTACAGTCTTGAAGCGGAGCAGGCGGTTCTCGGAAGCCTTCTTATGGACCCCGACTGTCTTTTGAGCATTGCGGACATTACAAAGGCGGAGCACTTCTATATCCCGCAGCACCGTGAGATTTTCTCAATTATCGTAAATCTTGACGCCTTGGGACAGAAGTTTGACGCTTTGCTTGTTCTTGAGGAGCTTAAAAGCAAGGGCATTTACGACGACGCGGGCGGCAAAAATTATCTGGCGCAGCTGGCGCAGATAGTGCCGTCTACCGCAAATGTTACGGCTTATGCCAAAATCGTAAAGGAAAAATATGTTCTTCGCACGCTTCTCAACACCGCAAGGGAAATCGCAAACGACGCTGCGGCGGCGGAGGCGTCGGCGGATCAGATACTCAACTCCGCCGAGCAGAAGATTTACGACATAAGACAGGGCAGAACTACCGTAGGACCTACAAAGATAAGCGATATTATCTATAACGAGGTCTATGAGGACCTGCGTAAAAAGACCTCGCCGGACAGGGAAAAATACCTCGGTATCTCCACGGGCTTCGGTATGCTCGATAAATACACCACGGGCTTTAACAAATCCGACCTTATTCTTATCGGTGCCCGTCCCGCCATGGGTAAAACGAGCTTTGCGCTGAATATCGCAAGAAATATGGCTGTTACGGGCAGAAAAAAGGTCGTTTTCTTCTCTTTGGAGATGTCAAAGGAACAGCTTGCACAGAGGATACTTGCCACTGAGGCAAGGGTTGAGTCAAGCAAGTTTCGAACGGGCGAAATTTCTCCCGAGGAATGGAACAGAATAGGCGAAGCGGCTTACGCACTCAACGACGCCGAGCTCTATTTTGACGATACCTCGACAATCACCGTAAACGAGATGAAATCAAGGGTCAGACGAATGAAAAATGTCGACTGCGTGATTATAGACTACTTACAGCTTATGACCGGTACAAAAAAGACCGACAGCCGTGTTCAGGAGGTTTCGGAAATTACAAGGAACCTGAAGCTTATGGCAAAGGACCTGCATATTCCCGTTGTAACCTGTTCGCAGCTGAACCGTTCGACCGACGCAAGAGGTAAGGCGCACCGTCCGCAGATGTCGGACTTGCGTGAATCGGGCTCAATAGAGCAGGACGCGGATATTATCCTCATGCTTTACCGTGAGGGCTACTACGAGAGCGAGGGTAAGGATGACGATAAGGCGGCGGAGCTCAACGCAGCGTTGGACAACAAGGCTCAGGTGCTTGTCGTCAAAAACAGACACGGCTCAACCGGCGATGTTGACCTCAACTGGACTAAGGAATTTACATTATTCTCATCCTTGGAGACTGTACGAAATGAATAAGGACAGCGTGCTTTCCGTAATAAAAAAGTACGGTATGCTTGAAAGCTGCGACAGGATTGTTGTCGGGCTCTCGGGCGGAGCGGATTCGGTATGCCTGCTGAGCGTGCTCAATTCTCTTAAAGACGAATACGGCTTTTCCCTTGTCGCCGCACACATCAACCACGGTATCAGGGGTGCGGAGGCTCAAAGAGACGAGCAGAGCTGTAAGGCGCTGTGTGAAAGGCTCGGCGTTCCGCTTGAAATTCTCCATGCCGATATTCCCGCTTTGTCAAAGCAGAGAGGCTTGGGCGAGGAGGAGTGCGGACGGCAGGTGCGGTATGAATTTTTCCGTTCTCTCGCAGGGGAAAACGGTAAAATCGCCACGGCGCACAACTTAAACGACAATGCGGAAACGCTTTTGTTAAATCTTGTAAGGGGAGCGGGCTCAAGGGGAGCGTGCGGTATTCCTCCCGTCAGGGATAACATAATAAGACCGCTTATCGAAACCGACAGGAAGGATATTGAACGCTACTGCGCTCAAAACGGACTTTCCTATGTTACGGACAGCACAAATCTCGAATGTGAGTATTCACGCAATAAAATAAGAAACAGGGTTTTGCCGTTGCTGTGCGAAATAAACGAAAACGCCGTCGGTGCGCTTTCGGGCTTTATTTCGAGGATGAGGGAACAGGAAGTCTTTGCGGACGGCATAGCTTCGGAAAAATATTCGCTTTGCGTAAAGGACGGAGTGCTGCTCGAAAAGGAGTTTTCGGCTCTGGACGCATTTCTTCAAAAGCGTGTTGCGGCAAGGTACCTCAAGGAGGCGTCGCAAGGCGAGGTCGAGGCAAAGCATATTGACGATTTTATTTCGTTTGTCGGAAGCGGAAAAAGCCTTGTAAGCGTTTCGTCCGTACGGCTTGTCAGCAGAAACGGGAAAATTTTCAAAAAGCCTGAGACCGCAGAAGCGTTTTCGGCAGAGTTGCCGCTTGACGGCACGGCTGTTAATTTACCGTTTTGCAAGGTCTGTGCGGAGAGCTTCGACACAAAAGATTTACAAAATCTTAATAAAGATATATTGGATAATCTTATCGATTGTGATAAAATATCCAATACGCCGATACTCAGAAGCAGAAAAGACGGCGACAAATTCACTCTTCCCAAAAGGAATGTTACGAAAACCCTCAAAAAGCTTTTTAATGAGGATAAAATTCCGCCGGAGGACAGGAACGGTATGATAATTCTTGACAGCGGCGGAGAGGTTGTGTGGCTTCGGGGCTACGGAACGAATAAGAAGTACCGTGTGAGCACGGCGACAAAAAAAGCAATCAAATTAAACATAAGTCAGGAGCAGGGGTAAAAATGGACAGCAAAAGCATTATGGAAAATGATATTGAACAGGTGCTTCTCTCACAGGAGCAGCTTAAAGAAATCGTCAAGGGGCTCGGCGAGCGCATATCCGAGGATTATAAGGGCAAAAAGCTTCTTTTGGTAAGCGTTCTCAAGGGATCGGTTGTGTTTATGGGCGACCTTATGAGGGAAATTAAAATCCCGTGCTGTATCGACTTTATGGCGGTATCGAGCTACGGAAATTCCACATCCTCATCGGGCGCGGTCAAAATCATAAAGGACCTTGACACAAATGTTATCGAGGGCTCTGATTTGCTTATTGTCGAGGATATTCTCGACAGCGGCAAAACGCTTCACTATCTTATGGACATACTTTCAAGAAGAAATCCGTCGAGCATTAAGATATGCACTCTTCTCGACAAGCCGGACAGAAGAGCGGTAGACCTTAAAGCCGATTATTCGGGAGCTACGATTCCCGACGCATTTGTTGTGGGCTACGGTCTTGACTATGCGGAAAAATACAGAAATTTGCCTTATGTAGGTATTCTCAAACCCTGTGTTTACGAGAATGAGTAAAAGGAGAGAAGTTAATTGAAAAAAAACAACAACTGGAAGGTAATTATCCCTTATGTTGTAATCCCGTTGGTGCTTGTGCTCTTTATTTCTTTTTACTATATGTCGGGTACTCAGACAAGTAAGAAAACAGAGTACTATGAGGTTGTCAATATGTTTGAAAACCATATGGTAACCGAATACAAGCTCAACCTTTCAAGCGGTGCGCTTGAATACAAGCTTAAGGACGATGACACCACCTATAAATACACTGTGCCGAATGTCAGCCTTTTTGTCGATGACATTCACGACGATGTTGTGGAGTACAACAAGGAGAATCCCGACAACCAGATTAAAATGGACTACGCTTCGGGCTCCGCAAATTCATGGTGGGTAAGCCTTTTGCCGACCGCCGTTATGATTCTTTTGCTTGCCGGCGTAATGCTCTTTATGTTCAGGCGTATGAATCAGAGTGTTCAGAGCGAGAACAACAGGGCAATGTCGTTCGGCAAGGCGCGCTATAAAAAGAACGACGAAAAGAACACGACTACCTTTGCCGATGTTGCGGGCGCAGACGAGGAAAAGGAAGAGCTTGAAGAGATTGTTGAGTTTTTGAAAGCTCCCAAGGACTTCAGTGCTCTCGGCGCAAGAATACCCAAGGGCGTGCTCCTTGTAGGCCCTCCCGGCACAGGTAAAACATTGCTTGCCCGTGCGGTTGCAGGTGAGGCAGGCGCTCCGTTCTTCTCAATTTCGGGCTCTGATTTCGTTGAAATGTATGTCGGCGTAGGTGCTTCCAGAGTAAGAGACCTTTTTGCGGAGGCAAAGAAAAACGCTCCGTCCATTATTTTTATAGATGAAATCGACGCAGTCGGCAGACACAGAGGCGCAGGTATGGGCGGCGGCCACGACGAGAGAGAGCAGACCCTTAACCAGCTGCTTGTTGAAATGGACGGCTTCGGACCCAACGAGGGCGTTATCGTAATTGCCGCTACAAACCGTCCCGACATCCTTGACCCGGCTCTTTTAAGACCAGGCAGATTTGACAGACAGGTTACCGTAAACTATCCCGACTTAAAGGGCAGGGAAGAGATACTCAAGGTTCACGCAAGGAAAAAGCCCCTCGGACCCGATGTAAATCTTCGCAATATTGCAGGCGCGACCGTAGGCTTTACGGGTGCTGACCTTGAAAACCTTCTTAACGAAGCGGCTTTGCTTGCGGCAAGAAGAAAATTAAAGGCAATCACGATGAAAGAAATTGAAGAGGCTACAATGAAGGTCGTTGTCGGCACGGAAAAGAAGTCTCACAAGATTTCCGAAAAGGACAAAAAAATTACCGCTTATCATGAGGCGGGTCATGCGGTTACATCGTTCTATCTTGAACACGAGGACCCCGTTACCCACATTTCAATCGTACCGAGAGGTATGGCGGGCGGCTTTACAATGTATCAGCCCGAGCACGACGAAATGCACCTTATGAAGTCAAAAATGCTTGACGATATCGTCGGACTTCTCGGCGGACGGGTTGCGGAAAAGATTATTTTCAACGACATTTCCACGGGTGCTTCAAACGATATTGAAAGAGCCAGCGAGCAGGCAAGGAAGATGGTTACGAGATACGGTATGAGCGACACGCTCGGACCTATCGCATTCGGTCAGAACAACGATGAGGTGTTCCTCGGCAAGGATTATAACCATATGAGGAACTACTCCGAGACTGTTGCTTCGCAGATAGACCAAGAGGTTGAGAAGATCATTCTCAACGCCTATAAGCAGACCGAGGATATACTCACAGAGCATATTGACAAGCTTCACGCCGTAGCGCTTGAGCTTGTTAAGCGTGAAAAGCTTACCGGCGAGGAATTCAAGCGCATTATGAACGGCGAAGAGCTTGAGCCCCTGTTCTCCGACGATGAGGAGACAAAGCCCGAGGTAAAATCCGATGCTGTTGAAGCAAAGACTCCCGAAACGGCTGAAGCCTCGGAAAAATCCGACGGCGAAAAGACGGATGATTAAAATTTATGCAGTACAGCACGCCTGTACTGCATTTTTTTACAAAAAACAGTAGATTTACAAATTTATATGTTATATAATAGATTAGTATATTTGTACAGTGAAAGGAAAATACTATGTCCTTACTTAAAAAGATTTTCGGAGATTACTCTTCAAAGGAAGTAAAGAGGGTAATGCCGATACAGAAAAAGGTTCTCTCATATGAGGAGGAATACAGCAGCCTTTCGGACGAGCAGTTAAAGGCAAAGACAGAGGAATTTAAGCGGAGACTTCAGGACGGCGAAACGCTTGACGATATTTTGCCCGAGGCGTTTGCAACCTGCCGTGAGGCTTCGTGGCGCGTCCTCAATATGAAGCATTTCCCCGTACAGATAATCGGCGGTATCATACTTCATCAGGGCAGAATTGCGGAGATGAAAACGGGCGAGGGTAAAACTCTTGTCGCAACTCTTCCCGCATACTTAAACGCCCTTACGGGAAAAGGCGTTCACATCGTAACGGTCAACGATTACCTTGCTCGCCGCGACTCCGAATGGATGGGAAAGGTTTTCAGATTTTTGGGACTTTCCGTCGGACTTATCGTCCACGAGCTTGATAACGAGCAGAGGCGTGCGGCATACAACGCAGATATAACCTACGGCACAAACAACGAGATGGGCTTTGACTATCTTCGTGACAATATGGTGATTTACGCAGAGCAGAGGGTTCAGCGCGGACACAGCTTTGCCATTGTCGATGAGGTTGACTCAATCCTTATTGATGAGGCGAGGACGCCGCTTATCATTTCCGGTGCGGGCGACAAGTCAACCGACCTTTACAAGATTGCGGACAACTTCGTAAAAACCCTTAAAAGGATTACCGTCAAGGAGCTCGACACCAAGATGAACGCCGAGGAAGCGGTTGACGCAGACGGTGACTATGTTGTCGATGAAAAGGCAAAGAGCGCAACCCTTACCAAGAGCGGTATTGAAAAGGCAGAACGCTTCTTTAACCTTGAAAACCTTATGGACGCCGAAAACATCACAATTCAGCACCATATCGACCAGGCTATCCGTGCTCACGGCGTTATGAAGCGTGATGTAGACTATGTTGTCAAGGACGGCGAGGTGCTTATTGTCGACGAGTTTACGGGCAGAATTATGCTCGGCAGGCGTTATTCCGACGGTTTGCATCAGGCTATTGAGGCAAAAGAGGGAGTTAAGGTTGAACGAGAGTCAAAGACGCTCGCGACCATTACATTCCAGAACTATTTCCGTCTTTATGATAAGCTTTCGGGTATGACGGGTACCGCGATGACGGAGAGCACCGAGTTTCAGGAAATTTACGGACTTGATGTTATTGCAATCCCGACAAACAAGCCCATGATAAGAGACGACCAGAACGACTTGCTCTATAAGACCGAGCAGGCAAAGTTCAACGCTATAATCGAGCAGATTCTCGAAGCCAACGCAAAGGGTCAGCCCGTGCTTGTCGGTACGGTAAACATCGAAAAGAGCGAATTGCTTTCAAAGGCTCTCAAAAAGAGGGGCATAAAGCACGAGGTGCTCAATGCGAAGTATCACGACAAAGAGGCTGAAATCGTAGCGCAGGCAGGTAAGTACGGCGCAGTTACAATCGCAACGAATATGGCGGGCCGCGGTACGGATATTATCCTCGGCGGTAACCCCGAGTATATGGCTAAGGCGGAAATGCGCAAAAAGGACTTCTCGGAGGAGCTTATCGCTGAGGCTACGGGCTATGCCGAGACCGACAACGAGGAGATTATCGAAGCAAGGCGTGTTTATCACGAGCTTGAGGAAAAGCATAAGCAGGAGCTTGCCGAAGAGGCGGACAAGGTTCGTGCGGCAGGCGGCCTTTATATAATCGGTACGGAAAGACACGAGTCGAGGCGTATCGACAACCAGTTGAGAGGCCGTGCGGGTCGTCAGGGCGACCCAGGTAAGAGCCGTTTCTACCTTTCGGCTGAGGATGAGCTTTTGAGGCTCTTCGCAGGCGACAGATTTTATATGATTCTCGACACCTTCAATGTTGACGACGATATGCCACTTGAGACAAAGATGCTCACAAATCTTATAGAGGGCGCACAGAAGAAGGTTGAGGGTAACAACTTCGCCGCAAGACGACAGGTTCTTAACTTCGACGATGTTATGAACAAGCAGAGAGAGGTCATTTACGGTCAGAGGAATCAGATTCTCGACGGCGTAGACCTTGACGCTACCATAACGAAGATGATTGACGACTATTTCAATCAGCAGGTTGACTTCTACTGCCCGTCGGCGTTGCCCAAGGAAGAGTGGAATGTTCAGGGTATGCTTGCAAAGCTCTCATGGGTGCTTGACGGCAGAAGCGCGGAAGGGCTTACAAGTGCGGACGATTTCAAGAAGCTGTTTTTGGACTGCGCATACAAGAGATTTGACGAGCGTAAGGAAAAATACGGCACCGCCGTTATGGCAGAGCTTGAAAGAAAGATTCTCCTTGCCAATGTTGACCGCAGATGGATGGATCACATTGACGAGATGGAGGACTTGAAGAGCGGTATTTATCTTCGCTCCTACGGTCAGCAGGACCCCGTTGTTGCGTTCAGACTTGAAAGCTTTGATATGTTTGACGAGATGAGCGCAGCTATCTGCGAGGGTACCGTAACGGGTATTCTTACGGTTGTTCTTCGTACAAACGAAGAGGTAAAGCGTGAGGAGCAGGCAAAGATTACCGGCACCAGCGGTGCAACCGACGGAAGCGAAAAGAAACGCCCCGTCAAGAAAGAAAAGAAAATAGGCAGAAACGACCCCTGCCCTTGCGGAAGCGGCAAAAAATATAAGCATTGCTGCGGCAAGGACGAATAATTGAATATTCAACAAATAAAGACGCACTCTGTGAGTGCGTCTTTTGCTTTTGCGGTTGTATTGATGTTTGAAAGTTATATCATTGTCTTTACATTGCCTGTTTACTGCCTTATTACACTATACAGCTTGCTCCCGCCCTACCCGATATTGAAACGCACAACCCGTAGGGACAGCCCTTGCGGCTGTCCGTCAATCCGCAAAAGTTGGTAGCGACAGCGAGCCGTTGGGAGGGTGTTTACAACCGAGCAGGCGAGGCGAGCGAGATTTTTGCGGAAAAGGAGGAGTTGCAAAGTGAGCGAGAAATAGCCAAAGGCTGTTGCGAACGATACGGAGCAAACGACGACGCCGTGCGAAGCACCCACACCTCTTCACTCTTCACTTTTCACTCTTCCCTCGCCCAAAGGGTACTGCCCCGCCCTACGGTATTCGCTATAAAATTCAATCTGTGCAAAGTACCCGCTCCGCTTCACTTCACATTACCCAAACACAAAAGGCACTCTTTCGAGTGCCTTTTGCTGTGTGAAAAATCTATATCAGCCGACTTCTGTTTTCAGCGTGTCGATGATATTATCGTCCTTAATCCTGTCAATCAAGCATAAGCGAAAGACAAATTCCATTACAGTTTTGTAAGATTTGATACGGGAAAGGCTTGGTGAATTTCCATATATTTCATATTTCTAAAGCAATAATTTTGTTATTTATTGTTGAAAATAAAATGCGTTTGTGATAAAATTTATAGTTAATATGAGAAATGCTTGTCAATTTTTTAACATACATTTTCCGTTTGATTTCACTTACAAACTTTTATATAAAAAGGAGTCTTCGTATGTACAAGATCTTACGAAAGAAAAGCTTGAATCCCACCGTTACGCAGATGGAGATTGAGGCACCGTTGGTTGCCAAAAAGGCAAAGCCCGGTCAGTTCATTATTCTGCGTGTTGACGAGGAGGGCGAGAGAATACCTCTTACGGTTGCCGGAACGGACCCCGAGGAAGGCTCCGTCAAGATAATCTTCCAGATTGTCGGCGCAACCACGGAAAAATTAAATCACAAAGAACAGGGCGACTTTTTGCAGGACTTTGTAGGTCCGCTCGGAGTTGCCACACATACGGACGGCATTAAAAAGGTTTGCATAATCGGCGGCGGCGTAGGCTGTGCCATTGCAATGCCCGTAGCGCAGGAGTTCCACAGGCTCGGTGCGGATGTCACAAGCATTATCGGCTTCAGAGACCAAAACCTTGTTATCCTTGAAGACGAGTTCAAGGCGTGCTCCGACCGTATGATACTTATGACCGACGACGGCTCTTACGGCAGACACGGCAATGTTACCGTTCCGCTCAAGGAAATGCTCGAAGCGGGCGAGAAGTTCGATATGATAATCACAATAGGTCCGCTTATTATGATGAAATTCGTAACCCTTACCGCAAAGCCGTTCAGCGTGCCCGTTACGGTTTCGATGAACCCGATTATGATTGACGGCACGGGAATGTGCGGCGGCTGCCGACTTACCCTCAACCGTGACGGTAAAAGGATTACGAAGTTTGCCTGCGTTGACGGCCCCGACTTCAACGGCTATGAGGTCGATTTTGACGAGGCTATGTCAAGAGGCAGAATGTACACCGATTTTGAACGCCATGCTTATGACGAAGCATGCAATCTTTTCAAGAAGGCTTAACAGGGGGTATTAACAATGGCAATAGTACAGAAAAAGCATGAAATGCCCACTCAGGCACCTGAGGTCAGAGCAAAGAATTTCAAGGAGGTCGCTCTCGGTTATTCCGAGGAGACGGCTCTTGCGGAGGCACAGAGATGTCTTAACTGCAAGAACAGACCGTGCGTCAGCGGCTGCCCCGTTAATGTTCATATTCCCGATTTTATAGCAAAAATCAAAGAGGGCGACTATGAGGGAGCTTATCGTGAAATTTCCTTTTCGTCAACGCTTCCGGCTGTCTGCGGTAGAGTTTGCCCGCAGGAGAGCCAGTGCGAGAGCAAATGTACCCTCGGAATTAAGTTTGAACCCGTCGGCATAGGCAGACTTGAACGCTTTGTTGCCGATTGGCACAATGAAAACCAAAAAGAAGCGCCCGTTGCGCCTGAGGCAAACGGACACAGGGTTGCGATTGTAGGTTCGGGCCCCTCGGGTCTTACCTGTGCGGGCGACCTTGCCAAAAAAGGCTACAAGGTTACGGTCTATGAGGCTTTACATACCGCAGGCGGCGTGCTTGTATACGGTATTCCCGAGTTCAGACTTCCGAAGTCGATAGTGGCAAAAGAGGTTGATACTCTTAAAGCTCTCGGCGTGGATATTGAAACCAATGTCGTTATCGGCAAAACGCTCACGATTGACGAGTTGTTCGATATGGGCTATGAGGCTGTGTTCGTAGGCTCGGGCGCAGGACTTCCGAACTTTATGGGAATTCCCGGCGAGTCGCTCAAGGGGGTTTATTCCGCAAACGAGTTTTTGACAAGAAGCAATCTTATGAAAGCATACAAGGACGATCCGGTAACGCCTATAATGAAAGGCGGAAGGGTTGCGATAATCGGAGGCGGCAATGTTGCGATGGACGCGGCAAGGACGGCGCTTCGCTTAGGTGCTGACAAGGTATATATCGTTTACCGCCGTTCAATGGACGAGCTTCCCGCAAGAAAGGAAGAGGTCGAGCACGCAATGGAGGAGGGAATTGATTTCCGTCTCCTCAACAATCCCGTGGAAATCCTCGGCTACAACAATCCCGACGACCCGAGAGACCCGAAAAACGGCTTTGTCACGGGTATGAAATGCATTAAAATGGAGCTCGGAGAGCCCGACGCAAGGGGCAGAAGGCGTCCTATCCCGATTGAGGGCAGCGAATTTGTGCTTGATGTCGATACGGTTGTCGTTTCAATCGGCACATCGCCCAACCCGCTTATCAAGAGCACCACAAAGGGTCTTGAGGTAAACGAAAGAGGCGGCATTATTGTAAACGAGGACGGACTTACCTCGAGAGATTCCGTCTATGCCGGCGGCGACGCAGTTACGGGCGCGGCTACGGTTATTTCCGCTATGGGCGCAGGCAAGGTTGCCGCAAAGGCAATCGATGAACAGCTGAGCAAATAATTTTTATTATGATATTTTAAGGGTTAGAAATTTTATGTGAAACAGGAGGGGGCTTATGAAGAAGGAATTTGATTTCAGCGTTGTTGACGAAATTCTCTCAAAGCACGAAGCGGCGGAGCTGTCAACAATCGCTGTCCTTCAGGAAATTCAGGAGCATTATCACTACTTGCCCAAGGAAATTTTTCCGTATGTCGCAAAGGCGATAGGCGTGGGCGAGGCAAGACTTTACGGAGTGGCGACATTCTATGAAAACTTTTCCCTTGAACCCAAGGGAAAGTATGTAATCCGCTGCTGCGACGGTACGGCGTGCCATGTAAGAGGTTCGCTTCCCATTCTCGACCAGCTTCGAAAGACGCTTGGACTCAGCGAGGAGAAAAAGACCACGGACGACTTGAATTTTACGGTTGAGACGGTTTCCTGTCTCGGAGCCTGCGGTCTTGCGCCGGTTCTTACCGTGAACGGCGTTGTTCACCCGGCTATGACGCCCGAAAAGGCACTTGACCTTCTTGAGGATTTGAAAGAAGAGCTCGAAAAGGAGGCGGAGGAATAATGGAAAAGCTAAAATCAAGGCAGGACCTTATTGCTCTGCGTGAGGAGTGCGTCAGGGCTTTTGAGGCGGAGAAGACAAAAATCCTTGTCTGCGGAGGAACGGGCTGTGTTGCAGGCGGCTCGCTTGAAATTTACGCAAGGCTTAAAGAGCTACTTGAAGAAAGAGGAATTCCCGTTGAGGTCGAATTGGCTCACGAGCCGCATGACGGCGTTGTCGGTATGAAAAAAAGCGGCTGCCACGGCTTCTGCGAGATGGGACCGTTAGTTCGCATCGAGCCGTCGGGCTGGCTTTACACAAAGGTAAAGCTTGAGGACTGCGAGGAAATTGTCGAAAAGACGATTATCGGCGGCGAGAACATAGAAAGGCTTGCCTACAAGCAGGATGGTAAGGTTTATCAGAAGCAGGAGGAAATTCCGTTTTACAAAAAGCAGACCCGTATCGTTCTCGGCTCGTGCGGTCATATCAATGCGGGCTCCGTGCGTGAGTATCTTGCCGTGGGCGGCTATAAGGCGTTCGAAAAATGCCTTTTCGATATGCAGCCCGAGGAGATAATCAAGGTCATTTCCGACTCAAACCTCCGAGGCAGAGGCGGCGGTGGCTTCCTGTGCGGCAAAAAATGGGCTTCCTGTGCCGCTCAAAAGGAAAATCCTAAGTATATAGTCTGTAACGGCGACGAGGGCGACCCCGGTGCTTTTATGGATCGTTCGGTTATGGAGGGCGACCCCCACAGGCTGCTTGAGGGTATGATGATTGCGGGACTTGCCATAGGCTCGTCGGACGGATATATCTATGTCCGTGCGGAATATCCGCTTGCGGTTGAAAGGCTTAAAATGGCTATTGCTCAGGCTGAGGACTGCGGACTTCTCGGCGAAAACATCCTCGGCACGGGCAAATCGTTCAAAATACATATAAACAAGGGCGCAGGCGCTTTCGTTTGCGGCGAGGGCTCGGCTCTTACCGCTTCCATTGAGGGCAAGAGGGGTATGCCGCGCGTCAAGCCGCCGAGAACGGTCGAGCACGGACTTTTCGGAAAGCCCACAAACCTCAACAATGTCGAAACCTATGCCAATGTGCCCGAAATTATAAACAGGGGTGCCGAATGGTACAAGTCGATAGGCCCCGAAAACAGCCCCGGAACAAAGGCTTTTGCTCTTACGGGTACAATTCAGAACACGGGTCTTATCGAGGTGCCGATGGGAACTACTCTGCGTGAGGTCATTTTCGACATCGGCGGAGGTATGCGAGGCGGCACAAACTTCAAAGCCGTGCAGATAGGCGGACCGTCGGGCGGATGCCTTACGGAAAAGGAGCTTGACATTCCGCTTGATTTTGACTCGCTTAAAAAGGTCGGCGCAATGATAGGCTCGGGCGGTCTTGTCGTTATGGACGACAAAACCTGTATGGTCGAGGTTGCACGCTTCTTTATGAACTTTACGCAAAACGAGTCGTGCGGCAAGTGCGTTCCGTGCCGTGAGGGTACGAAGCGTATGCTTGAAATCCTTGAAAGAATTACTCAGGGCAAGGGCAGGGACGGCGACATTGAGCTTCTTGAAGAGCTTGCCGACACAATTTCAAACACCGCCCTTTGCGGACTCGGCAAAACGGCTCCGTCTCCGGTGATTTCGACTATCAGAAATTTCCGCAATGAATACGAGGCGCATGTTTATAAAAAACGCTGTCCGGCAGGAGCTTGCAGTAAGCTCAATATCTATGTTATCGACTCCGAGCGATGCAGAGGCTGCTCAAAATGCGCAAGGAACTGTCCTGTCGGTGCAATTACCGGTCAGGTAAGGTCGCCTTATGTTATCGATCAGGATAAATGTATCAAGTGCGGCGCCTGTATGAGCAACTGTGCGTTTGCCGCTATAAGGAGGGAAGACTGATGACGCTTGAAAATATGGTAGAAATCGACGGTATTCCCGTTAAAATAGAGGGCGAGAGAAACCTCCTTGAAGTAATCAGCAAAACAGGAATTAAGCTTCCCGTTTTCTGCTATCATTCCGACCTTTCGATTTACGGCGCTTGCCGTATGTGTATGGTTGAGGACGAAAAGGGCAGACTTATGGCTTCTTGCTCCACCGTTCCGAAAGCCGGAATGAAAATTAAAACCAATACGGGCAGACTTCGCAGATACCGTAAAAGTATCCTTGAGCTTTTGCTTGCAAGCCATTGCAGAGATTGCACGACCTGTGAAAACAGCGGAAAATGTCGCTTGCAGGAGCTTGCGGTGCAGTTCGGCATCACGGATGTACGCTTCCCGAACGATAAGACCGAGCCCGAAAGGGACGAATCATCTTACAGCATTATAAGGGATTCGAGCAAGTGTATTCTTTGCGGCGATTGCGTGCGTGAATGTAATGAAATTCAGCATGTCGGCGCTATCGACTTTGCCTTTAGAGGCTCAAACGCAACCATCAGCACCGCCTTTAACAAGCCTATTGCGGACTCGCTGTGCGTAAACTGCGGTCAGTGTGCGGCAGCTTGCCCGACGGGTGCGATTATTGTCAGAGACGACACACAAAAGGTGTGGGATAAGATAGACGACCCCGAGGTTTTCGTTACCTGCGAAATCGCTCCTGCTGTCCGTGTGGGTATCGGCGATGAATTGGGACTTAACGACGGCGAATACTCCATGAACAGGATTATTGCCGCCCTCCACCGTATGGGCGTAGATAAGGTTTACGACACCGCCACGGGTGCGGATCTAACGGTTATCGAGGAGACGAAGGAGTTTATAAACCGTCTTGAAAACGGCGGAACGCTTCCGCTGTTTACCTCCTGCTGCCCAGCGTGGGTATCGTTTGTGGAGAAGAAATATCCCGAATTTCTCCCCAATGTGTCAACCTGCCGTTCGCCTATGAGTATGTTCTCGGCGGTTATAAAGTAATATTATAAGGATAAGCTTCCCGAGGGCAAGACAAAGCATTACCACTTTGCGCTTATGCCCTGTACGGCAAAAAAGAGCGAGGCAAAGCGCCCCGAATTTGACGGCTGTACCGATGATGTTATCACAACGCAGGAGCTTATCGGTATGATTAAAAAGTCGGGCATTATGTTCAATGAATTAGAACCCGAGTCTGTCGATATGCCGTTCGGTGAAATGACGGGCGCAGGCGTGATATTCGGCGTTACGGGCGGCGTTACCGAGGCTGTTTTGCGCTATGTTGCGGGCGACAGCTCAAAGACGACCCTTACGCAGATTGAATACACGGGCATAAGAGGTCTTGAGGATGTCAAGGAAGCCGAAATTCCTTACGGCGACCGCACTCTTAAAATCGCCGTTACCTCGGGTCTTGCTAACGCAAGAAAGATAATCAAGGGGATTAAGAGTGGCGAGCTTCATTACGACCTTGTAGAGGTTATGGCTTGCCGAGGCGGATGTATTTCGGGCGCAGGTCAGCCCTATATTTCGCACAGGCACCGCATCAAGCGTGCGGACGGGCTTTACCGCTCCGACAAGAGCAGCGTAATTAAATGCTCGCAGGACAACAAGCTTATCGGCGAGCTTTATGAGGGCGTTCTCGACGGAAAAAAACACGAGCTTCTCCATGTTTATTATGTGAAGAATAAATAAATTCGGAACCGACAAGCATCAAAATTGCCGTAGGAACATGGGGTGAGCTCTGTCCCTACGGCAATTTAATGAAGTCCCGTTTTTTCTGTATTGCAAATTTTTATTTACTTTGACAAACGAATTGTTTATAATATAAATGTAAAAATTTTTATACGGGAGATTGTGTATTATGAACGATATAAATGCTCTTTATAAGCTTTGGAGCGAAAAGGCGACTGCCGATTCGGATCTTCTTCCCGAGCTTCGGAAAATCGACGGGAACGAGGAAGAAATTCTCGACCGCTTTTATAAGAACCTTGAGTTCGGTACTGCGGGACTTCGCGGCGTAATCGGCGCAGGCACGAACAGAATGAATATTTATACAGTAAATCAGGCTACACAGGGACTTGCGGATTATCTCAACTCGGAATTTGAAAATCCGTCTGTTGCGATTGCGTATGATTCACGCATAAAATCCGATGTGTTCGCCCGTTCCGCGGCTTCGGTGCTTGCAGGCAACGGCGTTAAGGTTTACATTTATCCCGAGCTTGTTCCCACGCCCATGCTTTCGTATGCGGTTCGTTATTATAAATGCAGCTCGGGTATCATCATAACCGCAAGCCACAATCCCGCTAAGTACAACGGCTACAAGTGCTACGACCCCAACGGCTATCAGATGACCGACGAGGCGGCGGCTAAGACATATGACTTCATTCAGAAGGTTGATATGTTCTCGGGCGTAAAGACTGTTGACTTCGACAAGGCTTTGGCTGACGGAACCGTTGAATATATCTCAAACGATGTTGTCGAGAGCTTCTACAATGAGGTTCTTAAGGCAAGGGTGAATCCCGGCATTTGCGAAAACGCAGACCTTTCTGTTATTTACTCTCCGCTCAACGGCACGGGCAACAAGCATGTAAGGGCAATTCTTGACAGAATAGGCATAAAGGATGTAAGAGTTGTAAAGGAGCAGGAGCTTCCCGACGGCAATTTCCCGACCTGTCCGTTCCCGAACCCTGAGATAAAGCAGGTGTTTGAGTGCGGTATCGCAATGACAAAGGAAAAAAAAGCCGATTTGCTTCTCGCTACCGACCCCGACTGCGACAGAGTGGGAATAGCTGTGCTTGACAACGGCGAATACAAGCTTATGACGGGCAACGAAGTCGGAATTATGCTCACGGAGTACATACTTTCCTCGCTCAAGGAACAGGGCAGACTTCCCGAAAAACCGATAGTAGTTAAAACGATAGTTACCTCGCACCTTGTTTCGGTAATTGCTGAAAAATACGGTGCGCAGACGGCGGATTTGCTTACGGGCTTCAAGTATATCGGCGAGCTTATAACAAAGCTTGAAAAGAAGAACGAAACAGACCGTTTTATCGTCGGTATGGAGGAGTCCTACGGATATCTGAGAGGCGCGCATGCAAGGGATAAGGACGCTGTTGTCGCTTCAATGCTTATCTGCGAAATGGCGGCTTATTACAAGAGTAAAGGTATAAGCCTTTACAATCAGATGCAGAACATCTATAAGGAATACGGTATGTTCCTGAACACGCTTCTCAACTTCAATTTTGAAGGTGCGGCAGGTATGCAGAAGATGAGCGATATGATGACCGCTCTGCGTAACAATCCTCCTAAGACGATTGCCGGTAAGGAGGTTACAGAGGTATCCGATTATAAGCTCAGCACCAGAACAGACGCGAAGACCGGCGCTGTCGAAGAGATAAAGCTTCCGAAGTCAAATGTTCTCGCATACAGACTTCCGTCGGGCAGCGGAGTAATCGTCCGTCCGTCGGGTACGGAGCCCAAGATTAAAATCTATATCACAGCCGTGGCTTCCGACAGGGCGGCGGCGGAGGAATTCACAAAGGAAATTTCCGCCGATATGGAAAAAATTATGGGTCTTAACTGATAAAACAAGGTGAAAAATAAATATGTTCAACAACAAAAAGGTGATTAAGGGACTGTGCATTTTTCTTGCCGTACTTATGGCAGCAAGTGCGCTGACTATCCTGTTCAATGTAATACTTTAAGCGAAAGACGGCTTGTTTTTGTGGAAAATCTCCAAAACAAGCCGTCTGTTTTAATGCATTTATACAAGTTATACAAAAAATGTTGACTTTATAGGAAAATCTGCTATAATTGTGATTATAATGGATAAGT